>NZ_CALPDH010000009.1:0-167782 GCF_943193215.1 Acetatifactor aquisgranensis | reverse complement strand
TCTCAGTCCCAATGTGGCCGTCCGCCCTCTCAGGCCGGCTACCGATCGTCGCCTTGGTGGGCCGCTGCCCCGCCAACTAGCTAATCGGACGCGGACCCATCGCATGCCGGATTTGCATCCTTTCCGCACCGGGCCATGCGGCCCTCGTGCGCATATGCGGTATTAGCGGCTGTTTCCAGCCGGTATCCCCCTGCATGCGGCAGGTTGTCCACGCGTTACTCACCCGTCCGCCACTCGGGCGGATATCACTAGGTTTCAATCCGCCCCCGTTCGACTTGCATGTGTTAGGCACGCCGCCAGCGTTCATCCTGAGCCAGGATCGAACTCTCATGTTCTTGCTCATGGTCGTCCTATCCCTACTTCCCAGTCTGCGCTCGGCCTCCGGTCCTCCCGGACCGGCTTCCTCGTGTATCCTCTGGTTCGTTTAGGTTTGTCTAGGTCGTGTTAAACTCTTCTTGTCTCTCTGAATTTCCTCCATCCTTGCGGATGGTCTCCGGAATCTTCAGGGTTGCATTGCTGTTCGTTTGTCAAGGTGCTCCGTCGTCTTCATCAGCGACAACTCTGATAGGATATCACATGCCATCGCTTTTGTCAACAACTTTTTTGCAAAATTTTCATTTTCTTATTTTCAGAACTTTTTCAAACTTTGCAGTGCTTTGAATTCTAGCACATTCGCCAAAAATTGTCAATACTGTTTCGACAACTTTTTAAAGAAAAGCAGAAGCATTGAACCCCAACGCTTCTGCGCTCATCGCATTGACAGCGAAACGGAGAAAGAGGGATTTGAACCCTCGCGCCGGTTGCCCGACCTACACCCTTAGCAGGGGCGCCTCTTCGGCCTCTTGAGTATTTCTCCTTAATCCGAACTTATGCGCTGCCAATATGCTTTTCCCAATCACTTTACGTGACACGAGTATTATTATACATAAAAGGTCTTTACTTGTCAATCACTTTTTTGAATGTTTCCGCCAATAATTTTCGCTTCAGCGTAATTTCAGCCTTCAGCGTAATCCCGACGATGTTGCCGGGCCGCCGTTTCGTATAAGTCATTCCCCTCAGCATCCATCACCACAATGACGGGAAAATCTTTCACTTCCAGCTTTCGGATGGCTTCGGTTCCCAAATCTTCATAGGCAATCACTTCTGAAGCGATGATAGAATGAGACAGCAATGCTCCCGCCCCTCCTACTGCAGCGAAATAAACCGCGCTGTTGCGCATAATAGCATCTTTCACTGTCTGGCGGCGTTTTCCTTTTCCTATCATCCCCCTCAATCCTAAATCCAGAAGAGCCGGAGCATACTTATCCATGCGGCTCGCCGTAGTCGGTCCGGCGGAGCCGATAGGTCTCCCTTCTCTGGCAGGCGATGGCCCCATATAATAAATCACATTGTCCTTCATATCAAACGGAAGCTTCTCCCCCCGCTCCAGAGCCTCATACATTCTTTTATGGGCAGCATCCCTGGCCGTATAGATAGTCCCTGTCAAATATATATAATCGCCCGCCTGAAGAGAAGCAGCTGTCTCAGCGGTCAGCGGTACTGTAATGTATCTTTCCATTTTCAATTCCCCTTTATATTGTCCTCACCGCATGGCGGTTCACATGACAACAGATGTTCACCGCTACAGGCAGTCCCGCGATATGCGTGGGATAGGTTTCGATATTGACAGCCAAAGCAGTGGCGGTTCCACCCAGTCCTCCGGGACCGATGCCGGAGCAATTGATTCTCTCCAGCAATTCTTTCTCCAGTTCACATACATAAGGTATCCTGGATCGTTCCTCTATCGAGCGGATCAGAGCTCTCTTCGCCAGCAAAGCGCATTTTTCAAAGGTTCCCCCGATGCCCACTCCCACCACCATGGGCGGACAGGCATTCGGCCCCGCATCCTCCACAGCCGTCAGCACAGCATCTTTCACACCCTCCAGGCCGTCAGCCGGCTTGAGCATGAACACGCGGCTCATATTCTCGCTTCCGAAACCTTTCGGTGCCACAGTAATCTTCACCTTGTCTCCGGGCACAATGGCATAATGTATGACTGCGGGCGTATTGTCTTTGGTGTTTTCCCTCTCAATAGGATCTCTTACTACAGATTTTCGAAGGAAGCCTCCCACATAGCCTTGCCGGACTCCCTCATTGACAGCTTCTTCCAGCAAGCCTCCCTCAAAGTGCACATCCTGGCCGACTTCCATGAAGATTACAGCCATCCCCGTATCCTGGCATATGGGAATCATATCCTCCCCTGCTATCTGCATATTCTCCTGCAGCTGCTCCAGTATCTGTCTGCCCAAAGCGGACTCTTCCTGCTTTGCCGCTGTCTGTATGGCACATCTCATATCCTCCGAAAGATAATGATTCGCCTCGATGCACATTTCCTTTATGTTTTCGGTAATTTCGGAGACATTCAATACTCTCATAATCGCTCCCTTATCTCCCGCTATTGTTCCGCTTTGTCCAATGGCTCTATTCCGCAATCAGTTTTCTTATCGCTTCCAGCTCTTCCTGGGTCGGTTTTCCAGGCTTCCAATTGATGCTCTGTCCATCATCAATATATCTCGGAATCAGATGGAGATGGAAATGATGCACCGTCTGTCCTGCCGCTTCTCCATTATTCTGTACCAGATTCAGTCCGTCACACTGAAGCTTCTTCTGCATGATCCTTGCCATTCTCTGAGCCAGGACCATTGCGGCAGCAGCAGTTCCTTCCGGGAGGTCGTACAGGTTCTCGGCATGCTCCTTGGGGAGAATCAAAGCATGGCCCTTGGCAGCCGGCCCCAAATCCAGAATTACCCGGAACTCGCTGTCTTCGTATAAAGTTTTTGACGGAATCTCTCCATTGGCAATCCTGCAGAAAATACAATCATCTTTTTTCATCTTTATACCCCCATGCCCGCCTTGCGGGTATTTATTTCTCTTCAAAATTGAACAATTGGTCAAGAGACCTCAAAAGCTTGAAATCTCCTTTCGCTTTCATGGAACCGGACATGAACGCTCTCTGGAAAGTCATCCGTCCATTCACAATGTCCTCCATGGCGGCTTTCCCCAACTGCACCTCCACGTCCGGCCGTTCACAGATTCCATAACCGCATTCCAGCTTGGAGCCATCAACGGAAAGAATCAGTTTCTTCCTTTTCTCCTCTATATCAAAAGAATACTCCGCCTGAAATCCTTCCTGGGGCTTAAATACCCGCTTGAAAGATGCCAGATATTCCTCTTCATTATCCATCCCCTCTTCGTCCAGCATATCCCTGAACAGGCTGGTCAATTCCCGGATATCCTCTTTCTGCCGCTGCACATAGCTGTCATCGGATACATACTCGGAAAGCTGCTCTGTCTCCTGAGGAGTCAGATTATTACTCTTCGGCACAGCGATTTTTTGCTTCACCGCCTGATTGCTGGCAGGAAAACATGCTATATGCTGGTTGATGGAACGGTACATGTTCTCTGCTTTCTTTTCAATGATTCTGATATACTGCTCATTCATTTCCAGGGTGAACGTATTTTCGATATAGCCGCAGATACCGCTGCAGGGCAGGCCGCCCAGAATCTCCCATGCGGTGGACAGGTTCAGCTTTGCTTCCCGCTCTCCATAGGTGGTGGACATGACCACCGGACACATATAGATTTCAGCTATCTTTTCCTTGTCCCCGAACAGCCAGCAGGCATCCAGAAACTGCTGCATATATCCGCCGATACCATACCATTCCACAGTGGTGGCGAGAATAATGCCGTCCGCGTTTTTCAAAGTCTGGGGAAGCGTGGTTATGGCATTTTTGCTCTCGTACAGATTATAGCGCGTGACATCGACCCGGAGCTCTTCTAAAATTTCCTGCATCTTATTAATCACGAACAAAGTCGGATCATCAATAATACCCCTGCCGCCGTAATAAATATTAATGTTCAAAGCCACACCTCACAATCCATTCTCTTCAAATCATCTGATGCCGTGCATGAAATATCAGTCTGCCGCCCGCTGCTGCCTCCATCTCTTCCAAAAACACATTATGCCGGCCGCCGCGAATCCTGTCAGCAGCCCTCCCACATGAGCCACATTATCAATGTTCTGGCCCCTAAAGCCGCTGTAGAGGGAATATGTTATCATCAGCAGAACCCTTGCCGGAGTCACATTCTCCATTCTCCTGCCAGAAAACAATACCATAGCAAGCAATACTCCGTCAAGTCCGAATACTGCGCCGCTGGCCCCCAGCGAAGCGGTCATGTCTCCCTGAACCGCTCTGGATAAAAGCGACAGCACATTCCCGCCGATACCTGAGAGGAAATACAGCACCCCATATCCGATATGTCCTACTTCCTTTTCAATCATCGCACCCAGAAAGAACAGTATCACCATATTATTGAACAGATGATTTATCCCGCTGTGAAGAAACATAGACCACAGAATCCTGCCATATTCTCCCTGTACCAGCACATGGTAGACATCCAGCTCACCTGCACCATATATCAGATTTCCCGCAAAATGGCACATCAAAAAGACAAGTACATTGACTGCCACCAGGGCTGCGCTCACAATCGGTTGGAATTTCAATGGCCGCAAGGATTTCTCTCCTCCTGAGTATCACTTTTTCTGTCCTATTGATTCTAGCATAATTTCATATGCTTTTCAATCAGTATTCCCCTAACGGAAAATAAAAACGACTTTTCCGAATTTTATCTCGTCTCCCTCCTCCAGCTTTTTCTTTTCATAAGGATGCATGCGCTGGCCGTTCTGAAAGGTTCCGTTTGTGGAGTTTAAATCCTCCAGATAGGCAGAACCCTCCTCATTGGTAATACGGGCGTGCAGCCGGCTGACCGAGGAATCCTGCAGCACCAGATCCACCTCACCCTTTCTTTTCCCTATGGAAAGGCTTGGCTGCTCCAGACTTAAAAAAAGCTGCCCCTCGGGTGTAAGCAGTCTGTGAGACTGTTTTGTCGTACCCGCTTTGTCTTCAAAGAATACCGTCTGTCCATAGGTACTTTCATAATGGGTTTCTTCCGTCACCTTATAATCATAGCCCGTCATCTCCTGCTGCATGAACTGCCGGTAATCCTCCCTCAGCTTCTGGTTGCGGCTCCGCTTTCCCTCAAGAATTCCTCTGATTCCTTTTTTGCCGGATTTAGGCGGCTTCTCCTGTATCTGATTTTCTTTTTTGATGTCGACGACAGGGACGGCCGGCGGAAGATTCTCTCTGATTTCTTCCACTCCGGACTCCTCTACCACTGTATATGCCAGCTCCGGGAGTTTGGTGATTTCCAGGCATTCCGCATCTTCAAAAATCTGGGTCTGTAAATAAACCTCTCCATTTCGCTCCACCCTCTCGTACATACGGTAGACACAGTCCACCAGTACTTCGTCATTATAGTCTATATGCTCCACCCAGAATTCCATGAGCTTCATAAATCCTGATTCTCCCTCATAATAAGGGATATACAGAAAAGAAAAAACATGATTCTCCAATTCCTGGAATATCTGCTCCGGATACCAGATGATATTGTCCACGCTTAGCAGGAAACGCCCCAGTTCCTGCCGGATATGCCGCAGGCTCCACAGAAAGTCCCTTACCCATTCTCTGGTGATACAGCGGTTGCCATACAGAAGCGCTATATTCTGCCTGGAGGATATATCATAATAAAGATACGCACGCCCATCGATATAGCGAAGGCTGCACGAAAGCAGTCCGCTGATTTGACATCTTCCGAGGATGCTGTATTGGTATTTTTGCTCCTCCGGCATTTTGTCCAGCAGGATTCTTTCGTAATTGCAGTTCAGGCTTCTCACATATTCCACATTCAGCATTCCGCCTCTCACCTCCCCGCTTCTTCCTGAAACCTGTGGCATAGCCGGATAAATGTCACCGGGGAAAGTCTGCTGTACCCATAGCCGGCCTCCGCCCCCCACACATTGTTCCCATTCCAGAAATTCCATCCCGGTACGGGAAATGTCAGCTGCCCTGCTCCCTTCACGCAAAAGCGATTCCTGTCCAAAGCGGCGTTCAATTCCGTAATCCTCCAGGCTATATACTTTTCCCTGTACAATCCAGACATCCGTGCCTGCGCTTTTTGCTCCAGCTCCGCCGTGCCGGATACCTCCACAAGGCTTCCCCACAGGGCAATCGCCCCTATATCCTGTTCCAGCAGGCATCTGTCATATTGAAGCAGCATTGTATAAACAACAAAAAGTATCACACCGATTACCATCGGTAGCACCAGCGCCGCCTCCACAGTAAAATAAGCATTCCTGTCTTTCATTGCTCCTCCTGTCCAAAAAATCCGCATAAACCATAACTACAGATTCACAACCAGAATCCATGCCACCGCCAGAAATGGCAGAAACGGCAGTCCCGTATTTCTCTTCACCCTGCGCAGCGCGAGCAGAATCAGTGCACAGAGAGAAATCAGAAACAGGCTTATCCCGAATAGCAGCAGGCTCCTCTCGCCTCCCAGCACCACGCCCAGACAGCACAGCACAATGCCATCCCCATAGCCTGCCTTTTTCGTCGCGAAAGCGACGGCCACAAGCAGGAGTCCCGGCAAACACCCTTTCAGCACCTCCGGATATCCACCATACTGACAAAATACTGCCCACGCAGCCAGAACACCTCCCAATGCCAGCATCCAGACCGGCACTCTGCGGGTTCTCACATCCATAATTCCAGCGACAATAAGCCAGCCTGTCACAAGCAGTATATTCCACATATTCTTCATCCTCCACAGCGGCTGCAGGGCCGGTATCCCGCTTCCTGAGCCTGCTCTATCGTCATAGAAGACACCGTCCTCTTCAGGCCGGAGCATCCCCTGTCACAATGGTAGCGATCCCCTTCATTTGTAATATACAAAACGGACGGCAGTCCTCCTCCCGCACATCTGGAGCAAGGGTAGTATCTGCCTCCTCCCTGATTCCGCATCTCATCAATCTCAAACGAAGAAATCTCCCGCACAGAAAGCTGCAGATGTGTACATTCCATGCTCATATGGTACACGGCTCCGCTTTCCGTGACATAGACAATCTGCGTCACCTCTCCCGCTTCCCCGACGCCGGACAGCCGATACCCATTCCAGATATGCGCATAATATCGGTTCGCCATCCGGAAAGGCCAAAATCCAATCAGGCCATTCCAGGGAGAAACCGAATATGTGACGACAATGTCGATTTCATCATCAGAACCGAATATCTCGCTCTCCCACAACTGTATGCCGGCAGCCCCATTCGTAAGAGGAGAACCATTCAGATAGTCCGCTCCTGCAGAGTTTATTATCTGCCCTTTCACATAGGTGGCAGAGACCGCAATTCCTGCCAGATCTCTCCACCAGCCATCACTGTTTTCCGGCTGCTCCCCGCTGTCCAGCGCATAACCGTAAACAGCCATCTTGCTCCCAATCTGCCACAAGGCCAGCTGCAGATTGCCGTGCAGCCGAATCATCTCTATGGCGCATCCCAGATTCAGGAAGAAAAAGAGAAACAAAGGAAGTACGATAGAAGCCTCCACTGTCATACCAGCCTCTATTTTCCTGGAAAAGAAGGCAAACAGTGATGTCCTCTCCATGAAACGGCACAGGACAGATGCGCGGCACCCGCCGCCATCCTGGGAAGTATCCGGATTCAGGGCAGAATCCGGGATAAAAAAATGATGTGTCGGAGAAGGTTTTCCTTTTTTGTTTGAAATATTTATTTGGTTGCCGCCGTTCCATAAAAAGGACATCACTGCTCACCTCGCTTATCCTCACTCATAGCTTTTCTGTCTTGTTATCTCATATTGAAAGCCGTAGCTGCTGCCAATCCGGATATGGGCTTCTACTGCCTTAAAGCAGCCGTCCAGCCGAAAAGCGGCATTGCCCGGCGTTTTCCTGATATCGGCTTCCACCATGTCCATGGCCCGCCCGGTAAGCATGTCCAAATCGGAAAGCATCATGAAAATTCTCAGATAGTCTTCATAAGCCAATCCCTCGCCCCCGGTGCTTTCATCCTGCAAGCTGCCGTTCAGCGCCGCAGAGAGACTATAGTGCCAGCTCCCATCGTCTTTCAGAACAGGCACCTTACCTCCTGCCAGAAGCGTCCTGATATCATATACGCTTTCCGCGTAAGCCCATGCCAGAAGAATCGCGCTCTCCAGCAAAGGCGTCAGAGCCGGCAGCGTAATCAGAGTACAGGCAGCCGCCGCAACCAGCCGGATTTCTCCCCTCTTCGCCTCATTCGACATCAGGTACATCGCGTTTGCGGCTTCTCTGAGGATGCACAGACGGTTGACGACGCTTTTCAGATTTTCCACGTCGCTCTCCTTGCCTGCTACCAGATATTCAATCTGATATCGCAGCGCGTCCTCCTCGCATTCCTTTCCGAACCGCCCCATGTAGCGCAGGAGATATTCCTGAAAGAGAAACCTTTCCGTCAGTTGTTCTGTCTCCGTATTTCCCTCCCACGCCATGTTTCCGTAATTTATCTGCCCCTGCTGCATTCTGTTCAGAATCAGGCTCTCCGGGTGTATGACATTGGGAGATATATTCGCCTCATCGCCTACCACCAAACGCAAAAGCCCCATTCTCTTCTTTGCCTCCAGTCCGTCCGTCGGATTCTTGACTTCCGCTCTCTTCCACTCATCCTCACTTACCTGGATTTCCCTGCCATCATATTCATTGACCCATTCCCTGATTTCACTGTCAAGTTCCTGTTTTTGGTTCTCTTCCGTTCCCTCTTCAAGGCCATTGATTTCCACATTCTGCATCCAGCTCTGAAGCTCCTGTAAAAGGCCCAGTCCCACATCAGCTTTCACAGCCTCCACGGCATCGCTGCGGAACAGCGCTCCCCCATGATCCGTCAATATAGATACTTTCGTCAATTCCACTCGTTCCACGGCAAGACCGAGAAAATCCCTGTACAGATAATCCGATAGAAAAATATCATCATAGCTTAAGTTCCCTGACAGATACCGCAGCAGATGCGCCTCTGTATTGGCTTTGCCGCAGCCGGCAGTCCCATAGGAAGAGTCGATGGCAAACAGATTGTACTGCTTCATCAGCTCACGGTGGTATTCCGCCAGGATGCTCTGCAGCCCGATGTCTGTCACGCATTCCGCTTCCAGTCTTGCACCATTTCTGCGCACACCGTCTATCAGGGTCAGAAACAGGGATAATACGACCGCCAGACAAAGGGCAAGCGTCACAGTCAGATACGCGTTATGCAATTGTCCTACCGCCCTGCGGTCGTATATTTTACCGTATATGTATCCTTTGTCCATCGTTTTCTCTCCTGCTCGATACCATACCTTTTCTCCCTGCGCTGCCGGACTTTCCCTTACACTGTGTTTGTCTGGGAAGTAATCTTCTGAAAAAGAGTATTGATTATCTGGGTAATCTGGCTTTTAAATATAATCACCAGTCCCACGAGCACTACAATAATCAGAATAATCTCCACTGTTCCCATTCCGTCCTCTTCCCGTATAAATTCCTTCATTCCCTTTACCTGCTTCATTTCTTCCTCTCTTTCTGCCATACCCATGGCCAAAAATTTAAACTACATATTTGAAAAGGCAGGAATCATGATGATTACCATTACCACAGCCAGCATCAGCATCATCGGCACCAGAAGCTTCGTCCCTGCCTCCTCCCCCATTTTTCTGCTCTCCTGCAGCCTCTCCTGCGCGGCTTTCTCCGCTTCATCCCGCAGCCTCTCCAGCAGCGTGCTGCTGCCCCGCTTCAGATTCTGCGCCAGAAGCGCGCTCAACCGGATATATTCCTGCAGACCGGCCCTCTTTCCCAGATGTTCATAGCACAGCCCCTCGGAAATCCCCGAGCGCAGTTCCCGACAGGTATACAATATTTCTTCATAGGCAGGCGATGACCTGCCTCCCTCTGAGCGCTTCGCTTCATAATCCCCGGCAATTTTCTGAAAGGCTCCCCGGATTGTCATGCCCGCTCCCACGAACAATACCAGTTTATGGACTATCTCCGGATATTCCCGGCGCAGAATCTTCCTCCGCTTCTCCAGCTGCCCGTGAAGGTCTCTGTCCAGGAACAGGAATGCCGCAACCGCTGTCACTAAGGCAACCGCCCACAAAATCAGGCTGTTATCCTCTACCACCTGCCTCCAGCGGATTCTCTCACCCCGCCACTCTGAGGGAAGCTGCCATTCGTCCTGATTCAAACTTCCGTTCTGAGATTCCCGCAATGCCTCCCGCAGCTCCATATGCAGCAAATCCTCCTCCGCCAGCGGCGGCGGCTTTAATATCACTGCCAGCTCCCCGTTTCTTTCCCATGCCCCATAGGTCAGCCGGAAGCAAAACGTCACCTCTGTCTCTTCCTCCAGGGAAAATATCTGTCCCGAATCGCTGATCCGGCCCGGATTATCGCTTTCCCACTCTATAGACATCGGAAAATCGTCATATTTTTCTCTCAGGTTTAAGTCATAACTTACATTCTGCAGACTATCATTGGAACCCAATACATATTCCGGCAGTTTTTCTATCAAATCTTCAAACAGCCTTTCCGCCTCTTCCTTAGTCAGACGCTTTGGCTCCACCTCCACCTGAAACCCCATCTGCTGCTGTCCGTAATCTGTCTCAACGTCGATTTCCTGAGCCCCCTCTCTGTAGCTGCCCCTGGCCACTGTCCCATCCTCTCTGAGGACAATTTCCCCCATTGCGCTGAATTTAGCCGCTGCTCCGAATACAGTTCCCACGAACAGAATTGCCAGGCAGATTGCCGTCTTTTTCCCATAGTACTCTGTCTTCAGGTACTCTCTCGCCTCTCCGGGATGGAGGTTTACCAAATCTCTTTCCACCTGTGTGGAAGAGAATACACCCGGAATCCTGTTCCATAGCTTTTTGTAGAGATACAGCGCTATTTTGTAAAACGGCTTCAGGAGAGAGGCTGTATCAGGGGGTGGTACCTGCTTTCCAGCCAGCACAAACATCACCAGGAATCCTATCGCCACCACCAGTGCAATCCAGTACAAAGCCATCACCTCCTATGCCATCTCCGCCATAATCCCTTTCATGACGTGTTCCCCCAGAAAGTAAGCCCCCAGGTACAGCCCCAGGCAGCCAGTCATCACAGCGATGCCCAGGAAATTATGATACAGAGAATCGAAATACCCCGGATTTCCCATGTCAATATAGAGCAGTATCCCAAAAGGCATAACTTTCATAATCGTCAGTTCCATCTTTTTGCCCCCTAAAAGCATCTGTATCTCCTGGCGCAGCTCAATCTGCCTGCCTATCTGGTTAGCCGAATTTCTGATGATTTCCGCCATGTTGCCGCCGTTTCTCTTCGCAAGAGCAAAAATCTGCGCAAACTGGGCGACCTCCCCGCAGCCGCTCCGCCTTGCCATATCCGCTAAAAGTCCCTCCAGAGAAATATTAATATCCAGCCCTCTCTTGATGAGCTTCAGTTCCTGACAGATGGGAGCCTCCTCCCCATACATCAAAGCCATGTCCTGCCTGCACTCCAGAAAGGCATTCTCCACAGAATAGCCCGACTGCAAGGAAACCGCCACCGCCAGAATACACTCTCTGAACTGGCCTGCCAGTTCCTCTCTGGCCTTTTCAAGCTTCTGCCTCTTAATCATCCCAAAAGCTGATACTCCAACCGCGGAAAGCGGAATCAGAGCAAAGAAACTGCGGTAGAAAAAGTAGGCAAAAATCCCTGTCACACCTATACAGAGGAAAATCGTCCGGATTCTTTCCCCTTTCTTCCAGCTATATTTATGGTAATCCTGCTGCTTTAAGCTTTTCTTCATGGAGCAGTCCCCCTTTCCTGCAAAGATTTCCCACCACATGGCCTGCCTCGTCCTCTCCCGTTTCCTCAAAGAGGAACAGGGGATTCATCCTGATTTCATTCTGTTCGCAGCAGGCCACCTCCGTTATCTCCAGCACTTTTCTTGACTTGTCCCGCAGTCTGCCCAAGTGGACAATGACATCCAGGCCGGACGCTATCTGCTGCCGGATGGCTGCCAGCGGCAGTTCCATTCCCATAAGTACCATGTTCTCCAGCCGTGCCAGCATATCTTTCGCGCTGTTGGCGTGGCCGGTGGACATGCTTCCGTCATGGCCTGTATTCAGGCATTGGAGCATATCAAAAGCCTCTGCCCCGCGCACCTCGCCCACCACAATCCTGTCCGGCCTCATGCGAAGGGATGACTTGATCAAATCCCTGATCGTGATTTCATTACAGCCCTCTACATTGCTGTTCCTGGTCTCAAGACGCACCAGATTGGGAAGTCCCTGGAGCTGCAGTTCCGCGCTGTCTTCAATTGTGATGACCCGTTCCTCCGAGGGGATGAAATGTGACAAAACATTCAGGAAAGTAGTCTTGCCGCTTCCTGTTCCGCCGCTTATGAAAATGTTGTACTTGGCTTTTACCAGCTTTTCCAGAAAAGCCGCGGCCTCCCATGATATAGAATTGCTCTGAATCAGCTGGTCCATCGTGATAGGCTTCTCGGGAAAACGTCTGATTGTGACAATCGGGCCGTTCAGCGCTATCGGATTCATGACGATGTTGACCCTGGCGCCGTCAGCAAGTCTTGCGTCCACAATCGGGGACGCCTCGTTGACGACTCGGTTGCATCCCGCCACAATCTGCTGTATCACATCCTGCAGCTTCTCTGTGGATTCAAAGCTGATATCCAGCTCCCTCAGCTTTCCGTTCTGCTCCACGAAGATATGGTCTTTTCCGTTGATCATAATCTCCGTGACCGAGCTGTCCTCCACGAATATCTGCAGGATATCCAGCCTGCGCAGGGAGTCGAAAAGCTCCTGTTTCAGCCGCCTGCGCACTTCCACCGGATATACCGTCATGCCCCGCTCCAGAATGATTTCATCTATGGTATCCTCCACCTCCGCGTCTGTGAAATCTTTCACAAAGTCCATCCGCTCCTGGACTCTGCCACGCAGCTCCTTTTTCAGTTCCGTGTATTCCATTCACTCCTCTCCTCCCTCCTCCAGACTCTTCAGAAGCCCTTTCACCAAATCGGCCAGATTTCCTTTCGTCAGCTGCTCCAGCTCCTCCGGCAGTTTCTGGATATGGGAGAGGGACAGCCTCTTTGTCTTCCCCAGCACATCGCCGTATTCATACAGCGCCAGCACCTGCTCATACTGGAGCAGTTTCCCCCTGGCAATCCTGTCCTCTCTTGTCAGTGTGTAGACATGTCTGCACATCCGCAGGATTTCAAACAGTCCCTGCATGCTCTCGCTTAAGTCCAGCACCACATACTCGTATTCTTCCAGTTCCTCTATTTTTTCCAACAGCCCCAGCCATTCCTGCGCCGTGACCGTAATCAGATTCTGGCCTGATTTCATCGGCGGCACATAGGCCAGAGCGCCCTTGTGCTTCAAAATCGACTGCAGCCTCAGCCTGAACTTGTCCTTCTGGGCATTGAGGAAATAGAGCAGATCCGCCATGTCCAGAACCTGTATATCCGGCAGAAGCTCCGAGATTCCCGCGTAGTGCTCAAAATTCAGATAAAGCGTAGGATGCTTCTCCGCCAGCATCAGGCTCATGGTAATGGCAAAGGAGGTCTGCATGCATCTGCGCACCGGGGAGTAGTTCCCGATGAACACAGTCTTTCTGTTAGTCCGCAGGAAAGGCAGCTGGACATCCGCGATGTCCATATAGACTCCCAGCAGCTGCCGGAACACCTCCTCCGCCTCCTGATACTTGTCCACATAGGAAATATCCTCCCATTTCATGACACCGCTTTCATTGAGGACGACCAGACATTGCGGCGAAAGAGATCTAAGCTCCTGGCAATAGGCGGACTCTGCCACCACCAGCATGTCCAGGCCTTTCTCCTCGGTTTCGAGTAAAGTATCCACGTTGGTGTAGGTATGCAGTTCCCAGGGCAGACTCTTCCTTTTTTTCAAAAATTCTGTCATCAGCTGGGCGTACTCATCCTCCGTATCGCACAGCGCCATGACCTTACAAGCTCCCTCTCTCAATAGACACCTCCCAGAAACAGCAGAACGCTGACAAGCACAGGTCCCGACAGGCAGACGCCTCTGCCCCGCCGCTCTCCGCCCTTTTTCCAAAATTTTACCAGTGAAATCATTGCTGCAACCAGCAAAGAACAAAACAAGAATGCCAGAATCTTTTCCGCAGGCAGATAGCCCGCCGTCACGCCAAGGAGCTTCACATCTCCTGCTCCAAGGCCGCCAATCTTAAAAAAAGGATACAGAATCGCCACCACGAGCACCGCCTGGCCCAAGTACCAAAATTCGCCCGGTGCTCCCTCGTTCCAGAGACGCCACCCCACGCCAGCGATTGCCATCCATATAATCAGATAGTTCGGTATCCTCTTCTCCCTGTAGTCATAATTACAGGCTGCCACTAAAAAAGCACCTAATGCCGCCAAGCCCATCATCCCTTTCCTGTCTAATACCTGGTTGCCGAGGCGAAATATGCCTCCGGGATTATCTGAATCGTAGAATTCATTTGAAATACCTGATTTGAAATGATGGTTGAATTATAACCCCTCTGTCCTCCGATTTCAAGAGGCCTGGCGAAAAAAGTCGAATTTTGTAAAATTGTCACAAAATTTTATAAATCCTGATTCCGTAAAGCGCCAGAAGCCCCGGAAATCCCAGGATTCCGGATGTCAATACCGTCGCTGCATTAATGCCCACCCCCAGGGTTATCCCCATATTGTCCAGGACAGAATTGATGAAATACATCGCTATCGTCCCCAGGATTCCTCTCATAATCAGATTCAGAATTTTTTCCATGATATCATCTCCATTGCCTGCCCATGACAGTGCCTCAGCCGTCATGAACCCTTTGGAATATAAATATGTGTCTATTCTGTTTTTATATGCGAATTTCATATTTTTTTCCAGAATTGGAATAATCTGTATGAAAAAGACCTATACTTTTACCATGACACCACCGCTTCTGCATCAACCTAAAATCCCGCGGAAAGGAAAACTGCCATGAAAATGTATTTTAACCAGAAAATAGAAACAGACAATATGACAGAGGAAGATTATACCCCTGTCACACTGAAAGATTCCATAGAAAAAACCCGCCGGGCCCTGAATGACGCTTACGCGGGTTTTGACAACGCTGTAGATGTGGATATGATCGACAGCTATATTTACGAAATCAACTCTCTTCAAAAAAGATACAAGCATCTGACGGACCTGGCCGCCCTGGAGACAGCACCGGAAGAAGATATGCTATACAAGCATTCCCCGGTTCGTGCCCTGATCAGCCATGTTCTCAGTTAAGGTATTTCTTCCGTAGGTCAGTCCGGCATAGACTGTCTGGGAATTGCGCATCACCGGGCCATCGCTGTTCAACTCTGCGAGCTGCCTGTAAGAGTCGCACAATGGCCTTATGACTTTCCTTACCTCATCCAGAATCCCGTCGTCCCGGCGCTGTTCGCCCAGGGCCAGCCGCCTGATGCAGAACAGATACAGCTGCATCAGCGCCGGCGCCGGTTCGTATTGCATATGCAGGGAGCCAATCAGCTCATTGAGACAGCCTCTCGCTTTCCTGACGGCTTCCCGGAAGCTATCCGGTTCCCCTTTCGTTTCCTTATCTTCCGCCAGCGCCTCTGCCGCATCCTCCAGATAGCAGAGCAGCATCTCGTACAGGATCACCACCAGCTGGGTGGAATTCGCCTGCGTAATTCTAAGCGTAAACTGCTGTTTGTCTTCTTTTTTCATACTTGACCAGCCTTATTTTATTGCAGCAGCTGCAGCACCTGGGAAGGCCGCTCATTGGCCTGTGCCAGCATGGAAGTAGCCGCCTGTGTCATCACCTGCGCGGTAGTATAGTTCGTCATCTCCTCGGCCATGTCCACGTCCATGATGCGGGAATATGCCGACGTCATGTTCTCTGAGGTGATATCGAGGGTGTTGATAGTGGACTCCAGCCGGTTCTGGTAAGCGCCCAGCTGACCGCGGACACTTGAGATGAACTGGATGGCTCCCCCAACGCGGTCGATGGCTTCCGTTGCCGCATCTTCTGTACTTACATCCAGAGTCCAGACTTCCCCGCCGTTCTCGTCTTTCACTTTTAACGTCTCCAGCCCCATCTCACGCAGGGAAATCTGGGGAATATTGATTTCCAGAACCTGCCCCTGGTTAGCGCCGACCTGCAGCCTCATGGCTCCTATTCCCTCGGCGTTAATGGTAAGATTATTGAGTGCAAAAGGCAGAGTCACATTCTCCAAATTGCATCTTGTCAAATCCAGCGTCATTTCAAACCCATTGCTGGCTTTAATCGTCAAAAGGTCATCCTTTATGCTGGCCGTGGATCCATAAGGGAAACCGCCATCTTCCAGAATCTTTGACACTGTAGATGTGCTTCCGGCAGGCACATCTACCTTGTATTCCCCTGTGAGACTATCCTTGCTGATTTCCAGGCCATCTATTTCATAAGGCTTCACAGCCACCTCCGAAGAATAAGATGCCACTTTGATATCAATATTGGCAGGATTGGCGTTGGAATCAATATATCCCCTAAAAGAGAACTCCCCGTTCAGCAGCCTCTGCCCATTGAACTCCGTAGCCTCAGCCACCCGGTTGATTTCCTCGGTCAGCTGTTTCACTTCGTCCTGTATGACATCCCTGTCGCTGTCGGATTCCACGCCGTTGGCCGCTTTCATGGCCAGCTCGTTCAAACGCTGCAGCATCTCGCTGATCTCCGACATGGCGCCGTCCGCTGTCTCGATGATGGAAACGCCGTCGCTGGCATTCTGGTTCGCCATTTCCAGGCCCATGAGCTGGGCGTTCATCCGCTTGGCCATGGCAAGCCCTGCGGGATTGTCCTTTGCGCTGTTAATCTTCAGACCTGAGGAAAGCCTCTGCAGGGACTTCGCCACTGCGCTGTCATTGTTTGCCAGATTGTTGTTCGTAATCATTGCGGATACATTGTAATTGATTCTCATCTCTAAACCATGCCTTTCCGTCACCTGCGGGTCTACATGCGCATCTCCGATGCTGCGCAGGCGCAATTATTTTAAGACGCATCCATTCGTCTTTTCTGTCATCATGTGTCATCACGGAGTCTGCACTATGGCATGCAGGAACACCTTTGCCACCCGGTACAGCTCGGCGCTGTCCGTGGGAGTATGCTCTCCCGACTTGATCAGCTCCGGCATCCTGGTCTCCGAGGTAATGGTGGTAAGATTCCCCACTGTCCAGCTTGCCTGCGCTTCCTCTTTAAAGGTATCGGCAATCTGGCGCAATTTCATTAGTTCGACTTTTCCCTCGCCGAAAATCATGCCGTGTACCATGCCGTTCTCCAGATAGAGACGGGCCTGCAGATGCGCTTCCTCGGAAAGGGTCACGCCCACGGTGACAGTGCCCTTCTCCTGGCTTCCCTTGTCCAGAGTCAGATGAACCCTGGTCAGGGTATCGCCCACATAGACGGGCAGATAGTATTCCTCTCTCTTTGCCAGAGCCGCCGCCACGGTCAGCTGCTTGTGGTTCAGCTGCATATTCCGCACGTCCACGCTGCTGTCCGCCTCCGCAAAAGTAGCTTCCTCCACGGATTCCAGTGCAGCCGCAGTCGTCTGGCCGTAATTTTCCACGAATTCCTCCTTGTTGTCCAGCTTCTGCCACAATCCGGCGGAGCCGGTCTCTTCGGCCGCCGGAGCCGGTTCCGGCTGGGCCTTTTCAGCGCCGGACTTGCTGGCCAGCATGGCCATCAGGTCGTTCATGGAGTACTGCTCTTTCTTCTTCGCGGGCTTCCTGTCCGTGATTTCAAAGAGGTTATCTACACCATGGTTCAGCGCCTGGGCAGCCATCAGATTGTCCGCGTTGGAGGGCAGCGCCCCTCTCTGCAGCATGGCCACGCTGTCCTTATCCGCGGAACTGACCGCCTGACGCTGCTCTTCTAACTGGGTCTTATTGTATTCTTTGGCGGCGTCCGCATTCGAAGACGCCTCTGTCAGCACATCGTTGGCAGCCTTGACCAGCGCTTCGGAAACCGCCTCCGCGCTGTCCGCCGTTTCCGCAGCTTTGGGCGCAGCCTCAGGTACTGCAGGCTGCGGGCTTGCCGCCATCCGGGCTGCCGAAGCTCCCGCATCCGGCGTCTGCTGCTCCTCCTTTGCCCCCGTCTCTTTCGCCGCCTTGACCTCCGCCTCAAACCTCACCTCTTCTATGCTGGCCGCCGCTGCATTGGCCTCCCGGATTTCCCGAACGGTCTTGTTGAAAGCCTTTGAAATCTGGGCTGATATGCTCTCGCCCTTGCGCAGGACTTTCAGTCTCTCTCCCGTCTCATCCGACACACGCATATCCAGCGGCCTGTTCCTGCTGCTCTGCAAAGCGGACAGCAGATTGGAGAAGTGAATCTCCGTCTGGGAGTTCACCAGAGCGCCCACCGCTGCGCCCTCCGCCTTTTCCAGCTGACGCACCAGACGGTAAATGCCGATATAGCTCTCCCGCTCCTCCGGCGTAATCTCATTGTTCCGCTCCAGCCCGTACAGGAATCTGCTGTAGCTGTCCGCCTCCTTCTTGTACTCCGCCGGGAGCGTCTTGAAGTACTGCTCCAATTCCCCGAAACTCTTCTCCAGAGGATTGAAGCCGTCCCGGATCATCTTCAGTGTGGCCGCGGGAGTCAGTTTCTCCAGAACGCCCTGCACCTGCCTGTCGGCCTCCCTGACAGCATCCAGATTGGACAGATTTACCTCCATCTGATTATAGCCCAGGATTCTCACAGCCCTGCGGTTCTCGTCCGTAAGCTCCACGCCTAAATCTTTCAGTATATGGTCTACGCTGGCAAAGGCCTTGTCGATACTGTCGCCCAAATCGCCCCTGGGCGCTGTCATCAGCTTCTCGTAGCTGGCCTGAGCCTTCTCGTAGCTGGCCTGCATGGCCTTGCCTTCGTTATAAATCGTCTCCAGAGAGGCCGAACCCTCTCCTTTCGCGAACATGCCAAGCACGTCCGCCGGCAGTCCCGGCAGCTGGCCTGCCACATTGCTGGCCTTCTGGTAATTCTGATACTTCTCCACAGCCATGTTGTCTCTGGGGAAATACTGGTTGGCCAGCTGATATTCTGCCCGCTTCAGAGCCTCGATCAGCTCCACCATAGGCTCCGTGTCAATGGAAAAACCGCTCCGCAGCAGCCGGACATTCACCTCCGCGGACATCCGCAGACGAACCTCCTCCAACTGTCTCCTGGCGGTAATATCCCCTACGGTAGCCTCCCAGAGCTCGCTGCTGTGGTAGAAGTCGGAGATAGCAGCCGCTCTTTCGTACAGGTTTCCACTGTTTTCCGAGAAAGAGGCGTGCACGGGGTCTTTCCCCTCCGCCACTGCGGCAGCCGCCGCTTTTGCGAACTTTTCCTCCGTCATGGGCAGTTCGATGTCCTGCAGCGCCTCCAGCCTCTTCAGATTATCCGCTGTCAGCGGCAGTCCCTTGTCCAGAAGCCACGCGGCATTCATGCGGCTCTTCTCGTTCACCTGGCCCACCGCCTGCTCTATGATGCGGTCAATCTGCCCCTGAAGTCCGCTGCTCTGCCCCCGGCCTGCGCTCTGGGTGTAATATCCCTGCACATCCTCCGCATAGAACCTGGGCGCATCCGTCCCTTTCCCGGCGCCGCTGCTCTGGGCCAGATAGAGATTCCAGATTTCCGCCTCCATCTCATTGTCTATCAGATAGTCATAGGAGCCCTCCCCCAAAGGCGCAAGCTCCGAGTTCATAGCCCAGGCCCGGGATATGGCCGAAAGGTTCTCTTTCGTCAGAGGCACATCCGCCTCCCGGAAGCTGTCCACCACAGACCTTGCCAGCACCTCGCTGCCAAGAGCCGCCGTCAGCTTGCTGACATCCATGTCGTCCGTATAGCCCGCGATGCTCTTGCCGGCCCGGACCAGCTCCGCCTTGATCTTATCTACAATGGTCACGACTTCCTCAGGATCCATGCTGCCTAAGTCGAAGCCCTCCTCCTGCATTTTGGCGTAATCCTCTTCGGACATGGTATGTGACATGACTGTCATAAAATCCCGCTGGACGCCCACGTCCACATTGCCCGCCTCCTGCTGGAGTTCAATCAGGCTCTTGCCTTTCTCCCCCGCGTCCACAATGCTGTCCTGATGCCTGCCGAACATGTCGGCAAAAGCCGTCTGTCCCACGGAAGTGGCAGATGTCTGCTGGGCCTCGCGGTTTTTCTCCGCCTGCCTGCGCTGCGCCTCTTTGATTGCCTGTTCGCTGAATGTTATCTTCAAAATAGTATCTCCTATATATAAAATGTATGGAAAAAAGGTAGATGCAGTTCTCTGCACCTACCCTTTATTTCGGTAAAATCATGGGAAACCTTTAGCCGCCCGGACTAAAATACGAATACCGCCGCGCCGTAGGGAGGCAGGTCCACGCCGATGGAGTACTCCTTGTTGTGGCAGGGAACTTTCTCCACGGGAATTTCTTTCGCGATCTCATTGCCCCAGCCGCCGAAACGCTCCTCATCGCTGTTGAGCAGCAGCTTATATTTCTTCCTGGTGGAAATCGAGGGCACCGGCACCCTGTAGTCCTCCCGCTTTATCGGAGTCATGTTCAGCACGAACAGCAGATTCTGCGTCCCTTTGGAAGATTTGCGCACGAAAGAATACACGCTGTTCTCGGCATCGTCCGCATTCATCCACTCAAAGCCCGCCCAGCTGTCATCTATCTCATAGAGCGCCGGATATTTGCGGTAGAGCTTCAGCAGCTCTTTCATATAGTTTTGCAGCCCTGAGTTCTCTTCCTCCGCCAGCAGGAACCAATCCAGCTCCCGCTCCTCGCTCCATTCTCTCTCCTGTCCGAAATCCTGTCCCATGAACAGAAGCTTCTTGCCGCAGTGGCCGAACATATAAGTATAGCCCACCCGCAGATTGGCGTATTTATCTTTTTTGTAGCCCGGCATCTTGTTCACCATGGAACACTTCAGATGCACCACCTCATCGTGGGACAAAGGCAGAATGTACTTCTCATACTCATTGTAGCTCATGGCGAAAGTCATGGCATAGTGATTGCCCTTCCGGTACAGGGGATCCAGCTTCATGTATTCACAGAAGTCATGCATCCATCCCATGTTCCATTTAAAGGTAAAGCCAAGGGCATCCCCGCCGATGTCTCCGGACACGTTGGGCCACGCGGTGGACTCTTCCGCTATGGTGATGAATCCCGGATAGGTTCCGCGCACCACGGAATTCAGATGTTTGAAGAACTCAATGGCCTCCAGGTTCTCGTGTCCGCCGTATTTATTGGGCACCCACTGGCCGTCTTTCTTGCCGTAATCCAGATAAAGCATGGACGCTACGGCGTCTACCCGGATGCCGTCTATATGGAACTCCCGCAGCCAGAACAGCACATTGGCAATCAGGAAATTCTTTACCTCCGGCTTGCCGTAATTGAAAATCTTGGTACCCCAGTCCGGGTGCGATCCCAGGCGGGGATCCGGATGCTCGAAAATGCACTGCCCGTCAAATTCCGCCAGGCCGTAGGCATCCGTGGCAAAATGGGCAGGCACCCAGTCTAAGATGACGCCTACGCCCATCCTGTGAAGCTTATCCACCAGGTACATGAAGTCCTTGGGCGTCCCGTACCGGGAGGTGGGCGCATAGTAGCCCGTCACCTGATATCCCCAGGAGCCGTCAAAGGGATGTTCCAGAATTCCCATCAGCTCCACATGGGTGTATTTCATTTCTTTCAGATATTCCGCAATCCTGTCCGCGAACTCCCGGTAATTGTAAAACCCTTCCGTCCCGTCGGGATGCTTCATGAAAGAGCCGATATGGCATTCATAGATTGCCATGGGCTGCTTCTGGATATCCTGTCCGTCCCGGGTCTCCATCCATTTTTCATCCCGCCATTCAAAGCCGTTCAGGTCCGTGATGACAGATGCCGTTCCGGGCCTGTATTCCGCGCTGTTGGCAAAAGGATCCGCCTTGTACAGCTTTCTGCCATCCCGGGCGGTAATCAGGAACTTGTACATTTCCCCTGTCCCTACCCCCGGGACGAACAATCCCCACATTCCCACAGGCCCCAGTTTCTCCATGGGGTGGGCGTCCTCGTCCCAGCCGTTGAAGCTGCCGATGACATGCACCTTGCTGGCGTTGGGCGCCCAGACGCCGAAATAGACGCCCTTTTTCTTTCTCTCCTCAGACACATGGGCCCCCAGCTTCTTATAGATATCATAATGGGTTGCCTGGGAAAAGAGATACTGATCGGCCTCCGAGATAAAGACTTTCTCTGTCGGTGTCTTTTTTACCGTTTTTCCCGTTGTTTTTGCCGTTTTCTCAGCTTTTGTTGTCTTCGTTGTCTTTCCTGCCATTACTATCCCACCTTTCACGCAGCGAAATCCTTTTCTGTCAATATCACCATATCTTCATCGTCATATCGTCTCGCCAGAAGTATATCGAAGAAATGGCCCAGTGATTTCTTCGATGCCCGGCGTATCGCCTCGTCCACAATCTGCTTCACTTCCATCACAGTCACCACATGGTCTATGGTCTGCAGTTCCTCAATCCTGGTGTGCAGGGCCAGCACGCCCAGATTATCGATGGAATATTCCTTTTCGCGTGCATATTGTCTCCCGAAAGCCACCAGCGTGTCATTGCTCAGCGCCTCCAGATCGACTCGCGCGGTAAAATCACCGTACAGATCCGGCGTCCCCAGGAACAGCTTCTTCATCGCCTTTTCCGTGTCCTCCAGGACCACAATGATGCCGAATCTCTCATGCTGCAGCTGCTTGTGGAGCATGGCCGCGGTATTGCCGCTCATGCCGGATGCTTTCTGGATGATCAAAGCGCCGTTGTTCAGCTGCCTCAAAGTCTCCGCTACGTCCTTTTCATTCAGCCCCTGTCCGGACACCTTGGCTACCTTGCCCGCGAAATTGCTGTCTGTCATGCGGATTTCCCGCATCATATTCTTTGCCAGGGTCAGGGTATCCATGCCCTCCTCGCCGGTGATGATCAGATTGCCGGTATAAGCGGCCATGCTGATGCTGTCCAGCGCCTTCACCAGCTGTTCTCTGGAGCGGCGGTTCTGGATGAAAGGAGCGAAAAGTTCTTTTTCCTCGCGGGTCAGGCTCCTGACCCTGGCCTGTTCCCTCTCTATGGGTGCTTTATCGTCTTTTATTGGTCGGTTTTCCGTTCCCCCCTTTTTAGGCCTGCCCCCGGGGATTGGCTGTTTCTTTTCCTCCGCCTGTTCTACCTGCTCCTGGATTTCCTCTATCTCTTCGACGAAATCATCTTCCTGTATGTCATCCCTGCTATCCCGGCGCATGTTTTCTCCGCTTTCCAGGACCGCTTCGTTCTCTTCAGCATATGCGGCTTCGTCCTCATACCCGGTTTCATATTCCGGCTGAGATTCCTCTATATATTCAGGCTCTTCTTCCCCGGCGAACTCTTCCTCATAAGCGGCTTCGTCTATGTATTCCAGTTCTCCCCCGGATTCCGCGTACTCCGGCTCCTCCCCGAACCCAGTTTCCGCCGGCTCCTCTTCTATATACTCTGCCTCATTGTATCCTGCTTCCGCGCCGAATCCATCTTCCGCCGGATATTCTGCTTCCGCGTCATACACCGGCTCCTCTTGCGGCTCCGTTTCGTACATTTCTTCGGATTCCACATCATATGCTGTTTCTTCCGAATCCATTTCTTCCAGTTCAGGTTCGGCGTATTCGTCTTCCAGTCCTGTCAGTTCTTCCGGACCGGCATACGCGTCTGTATCATACGCAGCCCCTTCTGCCGCCTCAATATCCTCCGGCAGCTCCTCTGCTCCGCCGTACACGTCCACCGGCCCGGCATACATCTCTTCCGGCTCCGCATCCCCATCCTCCGGCTCCGGCAGCTCCCCGGCTGCTTCCGCTTCCGTCTCCGTCAGCCCCTCCGGCTCGCCATATGCTTCCTCAGCTCCTGTCAGTCCCTCCGGGGCAGCCTCCGGCCCGGCCGCCTGCTGCCGGCCGCCGGTCTTCTGTGCCTCCCCTTTCTCAAGCTGCTCCAGCAGCCCGTCTCTGACAGTGGCCTCAAATTCCGTGAACATGGGCCCCGTCTGGTTCAGGACATGCTTGCGCACCTCCTCCTGACACTTGGCCTCGTTCTCTTTCTTGATCCGCTCCCATTCCGTCAGGATGTCTTCCAGCTTCATCTGTCCTGTTATCTGCTTCTCAATAGCCGCATTTTCAGGCAGCACGATGCTGATCTGTCCGTTCGCCTCCTGGGAGAGCACATCCGCCATCTCTCTGGGCGGCTGCATGTCAGACAGCCCATCGTCTACGGTCCCTGCCCTCTTTTCCGCATACCGTTCGGCAAACTGTACGACATTTCCGTCTTCCTCCGTATTCCCCCGGGATGCCCTGCTTTCCGCTTTCTCTGCTGTCTGCAAGCCCTGCTTCCTTTCCGTCTCCAGGGACTCGCCGGCCACCGCTTTCTCCAAAGGCTCCTCTTCCGCCCATCCCGCAGCTTTCACTTCGGAGGCTTGCCAATCCGCATCCTCCGGCCCTGTCTCCAACCGGTCTTCCTCCGATGGCTCCTCTCCGTTCTCTATTTCGTTATACCCTGCTTCCAACTTCAATGAAGCATCCTCCAGCTCTCCCGTAGCGCCGAAGAACACCTCCGAGTCTTCTATCTCTTCTTCTCCAAAATCCTGATAGCCGTTTTCCACTGCCGCCCCGCTCAGAGCGTCTGCCTGAAGCGCCCCCTGCGCAAAGCCCTCGGCCTCTGCTGCGCCGACAGCCTGGGGCATGCCGTCAGCCCCCAGCACTTCCTGGAGCCCTGCCGCCAGCTCGGCCTGCAGATTGATGGTATTGTACTGCCCCACATCCACGGTCTTCACCTGGATGTCCATCTCATCTTCCGATTGCTCCTGGCCAAAATCAGTCCCGTCAAAATAGGCAGAATCCTGCCCGTCTCCGTCCAGCCGTTCCTCTTCTGACGGCCAGCCGTATTCCTGCTCCTCAGCGGGAAGCTGCCCGTAATCCGCCTCTTCCCTATAGTCATCCTGCTGTTCCGGCTCCTGCGCAGGCTCCTCGAACCGCCTGTCATAGACCTCCTGCTGGACGGCCGACAGCGGCTGGTGGAGCATCTTCAGTTCCATGGCTTTCACCACATATTTGCCATCGCCGAACCACAGGATCAGCTCGTCGCACTCTTCCACGCAGCGGGTGGCCAGCCCCATCCTGTGGTAGAGATAGGCCAGCTCATAGGCCCATTTTTCCCTGTAATCCCTCTTCTTCAGTTCCTCCAGCACACCGATGCGCTCTTCCAGGCTCACCTCCTGGGCCTCGTAAAGCTTGTACTGCAGAATATAGCGGCCCGTATCCTTCGGGGCCACCTGTACGAATTCTTTGTAGTATTTCAGCGCCTGCATGAACTCTTCTGTCTTGATGCAGAGTTCGCAGAGCGAATAGCAGATGGTCCTGCCGCCGGGTCTCCTCTCGTAGGCCAGCAGCAGCATATTCTTCGCGTCCTCATAACGCCTGTTTATCTTATATAAATCACTGACGGTACAGAGCATCATGACACTCTTCACCCTGCGCCAGTCGATGGTATCCGCGATTTCAGCAGCCTGTGCATAATTCCCCTGCCCTATCAGGGATTTTATTTCATCCGATCTTACTTTATATTCATATTTATCCAAGGTAATCCGCCCCTATCCCTCATGGCAATCCGCCAAAAGACACCTTTCGCATATCTCCGGCTATTATTTTCTAGTGTAACATAGTCCATGTACATATGTCAAAAAAAAAAGAAAATTTACAACCTCTCACAGCCGATTGCTCAACTCCGCGAACTGCTCCAGCGTCAGCGCCTCTCCCCGCACCATGGCGGGAAGCCCCATCTCCTCCAGCGCTTCCACCACCCGGTCCCTGGAAACGCCAAGCCCCGCCGCGTTCCCCAGACTGTTGGCCAGAGTCTTGCGCCGCTGGTTGAAAGAAGCGCGGATGATGGCGAACATTTTCTTCTCATGGCACCGGACGGGAGGCGTCTTGTGCTTCGTCAGACGGATGACCGCGCTGCCCACACTGGGTCTGGGGATAAAGCAGTTCGGCGGCACATTGGCCACCACCTCCGGCTCCGCGTAATACTGCACCGCCAGCGAAAGGGCCCCGTACTCCTTGGTGCCGGGCCCCGCCTGCATGCGGTCCGCCACTTCCTTCTGCACCATCACCGTGATGCTCTTAAGGGGCGCGCCGCCCTCCAGCAGGCCCATGACGATGGGCGTAGTGATGTAATAAGGGAGGTTCGCCACCACCTTGACAGGACGGCCCTGCTGCCCCTGGACGAGTTCCCTGATATCCAGCTTCAGAATATCTTCATTGATAAGCGTCACATTAGAATAAGGAGAAAGGGTCTCTTCCAGAATGGGAATCAGATTCCTGTCGATTTCCACCGCTATCACTTTCCCGGCCCGCTCCGCCAGCAGCTGGGTCATGGTGCCGATGCCGGGACCGATTTCCAGCACGCAGTCCTCCTCCGTGACCCCGGCCGCGTCTATGACCCGCTCCAGCACATTGGGGTCAACGAGAAAGTTCTGCCCGTATTTTTTTTGAAATATAAAGTTATGTCTCTGCAGCACCTCGATGGTGTTGCGGGGAATTCCGAGATTTGCCATGTCTTTTCCAGTTCCGCGGCCCATTGCCGCTGTTTTTATATTTGCGTCCTCTGTTCCAGAAATGTCAGAACTTCCGTCAGGTCTTTCAAAATTATGTAGCTTAAGGCCCGCATCTCCTCATCGGGCGTTATCATATCCGGCACCATCACAGGACACATCCCGGCGGCATGGGCGGAACGGATGCCGTTGGGGGAATCCTCGATGGCATAGGCCTGCTCCGGCTCCACCCCCATCCTTTCACAGGCCAGCAGATAGATGTCCGGCCGGGGCTTAGAATGCTCCACCATATCGCCCGTTGTTATCACAGAGAAGTAATCCAGCAGCCCTGTGTCCGCAAGGTGACTGCGGACGTCTTTCTCCCTCGTGGAGGACGCCAGCCCCACCGCATAGTCCGATTCCTTCAGCCATTCCAGGATTTCCCGCACCCCGGGCTTCACCGGCAGGCCGTTTTTTTCCACATAAGCCTGAAACCAGGCGGCGGCATGCTTCCGAAAGAGCGGATAGTCGAAATGCTCCCCATATGCCTGAAAGACAATCTGCCTGCTGTCATTGGCATTCAGCCCGATACATTGGGGAAACACCTCTTCCATGTCTGGCAGTCCCCACTTTTTTGCCACATCCATCCACGCCTGCATGCACACTGCCTCTGTGTCGAAAAGGACACCGTCCATGTCAAAAATGACTGCTTTCATACCATTCCTCTCTTTTCTGTGCGTAAATGTCTTCGCATCTATTCAACGTATGAGAATTCTTCCAAAAAGTGGATACAGTTATACAGCACCAGCACATCCATGCCCTGCTTCGGCTCATGTTCCTCCATGAACTCAAACAGCCTCCCCCTGAAATACCTCAGATCCAGCACATAAATCTTCTCATAATGGGGTATCAGAAGCGGAACGAAGCAATTGGCATAGGAATCCTTGATGATGAACAGGCTCTTGTGGTTGTGGTATTCCGTCTCTATTTCTACGAAAGCATGATTATCATCCAGGAAGAAACCATACTTGTTCTTCGTATCCAGATGAGAGGCCTCATAACAGGTCTCAGCCTCCTCCTTCAGGTCATAAGTCACCTTCAGCGGCCGCTTCAGGGTCTCCGGGAAATAATAGATATCATCCCCCGCCATGTTCAGGTTCACTTTTCTCTGCAGCGTCCCCAGGAAATCCTCCGCCACCAGTTCCATGTCCTCCGCGGTGTAGCGTCCCCCGCGCCGGCCGGTATACTGCGCCCAGGCGTCATAGCCATACCCGGCCCCCAGGGACGTCCAGTGATGGTCTGTACGGTAATAAATCTCCTCCCCGGCATGCTCCCGCAGCACGGAATACACATCCACATAATGCTCCGGCCCCACATGCTGCGCCACCTGCTCCAGGAACTGCTTCTGGTCGTAATAAGGAGCGTACTTAGGCAGCTTATCCGAAAGGATATTGTCCGCTGTAGGCACCAGCATCACGCCGGCGTCCCACTCCCAGACCAGCTTTTCCAGCAGCGCAATTCTTTTGGCCTCCTGTACATGGGAATACTCCTCCGGAAGATGCCTCTCGATCAGATAGCCGTCCGAGCCCAGATAGACGCCTCCCACCTCCTTTTCCTGCAGCAGCAGATCCATATAAGTCTTGATCGTAATCCATTTATCCCGGCTGACGAACTGATCCGACAGATAAGCCTCATATTTCTGCGCATAGCCCTCCCGCAGAAAGGCATCCAGCGTAAATTCAGGCCTCCCGGCCAGCACCCGGTTCTCCGTCTCCGAGAACAGCCTGTCTCTCTGTATCAGATCCGCCACGCCGAACACCGCGATGACCGATGTGATGACAATAATCGTAAAAAGAGCGCTTCTCTTCTCATCCATGTGCAATCATTCCTTTTGACTCATCCAGTCAATCCCTTAAAAACGGAAATACAGAAAAGGGTTGTAAGACGCATCCACGATACCGGCAATGGACAGCAGCAGCATTGCCGCCGGGATGAACTTTTCCCCGAACCGGTACAGGGCCATATGGAGCCCTGTACGGGATTTCCTCAGGTATTCCGTAAACTTATGGGGCAGCGGCGTCGATGCCACGGCCGCCACCAGAAACAGAATCAGATACTGTCTGCCCAGGTAGAGGCCCTGTCCGTCCACCAGGCTTACACTTACGCCTGTCATGGCTTTCGTATAGCCCCATATCCCCGCAGGCGTCTCCAGGGCAAAGAGCACCCATCCCGTCACCGCCACCAGAAGCGTATATACGATGCCGATCCCCCTTGGCAGCCATGCCAGAAGATTTCCCAGAAACGCTTTCTCCAGCATCAGCGCAAAGGCGAACCAAAGCCCCCACAGCAGGAAATTCCAGCCTGCTCCATGCCAGATACCAGTGAGCATCCATACAACCAGGATATTAAAAAGCTGTCTCGGCAGCCCCTTTCTGTTGCCCCCCAGAGGGAAGTACACATATTCCCGGAACCAGCTGCCCAGGGAGATATGCCATCTGCGCCAGAACTCCGTCACGGAAGACGCGATATAAGGATAGTTGAAATTCTCCGGGAAACGGAAGCCCAGCATCCGCCCCAGGCCGATTGCCATATCCGAATAGCCTGAAAAATCAAAATAAATCTGAAACCCAAATCCCAGAATGCCGAGCCAGGCCGTGAGCATGCTCATGCCCCGGGGATCCAGTCCGCTCACATAGGCCCAGAGCTCCCCGATATTGTTGGCAAGCAGCACCTTTTTCCCAAGGCCTGCGCAGAAACGCTTCAGGCCCTCGCTGACATCGAAGATGGTAATCTTGCGGTGGTGCAGCGATTCCTCCACATCCCGGTATTTCACGATAGGCCCCGCGATCAGCTGGGGGAACATGGTCACGTACACGCCGAAATCCAGCAGG
This sequence comes from Acetatifactor aquisgranensis, assembly GCF_943193215.1. Classification (NCBI taxonomy): domain Bacteria; kingdom Bacillati; phylum Bacillota; class Clostridia; order Lachnospirales; family Lachnospiraceae; genus Acetatifactor; species Acetatifactor aquisgranensis. Next base: position 138,399 of record NZ_CALPDH010000009.1, on the reverse strand, counting down.
TTCCTCTGCATCTTCGCCTGCCCTCTGTATACATCGATGGTATAGGACATAGTCTGGAAAGTATAAAAAGAAATGCCGATGGGCAGTCCGAGCCCGAAGAGCGGAAGCTTCGTCCCGAACACAGCGTTCACGGACTGTATCAGGAAATCCGCGTATTTGAAAAAGCACAGCACTGCCAGATTGATGAGCACCGACGACAGCACCACCAGCCTGGCAGCCCGCTTTCCCCGCAGCCTTTCCAGCAGCCTCCCGTGGACATAGTCCACCACTGTGGAAAAAAGCATCAGCAGCACATAGACCGGCTCCCCCCAGGCATAGAAAATCAGACTCCCCAAAAAGAGGATGACATTTTTCATCCTCTCCGGAACCAGATAATACAAAAGAAAGAAAAGGGGTAAAAATCGGAAAAGGAATACTACACTGCTGAAAACCATTCCTGTATTCTCCTATTAAAAGCTCCGGGACGGCCGCTGACGCGGATTCCGTCCCTGATGGCCTCCCTACAGCCGGCCGCGGATCGCTTCGACCGCCTTATCGTTTATCTCCTGGCACATGGCGACTACAGCCTCGTCGCCTTCTTCCGCAGCCTGCATGGTATCTCCGCCAAGCTGCACGAACATCACATAATTGCCCACCGTCTCAATGCGCGAGGCCTGAACCTTGCCCACATTCATGGGATACTGCATGGTATTGTTGATCTGGGCATCCCTATAAGCCTCCAGCGCGTCCCGGACTGCCTCCACTTTATCATCTTTTGCCCTGACAATCAATAGGGTATCCACATTTGCGCTGATCATGGGCACTTCCGCCATATAATCCTCATACATATCGGAGGAGATCCCGAAAGTCATCTCCAGCATGTCCGGCAGCAATGCCGTGTCCGGCCAGTAATCCCCGTCCAGCGCCTCTACCGCCGCATTTTTAAGCTTCTCCATCTCCTCGCTCCAGCCCTCTTCGTAGCCGCCTGACGTGTCCGCGCTCTCCCCCGGCTGAGCCTCCCCGCTTTCCTCAGGGGCTTCCGCGGGAGCGCTCTCCTCACTGCTTTCGGATTCCTCTTCGGAGACACCCGCTCCGCCCTCCTGACCGGGCTGGCTCCCATCGGACTGGCCGCCCTCCTCTCCTTTCCCGCCGCATGCGGCAAGCAGGAATACAAGCATCGTCACACATAAAGTTACCATTCTCTTTTTCATCATCTCAAAATCCTCCTGGTTCCAAATCTCCATGGCCGCAGGCCATCCGCTGACCTTAGTCTGTCCTGATTTGGATTTTCTACACGCATTGTATCACAGTTTCCTCCAAAAGAAAAGACCGCAGTGACCGCGCCGCACGATAGCTCCCCCTAATGTGCGCGTATTTTGATTGATTTTTCCACACAGATAAAGTATGATGGACTCAAAACCAAGAAAAAAGTTTTGACCAGAATCCACAAGGAGGAATGCATATGAACAGTGATTCTTTTCGCAACAGAAAGAACGGCTTCGAGACCATGGACGGAGGAAAAAGCGAGCAGAGCGGAGGCCCAAAGGGCAAAAATCCCACCGGAAAAATCATCGGCATCGTAGCGGCCATAGCCATCCTGGCAGTGCTGGCACTGAACTCCACCTACGAAATCAAGGAACAGGAGCAGGCGGTGCTGATCACTTTAGGCCAGGCCCAGGCGGTTTCCGAACCGGGGCTCCACTTCAAGATTCCTTTCATCCAGCAGGTGAGAAAGGTGAACACCACCATTCAGGGCTTCTCCATCGGCTATAATACCGAAAACGATGAGGTGGACGAGGATGAATCCCTGATGATCACATCGGACTTCAACTTCATCGATGTGGACTTCTACGTGGAATACCGCTACAGCGATCCGGTGAAAGCGCTGTATGCCTCCAGGGCACCGCTGGATATCCTGCGCAATGTCAGCCAGAGCTGCATCCGCACCGTAATCGGCAGCTACCCCGTGGACGATGTGCTGACCACCGGGAAGAACGAAATCCAGGCCTCCATCAAGGAGATGATTCTGCAGCGGCTGGAGAATCAGGACATCGGCATCCAGCTGGTGAACATCACCATACAGGATTCCGAGCCGCCCACCATAGAGGTCATGGAAGCTTTCAAGGCAGTGGAGACGGCGAAGCAAGGCAAAGAGACCGCCCTGAACAACGCCAACAAATACCGCAACGAGCAGCTGCCCTCCGCACAGGCAAAAGCCGACGGCATCATCAAAGACGCGGAGGCCCGCAAGACCGAGCGCATCAATGAGGCAACGGCCCAGGTGGCCCGGTTCAACTCCATGTACCAGGAGTATATCAAAAACCCGGCCGTCACCAGACAGCGTATGTTCTTTGAGGCTATGGAGGATGTGCTGCCGGATTTAAAAGTCATCATCGAAAGCCCCAATGGGAATACCCAGACCATCTATCCGCTGGAATCATTCACAGGGACGCCTGATGCGGAGGACGAGACACAGCAGACCCAGGCCTCTGCGCAGGGCAGCACAATGCAGGACAGCGCGGCACAGGGCGCGGCTTCTGCCCCCCAGGACAGCACGGATGAACTTGCGGAGGACTGATCCGGCACAGGAGCCTGATGACACGGGCACAGCGAAGCCGGAACCATGAGCCGGGTTCCACAGATAACAAATCAGCTTGCATCAGCCGCTGCCGGGCAGCAGCCCCGGAAAGGCAGAGGCAAAATCGGAGGTAATATATGAAAATAGCCAAAAGAATCCTTTTAGTCATAGTATTATTCGTGCTGTTGGTTGCCGGCGCATCCAGCATTGTCATCACAAGGGAAAATGAGTACAGCCTGGTACGCCAGTTCGGAAAGATCGACCATGTGGTGTCCGAAGCGGGCGTCAGCTTCAAGATTCCTTTCATCCAGAGCGTGGATACGCTGCCCAAGCAGATCCTGCTCTACGACCTGCCCTCATCGGATGTGATCACCAGCGACAAGAAGACCATGATCTGCGACAGCTACATCCTTTGGTACATCGCAGATCCCCAGAAATTCGCACAGACCCTGAACTCTTCCATCACGAATGCGGAGGGGCGGCTGGATGCCATTGTGTATAACTCTACGAAGAATGTCATCAGCAGCACGACTCAGGATGAGGTGATTTCCGGCCGGGACGGCGAGCTCTCAGAAGCGATCCTGGCAAATATCGGCAACTCCCTGGAGCAGTACGGCATCGAGCTGCTGTCCTTTGAGACAAAGAAGCTGGATCTCCCCGGCGACAACAAGGCGGCGGTCTATGAGCGGATGATCTCCGAGCGGGACAATATCGCGGCCACCTACACGGCGGAGGGCAGCTCCGAAGCCCAGATCATCCGCAACACCACAGACAAGGAAGTGACGGTGCTGCTGTCTGAGGCAGAGAAAGAGGCGGAAATCCTGATTGCGGAGGGAGAAGCGGAGTATATGAGGATACTGTCCGAGGCTTACCGGGACGAGTCCAAGCAGGAGTTCTACTCTTTCGTCAGAAGTTTAGACGCGCTGAAAGCCTCCCTGCGGGGCAACAACAAGACGGTGATTCTGTCTCCGGATTCTCCCATTGCGCAGATATTCTATACCAGATGACCCGAGATACAGCAGGCCGCTCCTCTTTACGGGGAGGGCCTGCACAACGCGGGTTATTCCATGGAGTCTCGCCGGCATTTCACAGATATCAACCTGAAACGTTGGCAGGCTGTCGGAAAAATCCCGGCAGCCCCTCTTCTCTTTTCGCTTCTGATTTATGTCCTGTCATTCCACATCCTGGAGGGCAGCGAAGTCCTCTTCGCCCGTACGGACCTTGATGACGCGGTCTACATTGTAGACGAATATCTTGCCGTCGCCTATGTGGCCGGTGTAAAGGGCTTTCTTGGCGGCTTCCACTACGGTCTCCACAGGAATCTTGCTGACTACTACCTCTACTTTTACCTTAGGCAATAGGGTAGCGTCCATCTCCACGCCGCGGTACATTTCTCCCGCGCCTTTCTGGATGCCGCATCCCATGACCTGGGTCACGGTCATGCCGGTGACGCCCAAATCGTTCATGGCTTTCTTCAGCTTGTCATATCGGGACAGTTTCGCGATGATGGCCACTTTGTACATGCCGCTTGCGGATACAGCAGGTTCCGCGGCCACCTGTACAGCTGCTGCCCGTTTCGTTTCTGAGGCCTTTTCGTACTCGCTTGTGCCCAAATCCGTATTCTCGTTCACGTCCATGCCGTAGCCTGCCACGTCCATGATAGAGAAGCCGGAATATGCGGAGGCAAGGCCATGCTCCAGGGCATCCAGGCCCACGATTTCCTCTTCCTCCGTGACGCGCAGTCCCGCGATGGCCTTGATGATCAGGAACGTAATGGTAATCGTCACCGCAGCCCATGCGCCCACACTGACCACGCCCAGCAGCTGCAGGCCAAGCAGTTTGAACCCGCCGCCGTAGAGCAGGCCGCTCAGCTCACTGCCCGGCGCACTGGTGGTAGCGAACAGGCCTGTGGCAATGGTGCCCCAGATACCGTTCATGCAGTGCACTGCCACTGCTCCCACGGGATCGTCTATATGAAGCTTGTAGTCCAGGAGCCATACGCCGAATACCACCAGCAGGCCTGACACGGCACCAATAACGGCGGCGCCCAGGGCATCCGTCACATCACAGGGCGCGGTGATTGCCACCAGACCGGCCAGAGAAGCGTTCAGGCACATAGATACATCCGGCTTGCCGTATTTCATCCAGGTGAAAATCATACATACCACAGTGGCCACGGCGGGCGCTACCGTCGTAGTCAGGAAAATGGAACCCAGCTGTTCAACGCTGGCGGCCGCCGCACCGTTGAACCCATACCAGCCCAGCCACAGGATGAACACGCCCAGGGCGCCCAGAGGAATGCTGTGGCCGGGGAATGCGTTCACCTTGGTCACTTTGCCGTCCTTGTCCGTGCCGAATTTCCCGATGCGGGGCCCCAGGATCTTCGCGCCAATCAAAGCGCAGATACCGCCTACCATATGTATCGCACAGGAACCGGCGAAATCATGGAAGCCCATCTGTGCCAGCCACCCGCCTCCCCAGATCCAGTGGGCCTCTATGGGGTAAATCAGGGCCGAGATCACCGCGGAATAGATGCAGTAGGAAAGGAACTTGGTCCGCTCGGCCATGGCTCCGGACACGATGGTGGCCGTGGTGGCGCAAAACACCAGGTTGAACACGAAGTTCGACCAGTCGAAGCTTTCGTAGGCTGTGAAGATATCAAAGCCCGGCTTTCCTATCAACCCCGCAACGTCCTCCCCCAGCAGCAGGCTGAAGCCTATCAGGATGAACACCACTGTGCCGATGCAGAAGTCCATCAGGTTCTTCATGATGATGTTGCCCGCGTTCTTGGCCCTGGTGAAGCCGGTCTCCACCATGGCGAAGCCCGCCTGCATCCAGAACACCAGCGCCGCTCCTATCAGGAACCAGACGCCGAACAGCATGCTGTTCATTGATTCAAAAATCTCTTCTGTCATAATATCTCTCCTCCTCTTTGCGACGGAATCCCGCGGACTTTCTTTCCGTTGTCTGAACAGGCCTGAACAGTAGAGCCCCCGTCTTGTGAGTCTTTTATTGCCATGAACTGTCATAAAGTAAAACAGCGATGCGAAAGAGACTACGAAGCCCCTTTGCATCGCTGTTTTTGACGGCACAGACAACCTGTTGACCTTTCCTGCCGTTGACTTACCATACAGAAACGAGTAGACAACGGAAAAACCGTCTTTCGGTATTCCGTCTGAATATGATTGGCAATTCGTTTCCTACACATGCTTTCCGGACTGCCACGACAAAAGGCGCTACGGATTTCCCATAGCGCCTTTGCTTTACAAATGAGAGTATAGCATTCCGGCCTTTTTCTGTCAACAGATTTTTCCAACTGTCAGCTTGCCGTCTTTCCACAACATGCACAAAAAATCGTGGATTTGTCCTGTAAAGAAGGCCGGATTCTGTCGGTTTTGTACAGTATTTTTCACTGGCGGTACTGACACCGGAAAAGACTTTTCCATTTTCAGCCCATGTTCCTTTGGCCGGGCAGTAAATTTTGTGATTTTTTCGTTTTATCTTTTTCAATGAGGAGACGATAGTACTCCCTGCCCTCCAGCGTCAGGCGGGCGTCCCTGTGAAATCCCAGTTTTTCGCAAAGATTCAGGGACGGTATGTTCTCCACCTCCACAAGCGCCTGTATCCGTTCAAACTCCAGGGCGCTCCAGCCGTAGGCGAGGACGGCCCTGCAGACCTCCTCCGCATACCCTCTGCGCTGCCAGGGCACGCCGATGATGAAGCCCAGTTCCGGCTCGTCGAAGCCCTCTCTGTAGGAGAGTCCTGCCCTGCCGATGACTTCGCCGGAAACCTGCTCTACCACAGTCCAGACGCCGAAGCCGAAGAAAGTGTAGACTTTGTCAATGTATTCCCGGACATACGCTTTCTCTTCCTCCACATCCGGGTACAGCCCCTCCATATATTCCGTGATGGCCGGATGGCTGTAAATCCGGTAGAAATCGTCCACGTCCCCGGGCACGGTCTCCCGAATCAGGCATCTGGCCGTGCGCAGTATGTTCCATGGCAGGCCTTTCAGCCGCCGGTAGACCCGCTCTATATATTCCGGTTCCAAATCCTCCGGATCCTCCACCGCGAACAGGAACCCCGAAAAATCCTGTTCCCTGTTGCCCGGGTGCAGATGGACGAGCACCGCCTCCCCTGCCGCCTGCAGCCCCCGGGCCCTCTGCCCGTCGTCCGTCAGGTACAGGATGCCCCTGCGCCCTTCTGTATCTACCACTATCTCCTTACAATAACTCATATCCCCCCCAAATACAGCCTGCGCGGCATTGCCAGGCAAAAACTTTATGCAGCTTGGATTTTCTTCTTTACGATATCCCTCTTTTCGGGTACAATAAGTTAGGTATATCCATAGTATAGAATCCAGGAGAGAATTCTATCATCTAGTATTATACACCATTTCAATAAGAAAGGATAACAGATTATGGCAAAAAATCCGATTGTAACGATCACCATGGAAGACGGAGGCGTAATCCGCCTGGAGTTGTATCCCGAGACCGCTCCTGTCTCCGTGAACAATTTCATCAGCCTTGTCAACAAAAAATTCTATGACGGCCTGATTTTCCACAGGGTCATCAGGGGCTTCATGATTCAGGGCGGCTGTCCCGACGGCACAGGCATGGGAGGTCCCGGCTATTCCATCAAGGGTGAGTTCGCCCAGAACGGCGTGGCCAATGACCTGAAGCACACAGAGGGCGTGCTGTCCATGGCAAGGTCCATGCAGCCGGACTCCGCGGGAAGCCAGTTCTTCATCATGCACAAGAACGCGCCCCATCTGGACGGCGGTTATGCCGCTTTCGGGAAAGTGATTGAGGGGATGGATGTGGTGAACCGCATCGCCGAGACCGCTACCGATTCTTCGGACAGGCCCCTGGAAAAGCAGATGATGGGCAGCGTCACGGTAGAGACTTTTGGGGTGGAATATCCCGAACCGGAGCGATGCTAAAGCATCGCCCCGGGATTAATCTCACACCGCCAGTTCCATGCGGCGAATGATATGATCCTGATACTCTTTGTCAAGCTCTACGAAATAGCCGCTCCAGCCCCAGACCCGCACGATTAGATTCCTGTAGTTCTCCGGATGCTTCTGCGCATCCAGCATGGTATCCCGATTCACCGCATTCAGCTGCAGCTGATGCCCGCCCATGTCCATGAAAGACTTCACCAGCATGGCGACTTTCTCCACGCTCTCTGCCGTGCGGAAGACTGTATCATGCAATTCCAGCGTCAGCGGCCCGCCGTTGATGGCACGGCGCAAATCCGGCTTGGAAAAGGACTGCACGATGGAAACCGGACCCTTGCAGCGCGAAAACAGGCTGGGAGAATAATTACAGCCAAGCCCTTCCCCCCTGTGCCGTCCGTCCGGCGTAGCCGGTATATCTTTCGTATGCCAGACATAATACATTGCAGAACCTGTTCCGGCACGGAATATACCGCCTCTGTCATTTTTCCTGCCTGCTAACGCGTCCGCGAAATCATTCAGCAGCCTACAGGCAAATTCGTCCACATAGTCATCGTTATTTCCCATTTTGGGAGTTTCCCATCTCAGAAAGCTGCAAAGCTGCTCATCCCCTTCAAAATCCTTTTCCAGCGCGCGTTTTAGCTCTTCGGCGCCTATCTTTTTCTCCTCAAAAACAATCTTTTTGATTGCCGCCAGGGAATCTGCGGCAGTCGCGATGCCCGTTCCGTGAAAACCGTAATTATTATACTTACAGCCCTCCGAAATATCCGTAGCATCTTCCTCACATCCCTCCATCATCAGCGATATAAAGGGAGCGGGAAACAGGTATACATTTTTCACTTTTTCACACAGCTCATCTGCCTGGCTGTATATATTGCTCCTTACATGCCCATAAAACGCTTCAAAGGTTTCGCATTGCGGAAGTTTTTGCTCCACCGCTTCGGACAGTGCCCGTGAAAAGGAAAGCGCTTCGATATTCGGAATGTCCATGGCATTTCCCGGAATGATGAATTCCCAGCATGCCGCCACTACATAATTGTAAGCATCCTTTTTTTCGTACCCCAGATCCAGAAGCCCCGGTATCACGACATCATCGTTGGAATACTGCGGAAATCCCAGCCCCTGCTTCGTCAGCCGGCTTCCCAGTATATAAGTTTCTATTGGCGTGTTTTTATGCACGCGCAGGTTAATCTTCGGGTCAATCAGCTTTAGCTCCAGACTGGCATGCAGGCACAGTTCGGAAAGCGGATTATAGCTGTCGCTGCCGTCCTCGTTCAGTCCTCCCAGCACCATGCTCTGCCCGTTATCCCCCTGCTGCATACCGGGATAAAGACCGCTGTCCCGGTTGAAGCTCAAAAAGAATTCCTCAATCAGCTCCAGCGCGCTCTCTTCATCATAAATTCCCCTGTCCATATCCCGCCGGAAGTAAGGGTACATATACTGGTCAAAACGCCCCACTGTGTTGTGATAATTTCCGCCGCACCACATTACAAAATGCAGAATCCGAAACATCTGCAGCGCTTCCAGAAAGCTTTCCGGCGCGTATGCCGGTACACGCGCAAGCGTCCGGGCAACCGTTTCATTACCCATCTGCACTGCCTTTTTCCGATAGCGCTCCGCCAGAGCCAGCACACTGTCCAGAATCCCGATTTGCAGACTGCAGTAGTGCGCCTTTTCCATGTTTCCTTCTTTTTCCCATCTTTGCATACGCGCCATCAGCTCTTCCCTTTTCGGAACCAGCCCGATATTCAAAAGCCGCGTATAGTCCACACTGATGTTGCACACATCCCCTCTTTCGTGAATCCAACGGCTTCTTTTAAGCTCCTCCAGCTCTTCCTCCAGAAATATGGCCGGAACGGTCTGCACAGTCCTGGTAAACGCAATCCGCTCATCCCGAAATACCACCGGCTCCTCCCGGTCCAGCACATTTCTGAGGCGCAGGGCAGAACGATCCATCGCCGGCATCTGTGCCTCCGCAAAATCCTTCGCCAGCCGGTACACATCCTCTTCCGGCTGCCAATATGCCCGCTGCCCCTTTTGTACCACAAAAAAATCTATCATATTCCGAATCCGTTCTCTCATAACACCTCGCTCCTTATCCCATACTCCTCAAATATTTTCTGAGAAATAAAGATACTTTTCTCTGGATCAAAATCAGGCCTGTACTGCATGCCTGCCATACTGTATTTGGCGCCTGCGGTTTTATGGTAGGGCAGAAATTCCACCCGCAAAAGAGCCTTTGCACCCGTCAGAAATGCCGCTGTCCTCCGATAATTGTCCTCCGTGTCGTTCACCCCCGGAATCACCGGAATCCGGATGACGAAAGGTCTGCCTCCCTCACATAGCTGCTCCGCGTTTTGAAGAATCCACGCATTATCGACACCAGTATACCGCCTGTGCAGCTCTCCATCGAACATCTTGATATCCATCATCACATATTCCAATTCCGATAATACGGCCTCGAAGACCGCAGGCTCACAGTATCCTGACGTTTCGATTGCGCGATGGATGCCTTGCACCCTTTGCAGCACTTCCAGCAGAAAATCCGCCTGCATCAACGGTTCTCCGCCCGAAAAGGTGACTCCGCCCCCATACCGGGCATAATAATCCCCATCCTTTCTGATTCTCTCTGCCAGTTCCTCTGCCGTCACGTTTTCCCCTGATATTTTGCGCAGATGCAAAGGACATACCGGCACACAGGCTCCGCAGGCGACACAGGTCTCATGAGTGCACACCCGCCTGCAGCGCCCGCAATCCGTGCAGGAGGCCTTGCTCACCATCAGCTGCGGCTGCCTGCACAGCCCCTCCGGATTATGGCACCAGCTGCAGCGCAACGGACACCCTTTCAAAAAATAAGTCTGCCGCATCCCGGGGCCATCAAAAACGGCAAACTCCTTACAGTCAAAAATGACTCCCGTCTGCATTTATCCACTCCTGTCATAGCGTCATCACAGTCTGCCCCACTGCCAGCGCGGTATCGATCACAAGCTGTTCCTTTGCGCTGTTCCCCTGCATCTGCCGCACCAGGAAATCCACGGCCGCCGTGGACATTCTCCCTTTATAGCTGCTGACAGATGTCAGGGAAAAGGGCAGGTTCAGTCTGGATTGAATATGGTCAAAGCCAATCAGCGAGCAGTCCTGAGGCACCCGGACATCCCTGCGCATCAGGCAGCTCCACGCCTCCCAGGCCAGCATATCGCTGAAAGCAAATATTGCAGTAAAGGTTATCTCCTCCTCTTTCAGCTGCTCCAGCACAGCGCTGCAGCCGTTTGCCGTGACCGGTACTTCCCGAATCAGCCTTTCCGGCACCTTAAGCCCCGACTGGGCATATGCCCGCCGATAGCCCGCCAGGCGCTCTCTGGCACTGGATATGTACATGGCGCCGTGTAGCAGCAGAATATCCTTATGCCCGGCGGAAATCAACGCCGCCGTAGCGAGGAATCCTCCCATTTCATCATTGCAGACCACATAGCTGTATGCCTCGTCCCGCCGCCCGATCAGCACGAAAGGCACCCCCGTGCTTTCCAGATACTTCAGATTTTCCCTGGTTTTCTGGGCAGGACAGATAATGATGCCGTCCACATTCTTGTTCAGCGCGGAGCGGATTGCCTCCAGCTCCAGCGCTTCGTCCTCGTTCGTATTATACAGTATAGAGTTGTAGCCATACCCTCTGGCATGCACCTCTATCTCTTTCATCATGATTGCAAAATGCGGGTTGGAGATATCGCCCAGAATCACCGCCACCGTATTTGTATACCCTAAACGCAGGGATGCCGCCAGCATATTGTTCACATGCCCCATTTCAGCAGCCACTTTTTTGATTTTCTGCCGGGTCGCATCCGCAATATCCGCCTTGTCCCGCAAGGCTCTGGATACCGTGTTGATGCTGTAGCCGGTCTGCTCCGCAATGTCTTTCAGGGTAACAGTCGGTTTTTTCTGTGCCACAGACTTATCCTCCCTCTCGCTTCTGTACTGTAAGAATCCCTTTGGGCTCACTCCCTGATTTTCGCCTCGATGCTGACCATGCCGGCTCTGGGAATCACGATTTCCTCTCTCAGGTCAACGGTCTGCGTCTTCAGCAGCACACGCTCCGGCTCCTCAAAGGTGTTATGCGCGTGATAATCCTCTTCCGCAAGAATCTGCATCTTCGCGGCATCGCAAAGTTGCTGCCCTATGGGCGTGAGCAAAAGGCTGCTGTCATCTTCCGCTGACAGATTCGCGATGGTAATCGTCGCGGTGCCGTCTTTGTAGGATGCGGATACGGACAGATTGTCAATCCCTGCCTCCCGGCCTTGCTTGTCGGTAAACGCCACCTTCTGCCGCTTCACCGCCGTACGAATCGCCGTTGCGCCCTGATGGCCCTTATACATATCGAAGACATGATAGGTGGGGGTCACGATACAATTCTCCCCACCCGCCAAAAACAGCGCATGCAGGTTGTTGACAAGCTGCGCCACATTCGCCATCATAATCTTGTCGCAGTGATTATTGAAAATGTTCAGCGTCAGCGCTGTGACCATGGCATCCCGCATGGTGCTCTGTTGTTCAAACAGATTATATCCCTTGCTCGGGCCGGACCCGTCCGGATGCCAGCAGCCCCACTCATCGATGACAAGCTTCGACCATGCCTGCATTCCATAGCCCTCGATAATGCTCCAGTGGCGTTTCAGGATATCCTCCATCCACAGCGCCTGCTGCAACTGCTGATACCATTCATCCCGAGAAAAAGCCACCGGATTTCCGGCGAACGCACAATAGTAATGAAGAGAGAGACCCTGCATATGTTTCTCGGAATTCGCCATGCTCTCCATGAAGCCTTTCGTCCATCCGTAATCCGCGGCATTCGGCCCGCAGGCAATCAGAACCTTATCTCCCGGCAGATTGTCCGCCAGCGCAGAGAAACGCCGGTATTCCATCGCATAATATTCCGGCGTCATATTGCCTCCTCCGCCCCAGTTCTCATTTCCGATTCCCCAATATTTCACATCGAAAGGGGCAGGATGTCCGTTTTCGGCACGCTCTTTTGCGTAAGATGTCGTACCTTCCGGAGAATTGCAGTAATCAATCCAGTCCCGCACATGCAGCGGCGTGACAGAAGTCAGGTTTGCCGCCACATAGGGCTTTGTCCCCACCAGCTCACAGAAATCCATGAATTCATGAGTACCGACCTCATTGGATTCATAGCGGTTGTCATTTCTGGTCCACCAGTTCGGACGGACAGGGCGTTCTTTCCCGATGCCATCGCGCCAGTCATATGTCTCCGCAAAGCACCCGCCAGGCCAGCGCAGCACCGGAGGATGAATTGCCGCGAATTTGTCAATCAGGAATTTGCGGAAACCATGCACGTTTTCCACCGCGGAATCCTTCCCCACCCAGATGCCGTCGTATATGACACCGCCGATGTGTTCCGAAAAGTGTCCGTACACCTCCGGGGCAATTTTTCCCAGCTCTTCCGGGAACATCAGGTACAATTTTTCCATAGCTTTTCTCCTTAATATGATATAATATTATTCTTTTACCGAACCCAAAGTCAAGCCCGATACAAAAAACTTTTGCATAAAGGGATAAAAAACGACAATCGGCAGCGCAGCCACGATAATTTTAGCCGCATTGAAAGTTTTCAGCGAACTTAACGCAGCCAGTTCCTCCGGTGTCAGGGATGTATTGGAGGTTTCCATCGTATTGACTGTCAGGCTCTGTATATATGTCTGCAGCGGCACTTTCTGCGGCGAATTAATCAGCAGCATACCGTTAAAGAAATCGTTCCAGTGTCCCACAACGGAAAATACCGTGACTGTTGCAAGCGCAGGCAGCGACAGCGGCAGATAAATCCTCACCAGCATCTGCACCGGGCTCACGCCGTCCAAAAGCGCTGACTCCTTGATTTCCCTGGGAAGATTCCGGAAGAAATTCATCACCAGCACCGCATTATAGATAGGCAGCGCGCCTGGGATAATCAGCGCCCAGATAGTATTCATCAGACCTGTCGCCCTAATCATGAAATACCAGGGAACCATGTTCGCACCAAACAGCATGGCAAACAGTAAGACCCACATATAATACTTTCTTGCCGGAAAATCCTTTTCCTCCTGCGACATGGCGAAAGCGGTAATCACTGTCATGACCAGATTAATGGCCCCTCCCAGAAAGACTCTTTTAAAGGAAATCGCCAGCGCCCGCAGATAGCGGTTGTCTGTAACCAGCATTTTATATGGCGTAAATGTCAGCTCCACCGGCCACAAATAGACCTTGCCGGAAATGGCGGCATTTTTGCTGCTCAAAGACAGCGCCAGCACATGCAGAAGCGGGATGAGACAGCTTAGCCCCAGAATAATCAGAAGCAACACGACAACGGCATCAAAAAGGCGGCTCTTCCACGATTTATATTTTTTCATCCGTACACCTCCTTAAAAAATCCGGTAATTGGCAAACTTTTTCGCAAGACTGTGCGCCGTTACGATAAGCACGAAACTGATTACCGATTTCATCAGGCCGATTGCCGTTGCCAGCGAATACTGCGCGCTCAAAAAGCTCATCCTGTATACATAGGTATCAATGATGTCCCCGCTCCTGTAGACAATCGGACTGTAGAGATTATAGACCTGGTCGAAGCCGGCGTTCAGTATATTAGCAATATTCAGAGTTCCAACCAACACCACAGTAGTCCGGATGCCCGGCAAGGTAATATGCCAGATTTTGGCAAACCTTCCCGCCCCGTCTATGTCTGCCGCCTCATACAGTTCCGGGCTGATTCCCATTAGAGCAGCCAGAAAGATAATCGCGCCATATCCGAATCCTTTCCACACATCCGTCAGAATCAACACTCCCTGGAACAGGTCGTTGGATCCCAGGAACATTATCGGTTCTTTAATCATCCCGATGCTCGTCAGCAACTGGTTCACGATACCGTTGACATCCAGAAGATTCCGGAATATTGTCGCAAGGATGACCCAGGAAAGGAAATGCGGCAGAAAACAAATCGTCTGAATTATTTTCTTAAACCCCCCATGCCGAATCTCATTGAGCAGCACCGCAAAGAAGATAGACAAAAGCATGGAAAACACCAGTTTGCCCACCGCGATCTGCAGTGAGTTCCGAAAGATTCTCGCCGCATCCGGCATGTGCAGGACTCTTTTGAAATTGGCAAGCCCCACCCAGCGGGATCTGAAAAACCCAAGAATCGGCTGGAAGTCTTGAAACGCCATCACATTTCCGAAAAAGGGGATAATCGTATAGATAAACACCACCAGAATGCCGGGCAGCATCAACAGATGGTACTGCCACGTCTGTCGGATCGTCACTTTTCTGCCACCTGGTTTTTTTCTCCTGACTTTTTTTAAGTTCTTCATTTTGTTCCCCCATTCGCTTGATAATGGAAAACCGGGCGGTCGGCGATTTCCTGACCGCCCGGTTCTTTTCTTATTGTGCCGCACGGACGGCTTCATTCACTTCGTCCGTAATCGTCTGTCCACCCAATTCATACCAGCGGCTCACATAGTCGTCAAAATCATCCAACGGCACTTCCCCGCTGAGCACCTGCAGGAAGAATTCACTCTGCATTGTGCCAATCTGACCGCTCAGTTCCTGAGAGGAAGGTGTCTGCCCATAATATATGGAATACTTGTCGTTCATCTTGTCGGCCTGGCTCTGCACTGCCCATGCGCCGCGCGCCCAGCCCCAGGCATTTGCAGTCGAGATGTTGGTTTCCACGGCCTTGCGGAAACCCTCCTCTTCCACCGTAGTATATCCGTTATACCAGGTCTTGCCATCACCACTCAGCTCGTCAAACGTCACTTTGCCATCGATGCAATCCATGACTGCCTGAATCTGCTTTTCCTTAGCGTCATAATCGCAGTGTAGCACGTTGATTGGGTAATAGTGCCAGGAGAACGGAGAATCCATGCCATTCGGCCGAATATCCCATGCCTGTTCCTGATCCAAATCATACTGATAGTTGATGGTCTTCACAATCGCTTCCTTTACTTCCTCGGAAACGCCCTTTTTCACAACAATATAGGTGGTTGCAGGATTCTTTTTCTGTACGTTCACTTTTCCCTCTTCAGAAAAAGGTGCCAGGAAGCAGTCCCAGCGAACGGAATCGTCTGCATTTTCCAGCAAAGAGACCACAGGCCACTGACTGGACCACCAGGAGCCAAAGAAAATGCCCGCCTGACCGGTGCTGACCATTTCCAGCGCCTGATCGCTTTCACGCACTACAAAAGCGGGATCGATGATGCCTTCTTCCACCATCTTGCGGATCACGCCCAGCGCATCTTTCATTTCCGGGGCAACAGATCCACTGATATAAGTACCGTCCCCCTGATCCAGCCACAGAGCCGGATACGCATTCTGGGACCAGATCACCCCATTCAGATGGAAATTACCTCCATTGGCCTGATTGAAATCTTTGCAGACCGCAATGCCGTCCGTTACGTTGCCGCCTGGATTTTTCTCCATAAACGCTTTCGCAATATCCATAATGTCATCCAGCGTTTCGGGCGCTTCCAGGCCCAGCTCGTCCATCCAGTCTCCGCGTATATACACGAGAGATGTCGTATCCATGCCGGGCTGGATATCCGGAATCGCCATCATCCTACCGTTGAAAGTGACCAGCCCTTCCGCTATGCCATTGGTAGAATCAAAACACTGTTTCAGACCAGGGGAGCGATAGGTAAGAAACGCGTCTGTCATATCCTCCAGCGCTCCGGCATTCACAAGCTGGACCATCTGAGAATAGCTCACATTCATGACATCCGGCATCTCCCCGGAAGCAATCGACATAGCCACCTTTGTATTATAAGTTTCATCCGGCACGGAAAAATCATACACATATTCTACATTCAGTTTTTCCTGCAGATATCTGGTCACATAATTATTTTGAGAATCATCTCCCTCATCGTAGGATACGTTAGCGCTTTCCGATCTTCCCACATGCACCACTGTAACCTCATCGCTGACAGGTCCATATGGGTCTACTGCCTCCCCTTGCTCATCCACTGCCTGTTCCTGTGCTTCTTCCACCGTGCCTTCCGGTTCGCTCTCCGATGCAATCGGGGCTTTCCCGACCACCGCTCCGCCCGCGGAGCCGTCCTCGTTCACGGATTGTGTGCTGTCGTTGCCGCATCCGCCCAAAACTCCAACCAACAGTCCCAGCGACAAAAGAATTGACATAACTCGTTTTCTCTGCATAATAACCTCCATTTTTCTTTTGGTAGCAATGAGTGATGTAAAGAAACCGGCTTCTACCATCGCCATTTCCTTTAACGTTAATGTAACACGTTCCATAGCCATTTGTAAATATCAATATATTATCATGCATGCCAAAAAATTACTCTGTTTTTCTTTAAAGAAAAACTTGCAACAATCGGGTTTTATTGTTAATATATATTAAGAAACAAAAAAATCAGCAAGCTATTTTCAACATTTTGCCAATTCCCCTTATGGTATTACCTGTGTAAAGATGCAAAAGAGAATGGAGTATTCATGTATACGATTTTGATTGCTTGTTCTTCCATTAACGATACCGAAAATATATTATCCCTAATCCGAAGAGACTCTCTTCCCCTTGCTGCGACCACGGTTCGCACCGGGGAGACAGCCCTTGCCCGTATTCTGGATGAGGCCGGAGCCTCTCCTTTCGATATTCTGTTTGCGGATATCGGAATGCCTTTCCAGGAAGAGATTGTGCTTTCCCGACAGGTGCGCAAGTTGTCTCCCCGCACCAGAATCATCCTCTGCAGCGATTTCCGCAATCCGGAATGTGTCCGGGAGGCAGTTTTTGCCGGGGTGCAGGATTATCTTGTCAAACCCGCCTCTTTGGGGGAAATCTCTTCCGCGATTCGGCGGCTTCTTTCTTTTTTGACGGAAACCCGGCAGCAGGAGCAGTTCCGAATACGGCAGTCCTACATTGTAAAAAGCCATCTGCTGTGGCTGGCCCTGCACGACCAAAATTTTCCTCAGGAAAATGGGGGCTTTCTTGAAAGTTATTATCATATGCTGATGTTAGAAAACAAAAATGAGTATTTCAGCGGGCCGGGCGCATCTTTCTGGCGAAATCTGGAAAAGCTCCCGCTTCCGGACCTGATTTCCTTTTCCACGCATCTGGAAGAAATCTACGACATGCGAAAAAACAAAAAAACACATTCCATAATCTATATGAAATATTGCTTTCTGGAGCTGGCGAAGATTATGCTGGAGGCTGGCTGTGCCGGAACGGATACGGACGCGCTGACAGATCAAATCTTTCATTCCGCCAGCCTTTCGGATCTTCTGAGACTTCTCCGCGTGCTTGCCGATTCCTCTGGAACAGCCTCCGGAGAAGTCTCTGCGGACAGTCTCAAGGTCGACAAAATCAAACAGTTCATCCGCCAGCACTATGATGAGCAGCTTTCCCTTAATGATATTGCCGCACACTTCTACATCACGCCAAATTATCTGTGCGCCCTCTTCAAAAAAGAGACTGGCGGCAATGTGATGCGCTATCTCAACGATTACCGCTTAAAGCGCGCCCGCGAGTTTTTGCTCACCACGCAAATGAAAATCCATCTGGTCGCAGAGACAGTGGGCTTTCGGAATGTCTCCTATTTCTGCCAGAAATTCAGGGACACCTACGGAGAAACGCCGGAAAACTTCCGCCAGAAAACCGCCGTCCTCTCTTCAAATGCCATCCGGTGAGCGTTTCCTCTTTCGCAGGAAACCATTATGTGCCTGCTGCATGTATCATTCACATTTTGTTTACAAATCATTCAAGTATTCTTAAATTGATGATCATTGTTTAGACATCTCTCTCCCCTATACTATAATCATCGACATCGCAAGAGGTTGAGAGAAACAAAAGGCAGCCACAGTTACTGTTTACTAAATAACTTTTTCATAATAATGCCAAGGGGCGCAAGCTCCTTGGCATCCTCCCTTTTTAGGGAGATTCTCCCTTTTCAGGGGCTTTTTCATTTTCAGCAACCTTTCGTACGCGCATCCGGTCACAGCCGGGGATACAGCTCCTGGAAGACCGCGTCCATCAAGGCTTTCCCGTCCCTGCATTCCGCCACTGTGGAAATCACTGCCTCCTTGTCCCGCAGTATGATGGAGAGCTGGGAATACTTGCCGTCCGCCCTGAAAGACCCGCAAGGCCCTCCCCAGAACAGATATCCGTAACCGTAATCCTCTTTCAGGCCAGTGGGAACCTGGGCCTTCAAGCTTTCCTCCACCCAGTCCGCCGGAACCACCTGCTTTCCGGCCCACATGCCTTTCTGCAGATACAGCAGCCCCAGCTTATGCAGCTCCGACAATGTCAGGAACAGTCCGCCGGCTCCAAAGGTATATCCCAGCGGATCCGTCTCCCAGGTGGGGCGGTGGATGCCCAGGGGCCGGAAAAGCCGCGGCATCAGATAGGACACCAAATCGCACCCCGCCCGGCGCTGCACCAGTACGCCAGCCAGATACGGGCCTACATTGTTGTAGACGAACTTCGTCCCGGGGCGGCAGGTAAACGGAAAGGCCAGGGACATCTTCACCCAGTCCTCCTGTTCATACAGCGGGCGCTGGGCGCCCATCAGCTGCGGCTGCTCCTGTCCCAGGCACATGGTCAGGAGGTCTCTCACTGTGGCTGTTTCCAGGTACTCGCCTACTTGCCGGGGCAGATCCTCCGAAAAGGCTTCCACCAGCCTCTCCTCCAGGGACAGCAACCCCTCCCTGACGGCTATCCCCACCGCGGCCGAAGTAAAACTCTTGCTGGCGGAATAGACATTACGGCGGCACTCCTCGTCCCAGAGATGTTTCCACAAATCCCTGCCGCCCTGACTGACCTTCACTCCCAGAATCCCTGTCTTGCCCGCGCGCTGGACAAATTTTTCAAAATCCATATTCTCCCTCGCTTTCTCTGTTTTGTTATTTTCATGGTACCATAAAAATAAGTCCCTGCCAATTGGAATTTACCCCTGAAAAGGGAGAATCTCCCTAAAAAGGGAGGATGCCAGGGAGCTCGCGCCCCCTGGCAATAATTATGAAAAAGTTATTTAGTAAGCTGTGGCTGGCAGTAGCACCTGCCTTGTTACAAGTATTAGTATAGTAAAAAGAAATGTCTAAAGAATGATGATAATTCAAAGATTAATTGAATGATTTGTAAACAAAATATGAACGTGCCGGTGGCACAAAAAAGCAGCCTCCCCAACCGGGCGGAGACTGCTCCTTATATTTACTCATTTACTTCTATCCGCGATTCAGGCCTTTCCCACAGAACCGAACAGCTCCATCTTCTCCTTCACGGTAGCCTTGATGGCTTCAGCGCCGGGAGCCAGAAGCTTACGGGGATCGAAGCCCTTGCCCTGCTGATCCTTGCCCTCCTCGATGTACTTGCGGGTAGCGGCAGCAAACGCAAGCTGGCACTCTGTATTCACGTTGATTTTGGCCACGCCGAGGCTGATGGCTTTCTTGATCATGTCAGCGGGGATGCCTGTGCCGCCGTGGAGCACCAGAGGCATCTCGCCGGTGAGCTGCTGTACGGCATCCAGGGTCTCGAAGCTCAGTCCCTGCCAGTTGTCGGGATATTTGCCGTGGATGTTGCCGATGCCTGCCGCCAGGAAGTCCACGCCCAGGTCAGCGATGGCCTTGCACTCCTTGGGATCTGCGCACTCGCCCATGCCTACGACACCGTCTTCCTCGCCGCCGATGGAGCCTACCTCTGCCTCGATGGAGATGCCCTTGCCGTGAGCCGCAGCTACCAGCTCAGTGGTCTTTGCAACGTTCTCCTCGATGGGGTAGTGGGAACCGTCGAACATGACGGATGAGAAACCGGCCTCGATGCACTTATAGCAGTGCTCATAGGAGCCGTGATCCAGATGCAGGGCCACGGGCACGTCGATGTCCAAATCCTTCAGCAGGCCGTTCACCATGCCTACGACTACATCGTAGCCGCCCATGTATTTGCCGGCGCCCTCGGATACGCCCAGGATGACGGGGGACTTGCACTCTTTTGCGGTCAGCAGGATGGACTTTGTCCACTCCAGGTTATTGATGTTGAACTGTCCTACCGCATAGTGGCCTGCTTTGGCCTTTTTCAACATTTCTGTTGCAGATACTAACATAATTACTTACCTCCATTTTTTATTTACAGCTATCCCTGATATATGAAAATGATATCCTGAGCACAGAAGCGCTCATGATGGATGGCCATCCGGCCGCTCCCTGCCAAGAATAAGGCTATTATATCACATAATCCCATAAATTGGAATAGCCGGATTCGCTTTCTCTATTCCGGAAGGGGCTTTACCCTGATATCGATTCCCTTTTGCACATTCCGTATGGTCACTTTTGTATGGCTGCCGCCATTCTCGCCGTCCAGCGTCCACGCCACCGGCCCCCTTGACTCCAGGGTCAGCTCCGAAGTGCGGAAGCAGTACATGGCGCTGGTATCTATGTCGCGGTTCAGCAGGGATATCATGATATTGCTCAGTTCTATGGGATTCCTGGGATTTTTGATCAAAGTGACCTCGAACACCCCGTCGTCCAGCTTCACATTCTTGCCCGTGATATTCCTAAAGCCTCCTACGGAAAAGGAATTCGTTATCATACCGAAGATGAAGTCGCCTTCCAGTTCATTTCCGTCCCAGCTCACTTTCATGGGATAAGAGCGTATTGAGGACAGGCTCTTCATGCCCTCCAGCAGATACGCCATATGGCCCAGCACGTTTTTCATCTCCTGCTCTGTCTCATAGGATACATCCGTGAAAAGTCCGAAAGCAGCGATGTATACGAACACGTCCCTGGCATCATCCTCCTGAAACGTGCCGATGTCGCACTGGTAATCCCTGCCTTTCACCGCTATCTGAGCAGCCCGCACCATATTCTTGGGCAGAGAGATGCTGCCTCCGAAATCGTTGGTGCTCCCCGCAGGGATATAGCCGATTGGCGTGCGGAGACCACTCTCGATCATCCCCGTGACAACCTCGTCCAGGGTGCCGTCGCCGCCGCTGCACACCACCAGTTCATACTCCTCCCGCCGGTGCGCCACAATGCTCCTTGCATCATCTTTTTTCTGAGTAGGGGCCACTGTAATCTCATACCCCTCCTTCGCAAAGACATCCAGTATATCCGCCAGCTTATTTTTTATCTGGGCCTTGCCGGCTTTGGGATTGTATACAAAAAGCAGCTTCTTATCCATAGGGCTCCGCCTTTATTCCTCGCCGGTCAGGAAACTGGTGATTCCGTCCAGGGCGACCTCTTCGTCATCGCCCTCGGCGGAGACTTCCAGGCTGTCGCTCAAATCCATCCCCAATGTCATCATGCCCATGATGCTCTTGGCATTGACCCTCTTGTCACCAGACTGGATGTAGATGGAGCTTTCATACTTGCTGGCCTTCTGCACTAACATAGCGATATGCCTGGCCATCTGCTCTCCCTCCAGGTTGATGCTGATATTTTTCTTTTTCATTAAATTCTCCTCCTGATTTTGGTTCCGTTTCTAAGTTACTTATGGCCTTGCCTGCTCCGCCAGCTCACTGAGCTTGCGCAGTCTATGGTTTACGCCGGACTTTCCCAGAGGCGGATGAAAGTACCCTCCCAGTTCCTTCAGCGGGGCGTCCGGATATTCCAATCGTATCTCTGCCATCTCCCGCAAGGTTTCCGGCAGATTCTGGAAACCGTAATACTTTCTTAAGTATTCGATATCCTCCACCTGCTTTGCCGCCGCGGTCACGGTCTTTGCTATGTTGGCGGTCTCACAGTTCACCCGCCGGTTCACGGCGCCTCGCATTTCTTTCAGGATTCTCATGTTCTCCAGGTTCATCAGGGACACCGGCGCCTCGCAGACATTCAATAAATCCACGATACTGGAACCTTCCTTTAAATAGACCACATGATATTTCTTCCTGAGAATGATCTTTGATTCAATCTCAAAGCTCCTGATCAGCTTCTGAAGAAACAGCGCCTTTGCTTCATCGGCGCAGTCGAATTCCAGATGGTATCCCTTGGCCGGATTGCTCATGGAACCCACGGCCAGGAACGCTCCCCGCAGGAATGCTCTCCTGCAGCAGGAATTCTTGATCAGAAGAGGATTCACCGGCTCACCGGGGCCTCCGATTTTTGCCAGCAGCCCCTGTATCTCCTGCTCCTCCAATGTCCTGTCCGTTTCTATATTATATGTTTTTTTCAACAATGTAAAGCCTTTTCTGACAACGGCCTCATTTTCTGTCTGAAAACCAAGGGTGAACACCGGCTTTCCGCCCTGACTCTCCCCGATTTGCCCGTAATCTCCGCAAAAATGCATGAGGGCCGCAAGCTCCGCTATCTGGCAATGCCTCGCCGGGCTGATCCGCTTTGCCAGTTCCTGTTTCACTTCACCTGAAAACGACATCTTTATTTCCCCTGTTGGCCGACATCCCTGTGATACAGTTTGCAGCCATACTTCCCCTTGTCCTTTATACTCCTGTACAGTTCATTGGCAAGGGTGACGCTGCGGTGCCTGCCCCCTGTGCAGCCGATGGCCACCACCAGGCGGTTCTTCCCTTCTTTCACATAGTTCGGTATCAGAAACTGTACCATGTCCGTGAGTTTTTCCATGAAGATTTCCGCCTCCTGGAAACTGAGGACATATTCCTGCACTTCTCTGTCATTGCCTGTCTTGCATTTCAGTTCATCAATGTAAAAAGGGTTGGGCAGGAAACGCACATCCAGCACCAAATCCGCGTCTGCCGGAATGCCGTGCTTGAAGCCAAATGACATCACTGTCACCATGAGGCTGTTGTACCCCTCATTCTGCACGAAGATGCGGTCCAGCTCCTCTTTCAGCTCCCTGGTCAGCAGATTCGAGGTGTCAATTACATAATCGGCATGACTTCTGATATTCTCAAGTACTCCGCGCTCGATTCTGACACCGTCCTCCACACGCTTGTCCATGGCAAGGGGATGAATCCGCCTGGTCTCCTTATATCTTTTGATCAGGACGCTCTCGTCCGCGTCCATGAACAGAATCTCCAGCTTGTAGCCGGATGCTTTGAGCTTCTCCAGGATTTTCGTGGCATCCTCAAAGTTCTGGCCGGAGCGCACATCCAGCCCCAGGGCCACCTTGCCCACCTCGCTGCCGGGCATGGAGACCAGCTCCGCGAATTTCTCCACCAGCGAAAGCGGCAGATTGTCCACGCAGTAAAAACCTGCATCCTCCAGCATCTTCAGGGCGGTGCTCTTCCCCCCGCCGCTCATCCCCGTGACTACTACGAATCTCATAATCCTGTATCCTTCATCCTGCTCTACTATGAATATCAAATCGCTCCGCAAGCCATGGCAGAATCTCCGTCAGTCCTTATCTGCCCCATAAAGCCAAAAGCGCATCTTTATCCCAGAAATACGATTTCCGGCTCCAGGTCCACCCGGAACCGTTCCTTTACCTGCTCCTGTATCTCACTGATAAGCTTCCGCACGTCCACAGCGGTAGCATTTCCGGTATTTATCACGAAGCCGCAATGCTTTTCCGATACCTGCGCGCCGCCTACCCGATATCCGGAAAAACCCGCATCCATTATCAGTTTTCCGGCAAAATGCCCCTCCGGCCGCTTGAAGGTGCTGCCGGCGCTGGGGTATTCCAGGGGCTGCTTCTCCCTCCGCCTTGCGGCCAAATCCTCCATTTTCGCCCGGATGGCCTCCTTATCGCCCGGCTCCAGACGGAATGTGACCTGGGTCACCGTAAAGGCGCTGTTCCGTATGACGCTGGTGCGGTAGCCGAACTCCATGGTGTCATTATCCAGCTCCATGGATTCGCCCTCTCTGCTCACCACGCAGACCTGAGTCACCACCTGACTCATCTCTCCCCCATAGGCTCCGGCGTTCATCACCACGCCGCCTCCTACGGTGCCGGGAATGCCCGCCGCGAATTCAAATCCTGTCAGCCCGTGCTCCAGGGCGGCATTCGCCACCTGCCTTAAGGTGGCTCCCGCCTTTGCTATGATATCGCATCCCCGCACGGAAATGCCGCTCATCTTCTGTCCGATCTGCAGGACTACGCCCCGATAGCCGGCATCGTCCACCAGCAGATTGCTCCCATTCCCCAGCACAAAGAACGGCACGCCCGCCAGATCCAGATACCGCCGCACTTTCCTAAGCTGTTCCTCGTCCTCCAACTGCAAAAAGCAATCGGCAGGTCCCCCTATCCGAAAGGTAGTATGGCCTGCCATTGGCTCCTGCAAATGGATATTGTCCCGGGGCACGTATCTTTCTAATGCTTCTACCACTGCTCCACTGATCATTGAAATTGACTTCCCTTTTCTATATACTTCCCAATAGCCCGCGTTATCCGTTATTCCGAAGAATCAGAGCCGCTGCGCCGTAGATACCCGCGTCATTCCCCAGCTTCGCCAGGACGAACTTCGCTTCTCTGCACTGAGGGAATGCGTATTTCCTGAAATTCGGCTCTACAAAGGTCAGCAGGATATCCCCTGCCTTGGACACGCCGCCGCCGATGACGAAGACTTCCGGATTCACCACCGCGGACACGATTGCAAGGCCTTTGCCCAGATATTCGCCGAAACGCTCCGCAATCTCTATGGCCACGCCATCCCCTGCCTTTACCGCATCGAACACTGTCTTGGCTGTAATCTCGCCCTCACGCAGGGTGCTGGGTTTCCCGTCCTCCCCAAGGCGGCGCTTTGCCAGGCGCACGATGCCTGTAGCGGAGGCATACTGTTCCAGACAGCCTTTATTCTTGCAGTTGCAGGATTCCGTCTCGCCGTCCTGTATATGAAGATGTCCTATCTCCCCGCCGGCGCCTGTGGCTCCCGCCAGCAGCCTGCCGTCTACGATGATGCCGCCGCCTACGCCGGTTCCCAATGTCACGGCCACCATATTCTCATATCCCTTGCCGCCGCCCTGCCACAGTTCGCCGAACGCGGCTACATTGGCATCGTTGGCAGCCTTTACCGGTACCTTAATATATGCATTCAGAGCTTTCGGTATGTCAATGGAATCCCAGCCAAGGTTCACTGCCCGACCCACCAGCAGGCCATTGCGGTCCACGGGACCCGGCACACCGATGCCGATTCCGGCCACATCCGCCTCTTTCAGGCTCTTCTCCTCCATTTTGGCCCTGATGCTCTCCGCCATGTCGGGCAGAATGGCAGCGCCCTGATTTTCCGTCACAGTGGGAATCTCCCACTTGTCCAGAACCGCCCCCTCCTCATCGAACAGGCCCAGTTTTACGCTCGTTCCTCCTACGTCCACTCCAAATGCATACTTGCTCATTGTTTCCAATCCTTTCTATGGGTTTTCGCTATTGCTGTATTTTACGGTTTCGTAAAGACTGATTACATATCCTCGTCCCTGCTCTTCGCAAAAGAATTCTGCACCCGGGTGTAAAGTTCCTGCGCCGCATTGTAGCCCATCTTCTTCTGGCGATGGTTGACGGCGGCGGACTCACAGATGACCGCCAGATTCCGGCCCGGACGGATGGGGATGTTGTAGCACACCACCTTGTTGCCCAGATATTCCGTATAATTCTCTTCCAGTCCAAGTCTGTCGTATTCCTTGTCCCTGTCCCAGTCCTCCAGACGGATCACAAGGTCAATGTTCTGGGTGTCCATCACGGAGGAGGCGCCGAACAGCGCTTTCACGTCCACCACGCCGATGCCCCGCAGTTCGATCAGATGCTTCAGCATATCGGGGGCGGAGCCTACGAGCGTGTCGTCGCTGACTTTCCTGATTTCCACCACATCGTCCGTCACCAGGCGGTGTCCCCTCCGAATCAGTTCCAGCGCCGCCTCGGACTTGCCGATGCCGCTCTCGCCGGTAATCAGCAGTCCCTCTCCGTAGACATCCACCAGCACGCCGTGGACCGAGATGCAGGGGGCAAGCTTCACGTTCAGCCACCTGATGGACTCGGCCATGAAGTTCGACGTGGTCATCCTGGAAGACAGAACCGGTATCTTGTGGGTAACCGCCGCCTCCAGGAAAATGGAATCCGGCTTCAGTTCCCGGCAGAACACTACTGCCGACACATCATATTCCATGAATTCGTTGTAGATTTCCCGCTTTCTCGCGTCGGAAAGGCCTTCCATGTAGGTGTATTCCACAAAGCCGATAATCTGGAGCCTTGTGGCGTCAAAATGCTCGAAATAGCCCGTCAGCTGCAGGGCAGGGCGGTTGATTTCGGGCTGGGTGAGCCGGATATCCGACACGTCGATCTGGGGCGTAAGGTTCTCCAGCTTCATTTTTTCGATAAGATGGGTCAGTCTGACACTTTCCATGGCTTGTCTCCTAATCGGATTCCTTCCTTTTGTATCCGTTTCCGCGCTGGGCTTTTATAGTATCTTGATTGTAACACAAGAAAAACATAATGTGAAGAGGTTCTAAATAAAAAAGAATGCCAAAAGGAATCATTGCGGCGATGCAACAACCGCCAGCTCTCCCCTACTGTCAAGCTTTCAAAAACAATATAATTCACCGACAGCTATTATTTGGCAATTCTTTATCAGTCAAGATTTCAAGAACTTTTTGACAAGTTATCTCTTTTTTTAGGTCACATAGCACATTATATACCAGTGCTGTTACTACCGCTGTAGCATAACTTGGTTCATTTGCAGTGATATATGTTAAACATATCTTTATTGAAGAAGCTTTTGCTTTATTTATTCTGATTTTATTTTCTGTTAAATGTAAATCTGCCTTTACGCCTACACTAATAACATTATTCCTGTATCAATAATAGCAATCTCTGCCATTTTCTTTCTCACTTACGCTTATTCTTTCTTGAAGCTTTTAGTTCTTTAATCAGGCTTTCTTTCTCGTATTCTTTCCCTTTTAGCAAAATCTGTCTTCTTTGTTCCGCTCCAACTAATTTCAGATATCGTAAATAGCGATTATAATCCAGTTCTTCTCTTTCTAAGGCTTCCTGAATTGCACATCCTGACTCACTTAAATGTGAACAATTTTTATACTTGCATTTACTTTCCAGTTCCTTTATTTCGGGAAACAATTCATCAAGTGTATCTGCATTTGCCGATATACCTACACTGCGAAGACCAGGGGTATCAATTACCACCCTTTTATTTGGCAGTATATATATATGCCTTGCTGTTGTCGTATGATGGCCACGAGCATCGCCTTTCCGGATATCACCTGTTCTTATAACCTCATCTTTCAGCATCCGATTTATCAAAGAGGATTTTCCTACGCCGGAGCTGCCCAAAAATATAGCAGTTTCATTTTCATGCCAGTGATTATATAATACTTTCTCTGAATCGACCTGATAGATACTTGTCTTTTCAACAGGACATTCCGAAAAACGCTTAGAAATGATGCCCGCCAATTCCTCATATCTATCGGTCAAATCCGTTTTTGAAAGGACAAAGCATATCCTAGTGCCCCCTTCTTTCGCAAGAATATAATACCTTTCCAATCTTGCCAAATTAAAATCCTGATTCGCGCTTGTCATAATAAATGTAATGTCAACATTAGCGGCCAATCCCTGTATTTTACCTGTCTGCAGCCTACTGACTCGATTTTTTCTTCTGACTATTCCATTAACGTATAATTGTCCATAAACCATTTCACAGGCCAGATAATCGCCTACTAAAACCTGATTGTCTATCTTTCCTGAAATAATTGCCCTGTCATATCGACCATCCCGATAGACCAATATATTTTGTGCTGTAAAAACAGCAGCGCAACGATATAATTCACTCTCCATTATCATCATCCTCCCAATTATATTGTCTTGCCTGAAGTTCAAACATCCGTTTGTACTGTGTTTCACTTGACATCAGTTCACTGTGTGAGCCCTCTTCTATGACCATGCCCCTGTCCAGCAAAATGATTCGATCGCTCAATTTACAGCTTGACAGACGATGCGATATGAAAATAGATGCTTTTCCGAAAAGGAGAGCCTCATACTTTTTATAAAGCTGATATTCTGCCTCCGCATCGTATGTGGACATGGGCTCATCCAGAACAAAAAACAGCGCATTTTTCTTATACATGGAACGCGCTAACGCAATCTTCTGCTGCTGTCCACCCGAGAACTCTACCCCATCATTAGAATAGGCATTTGTGAAATAGGTTTCGTAGCGATTCGGATACTCGCTGATAAATTCATCTACGCCTGTCCCACGTGAGACATCTGCCAGAAAAGCTGAATCAACATCCGTATCGAAAGACGTTATATTGTCCGCAACAGAAAAGGCAAACAAGACAAAATCCTGGAAGACCGAAGAGAACAACCCGATATATTCCTCGTCCGAATACTCGTATATATCCACTCCATCCAACAGTATGCTGCCTTCTTCCGGTCGATATAACCTGAGCAATAGTTTCACCAATGTGCTCTTGCCTGCTCCATTGCGTCCTACCAATGAGATTTTCATCGGTGCACGAAGTGTCAGATTTATATTTTTCAAGGCATATTCACCGCTTCCCGGATACCTGAAACTTACATTCCGAAACTCTATGGCATGGGATTTTTCATCCATGTCTTTATGGACTTCTTCACGCCCCGGCAGCGCATCTTTATATCTCATAAACTCTATGTAATATTCTATATATGCGGCCGCTTCCACATAACTTTTGCAACTAGATGTGAAAGAGTCCGCATAGGAAATATAATCGTTTACCAGGCCTATAGCAAACGTGAAATCGCTTATAGAGACAATTGATTTCAGACAGGAAACACCCATTGCCGCAAAAGCCAGCAATTTCACCACGAAATCCCCCATGTCCTGAAAAACAGAATGGCAGAAATTGTATTTCTGTACCTTGGTCTCCATTTCCATATATAATTTCTTCGCTTTATCGATTTTGTAGAACAGCTTCTTCCTATAGTTGAAAATCCTGTATTCTTTCACATATTCATACTCAGACCCTATCTCATATAAATAAGAAAGATAGCGATTGTCGATTATCTGCCGCTCCGTGATAGGAACCGTTGCCTCCGCATTTCTTTTGGCCAGAAAAGCTTTGCCTAGCAGCCCCAATAGGACAATCCCTAAAACCGCAACATTTGTGGTTATCATAAAGATTGTCGTAATTACAATCGCAATTAAACTGGAAAACGTTTCAACAAAATACCATCCTACAGCGGCAATTTTTCCATTTGCGATATATTTAGCAAGCTCTTTCTGATCCTGCATCTCCTTTTTCTCGAAAGTCTGGTAATCAATCTTCATACATTGCGCAAAAAAGGCGTTAAATAAGTTTTCCGTAATCATCTGGTCGCGTACAGGCCTGTCTGTATTGACCGCAACTCGTATCATCTTCAACAGGAACATAATCGCTGTCAGTGGAACAAGCATCAGCACATACTCTCGATATTCGATATGATTCGTCAAAGCGTCAATAGTGTATTTCATAATAAAAAGCGCCGGATACTTGTCGATGGAAAAGGAAACCACCTCAAGCAACATGATAATTATGTACTTTTTATCATTTTTATAAAGCAGCGAAAAAAAACCAGGCAATGTCTTCAATGCCTTTACTATCCTGGACTTCTCAAAAGTGTCCATTCGAATCACCTCCGGCATATAATGCAGCCTGTGCCTCAAACAGAGAAGCATATTCTCCCTTCTGATCCATGAGTTGACTGTGGCTTCCTTTTTCAATGATTTTGCCCTGAGAAAACACTAATATATTGTCGCTGTTTACGCCTGTAGAAAGACGGTGCGTTATATAAATCAATATGCCCTTTTCCGATACCTGCCTCATTCTTTCGTATATGTTATACTCTGCAACGGCATCTAATCCCGCAGTGGGCTCATCAAAAATTTTCAAAGGGGACTGTTTATACAGCGTTTTCGCAATCATCATCTTTTGCAGCTCACCGCCTGAGAAACGCACCCCATTCTTGTCAAACTCTTTTCCATAGATGGTATACTCTTTATTCGGCAACGCTTGGATTTTCTCTTCGATACCGACATCCGTGACAACTCTGTGGAAAATATCTTTATCAAATGCTTCCTCCAGTGAGGATATGTTGTCAGCTACTGTCAGGTTAAGGAACTTATAATCCTGAAACAGCACCGACAGCAAAGATAAATAGGCATTCCTGTCATATTCGAGAATATTTTTTCCGTTTAAAGTTATCGTTCCCATTGTAGGCGAATACAGTCTACATAGCAGCTTAATGAAAGTACTTTTCCCAGCCCCGTTCTTACCTACGATGAGGTATGTATTCCCTTTTTTCAGCTTTATATTAATGTCAGACAGCGCATCAAAATCTGTATTAGGATAGCGAAAAGACACATTCTTGAACTCTATGACAATATCATCGTCCTCCGAATACTTCAGCTCATCGTCCCCCTCTCTGGCTGCCTCTAAGGGTTTGAAATACCAATAACTCATAAAATCGTCTAAATAATCAGCATTCAGGAAAATATTCATGACACCGGAGGCCAGATTTCCCATGACATTTTGCATCTGCTGATAGGCCGAAAAAAAGAATACAAAATCACTTACTTGAATGGTTCGCAGCACCAATACCCGATACGCCAAAATAAGATAAATGACTAACTGCAATATAATATCCGCTATTACATATGTCGCAGAACTATACCGAAAAATCCCCATATATCGTTTCCATATATTTACTTTTTCCCTGCTGATTTCTCTCAGTTTAGCGTCAAATTTATTTTCCAGATGAAATATGCGAATCTCTTTCGCGAATCTAATGTCCTCACAAATCTTATGTAAATAGTTGCTTTTTCGGTTGACCTCAGACATTTCTGTCCTGCGGATATACCCGGCTTTCCTGTCGAAAAACTCGGACAGTATTCTGACCGCAATCGTCATACAGATTGGCAATAACAGCGCGGGTCCAAGAGATAAAATAACAACGCCTATCCCTGACAGCAGTATAAGGTTCGAAATCAGCGAAAAAAACAAATGGACATTTTCTTCTACGGCTCCCTGTCCATATCCCTCCATCGCTTTGGATTGCAGCACAAAATACTCTTTTGTAGACAGCACAAAATAATCCAGCGCATCCGTCTTTTCTATTATCTGCTCTTTTATCAGAAAATCCAGTTTCAATTTTGATTTCACTATTATTTTATCTAAGAGATTGCTGGTCCATTCTAAGATGAAAATGATTGAAAGAATATAAAATACTGGAAAAATATACGCCCGAAAACCGGATGGCTCCTCTAACCCAGACACTGCCTTTTTCAGCAGATACATATATGGAAGTACTTTTAATGCATTGATGAGTTCTTTCAGGAACACCCAAATTAAATAAACCCGGTTAATTGCAGACACAAACCTGACTGCCAGGAAACTGACAGCCAGTTTATGCTTCAGTGTACGAAAAAAAGTCTCAGTCATCGTTTGGCTCCATTATCCTTCATACTTACTTTCAAAAAGTGATATATGTCTTTGAGAACATCATCCGGATGAATCAATATGTCTATATCTCTTGCAAACCTAAACATCTTTGAATCATCGGGAAACCAACAATAATCAAAACAAATGCCTTTTATAAAAGAACTACGTATACCCTCTCTATCAAGAATTGCCTGTATTTCATATTGGTAGTTTGCAAGCATATGCCGATAAGCAACAGATGTTATGCGATACTTTTGTCGTTCCTCTTTGACTATATCAGAACACTCCCCATCCTTAAATAACATATAACGAGATAGTACAATATTCCGATGCGCAGGTCTAACATATTGATTTATCAACGCAATATCCAACTTATTTATTTTTTCCTTGACACCTTGTTTTATTCCCTCAAAGCTTAAACCATATAAAGCCAAAAGTGCAATTGCATAATCGTCCTTATGCATGTTGTCTCTCATAACACTCTCCTTCGTAAAGCATTCAACAGAGCCAACGCGCCTATTAAGAAGCGGGAAATCCGTTACTCTTTTTCTTCGCAATACTATACCTATATCTTATTATATAATATTTCCTCCAACCCCGCAATAACATTCTGCATTGAACTACAACCTGAACTACAACCGAATTACAACAAATAATCTTATCACTTTATGTGCATAATGCACAATTCCTTCTTGAACTATCCTTAGTTCCCATGAAAAAGTGGAACTACATTTATCCAATATTCGAAATGTCCACAACAAGCAAATTCCAAGTTAATGGATGAATGACATCCGTAATATAGAGCCACTTAAACTCGGGAATTCGGATTAATATATCAAAATCAACATAAAGACTTTTTGATACTGATCGTTATACTGCCCAATAACCAACCCTAATAACTGCCAATAAAGCATTTTATCCTCTATTTTGGGAAAATAATCGAATAAATACTTTTTGCAAAATACACATTTATCGCTTAAGTCTTATACGTTTCCTTTCGTTAAAATGTCCTTTATATCTCTTTGCCATGGAAGTACCCATAGATTTCCTCCGCCGCCCTGCGGTTGATTTCAGGCAGGGCAGCCAGTTCCTCCACGGAGGCTGCCTTAATCTCCTCAATGGACTTAAAGCCCCGCATCAGGGCCTTTCTTCTGGCAGGGCCTACGCCGGGTATCTCGTCTAAGACGGATTTCACCTGGGCCTTGCTGCGCAGGGACCTGTGGTACTCGATGGCGAAACGATGGGCCTCATCCTGAATCCTGGTAATCAGCTTGAAACCCTCCGAGCGGGTGTCGATGGGCAGCTCCACATTATTGAAATACAGGCCTCTGGTGCGGTGGTTGTCATCCTTGACCATGCCGCAGACAGGGATGGAAATCTGCAGCTGCTCCAGCACGGACAGGGCTATGTTCACCTGCCCTCTGCCGCCATCCATCATCAGCAGATCCGGAAATTTGGTGAAGCTGCCGTAAGTCTTGTCTAACTCTTTTTCCTCCAGTTCCGCGCTCTCCTCCAGTCCATGGCGGAAACGTCTGGTCAGCACCTCCCGCATACAGGCATAATCGTCGGGGCCGGAGACTGTCCTGATGCGGAATTTCCTGTAATCGCTGGGTTTGGGCCTGCCTTTCTCAAAGACAATCATGGAACCCACATTCTCAAAGCCGTTAATGTTGGAGATATCGAAAGCCTCCATGCGCTCAATCTGCTTAAGGCCTAAGAGGTTCGCGATTTCCTTTACCGCGCCGATGGTGCGGCCCTCCTCGCGCTTAAGCCGCTCCCTGTCCTGCTCTAAGATATGCTTTGCGTTCTGGGCGGCCAGTTCCACCAGTTTCTCCTTGGAGCCGATTTTGGGCACACGGAGATAGACCCGGCCTCCCTTGCGCCCGGTGAGCCATTTCTCAATCAGTTCCCTGTCCGCGATTTCATGCTGGAGCATCAGCTCTCTGGGGATGAATGGAGTGCCCGCATAGAACTGCTTCACGAAATTCTCCAGAATTTCCGCCTTGCTGTCAGCTGACACGTTTGTCATATAATAGTGCTCTCTCCCGATCAGCTTGCCGTCCCGGACGAAGAACACCTGCACCACGGCCTCTCTGTCGTCCTGGTACATGGCGATGATGTCCTTGTCCTCTCCCACACTGTCCGTAATCTTCTGCTTCTGGGCCACCTGTTTCACGCTGTTGTACAAGTCCCGGTAACCGGCTGCCGCCTCGAAATCCAGGGCCTCCGCAGCGGTCTGCATCTTCGTCTCCAGATCCTTTAAGATGGGGCTGTAGTTTCCGTTCAGGAATTCCAGGGCCTGTTCCACCTGCTCCCTGTACTGCTCTTTGGAGATGTAGCCCTGACAGGGTGCCAGGCACTGCTTGATATGGTAATTCAGGCAGGGCCGGTCCAGCCCCGTGTCCCTGGGCAGGCTGCGGCTGCAGGTCCGCAGCTGATACAGCTTGTTCAGCAGTTCGATGGTATCTTTCACGGCCGCCGCGCTAGTGTAGGGGCCGAAATATTTGGATCTGTCCTTCTTCATCAGGCGGGAGAACTGGACCCTGGGAAAGTCCTCCCCCAGAGTCACCTTGATGTAAGGGTAGGTCTTGTCATCCTTTAACAGGGTATTGTACTTGGGGGAATTCTCCTTGATCAGGTTGTTCTCCAGCACCAGGGCCTCCAGTTCGGAATCCGTGACGATGTACTCGAACCTTGCAATCAGAGACACCATCTTGTCAATCATAGGACCTCTGCCGATATTTTCCCGGAAATAGGAGCGCACCCGGTTGTGGAGATTCACTGCCTTGCCCACATATAAAATGACACCCCTGTCATCTCTCATGATGTAGACGCCGGGCTCTTTGGGCAGCTTCTTAAGTTCCTCTTCAAAGTTGAACATGTCGGACTCCTTACTGATTGTTTTGAAAAATGGATTGCTTGTGATTGTCGAACGAAAAACCAAGCCTTTCCCAACTAATGAGAAAGGCTTGGATTCATCAGTCTATCCTGCCATTGGAAAATCTGCCTACAGGGCGGCCGTCCGTCTTCTCCGCCTCTGTCTCAGCGTTCCCGCCGCCTGACTTGTCCTGGGGAGGCGTTTCCGACTGCGGAGCCGCTTCCTGAGGGATTTCTGTCTCCCGCCCTGGCTCCGGCGCAGAATCCTCCGGTCTCGAAGCGCTCCTGTCCCCCTCTGTGGTTTCCGTTTCCCTCAATCCGGGATTGCCCTCCTGATTTACGGCTGCATCCGCAGCCTCCCGGAAAGGCATCTCTTCCTTTTGGACGCTTTCCGGCTCCGGAACATTATCCCGGCTCTGCGGCGCGTCCTGGCCGCCCTTTTCCTCTACAGACGCAGGCTTTGACTCTTTCCCGGCATCCTGCCCCTCTTTTCCGGCCTCATCCGCCTCCTCGGGCTCCGGCAGTCCTTTTTCCCGGCGGAAAATCTGCATGAATTCCTTGCCGGTGATGGTCTCTTTCTCAATCAGGAACTCCGCCAGCTTATCCATGACCTCCCGGTTCTCCCGAAGCAGCGCAAGCGCCTTGTCGTAGCTCTCCTTTAATATCTCCACCACTTCCGCGTCTATCTGGGCGGCCGTGGTATCGCTGCAGTTCAGCGCCGTCCTGCCCTCCAGGTACTGGCTCTCCACGGTGGCCAGCCCTACCAGGCCGAACTTCTTGCTCATGCCGTAGCGTGTTATCATATTCCGTGCGATATCCGTCGCTTTTTCGATATCATTGGCAGCCCCGGTGGTCACTGTGTCGAAGACCACTTCCTCCGCCGCCCGGCCTCCCACCAGGCCCACCAGCATATCCCGCAGCTCCGCCTCGGTGTTCAGGTACTTCTCCTCCTCCGGCACATGCATGACATACCCTAAGGCGCCCATGGTGCGTGGCACGATGGTAATCTTCTGCACCGGCTCGGAATTCTTCTGGAGGGCGCTGATCAGGGCGTGGCCCACCTCATGGTAAGACACAATCTTGCGCTCTTCCTTGCTCATGATGCGGTCTTTCTTCTCCTTGCCCACCAGCACCACTTCCACCGCGTCGAAGAGGTCTTTCTGGCAGACATAGTCCCTGCGCTCCTTTACGGCATTGATGGCCGCCTCGTTTATCATATTTGCAAGGTCGGAGCCCACCGCGCCGCTGGTGGCCAGAGCGATGGCATCCAAATCCACGGTCTCGTCCATCTTCACGTCCTTGGCATGGACTTTCAGGATTTCCACACGTCCTTTCAGATCGGGCTTATCCACGATGATCCGCCTGTCGAAGCGTCCCGGACGCAGAAGCGCTTTGTCCAGAATCTCCGGACGGTTAGTCGCCCCTAATATCAAGATGCCCTTGGAGCTGTCAAAGCCGTCCATCTCGGACAGCAGCTGGTTCAGGGTCTGCTCCCGCTCCTCGTTCCCGCCGCCATATTTGGAGTCGCGGCTGCGGCCGATGGCATCGATTTCATCTATGAATATGATACAGGGGGCATTCTTTGTCGCCTCCTTGAACAGGTCGCGCACACGGCTGGCGCCCACGCCTACGTACAGCTCTATGAAATCAGAACCCGTCAGGGAGAAGAACGGCACATGCGCCTCGCCGGCAACCGCTTTGGCAAGCAATGTCTTACCGGTTCCGGGAGGGCCCACCAGCAGAGCGCCCTTGGGGAGCCTTGCGCCGATTTTGGAGTATTTGCCGGGATTGTGCAGGAAATCCACCACTTCCACCAGGGACTCCTTGGCCTCATCCTCACCGGCCACGTCCTTGAAAGTGACGCCTGTCTCTTTCTGTACATAGACCTTGGCGTTGCTCTTGCCCACGCCCATGGGGCCGCCTGCGCCGCCCATCTTCTTGAACACCACGCCCAGCAGGATCCACATCAGCAGCACCGGCAGCACCACATATAAAAGGATGTCGAAAATGCGGCCCGAATTGTCGCTGAGCACCCGGGTGCCGTCAATGCCGTGCTCCTCCAGGCGGGAGGTGAGGGTATCCAAATCTTCCATAATAATGGTGGAATAGGTAGTCGGCATATTTCCATAAAAAGGATAGCCTGTCATCGCCCCGGGCGCATTGGTATCTTCTTTCTCTTCATCCGCTTTCAGCGTGAACAGTACCTGCCCGGTGCTCTGCACCTCTACGGCATCCACCTTGTCCTCATTGATATACTCCAGGAACTTCGTGTAGCTGACCTCCTGTCCGCTCCCTGAGGAGCCGAACAGCAGATTCCAGAGCATGAAAACCAGCAGCACCGTGCTCAATGCCGCCAGCAGCACCATCATGATATTGGGCCGCCTGGGCGGCTGGTTTCCATTCCCGCCGCCGTTTCCGCCGGGCCCGTTTCCCCGCCCGCCGTTGTTGTATCCTCCGCCATTGTCGTATTGGTTCATTTGATTGTCCATAAGCAGCTCCGTTTCGTCATGTCACTTTATATACTCACGAGCGATGAAATTTGCCACGACATCTCCGGCATCTTTCGCTCGTGAGCCGGGCATAATGAAGAGGGACATTCATGGCAAGTTTTAGCGATCGTCAGTATAAGTTTCTTCGCCTCAGACCCAAAACCGGCAGACACAGTCCCGATACAATGGGTCTTATTCATTATAGATACAACCAATTGATAAATCAATAGCAGAAATGTGAAAAAAACACCTCAACTCTTAAAGATTTCTAAAATTTTTCCTTATAGTGCACCGCCAATCTCCAGCAGCCCAGCTCCCTTTTCCACCCAGTCCCCGATGATATGCCTGTCATGGGCGATCACCACCACCAGAGCGTTTTCCGACACTGCTGTCAGTTCCCTCCGAATCAGCTCGCAGTGCCCCTCGTCCACCCCGGCCAGGGCCTCGTCCAGCAGATACACCGGCGCTTTCTCCAAAAGCGTCCTGGCCAGCAGCAGACATTTCCGCCGGCCTCCGGAAAACTCTTTCCCGCCATCGCTGATACAAGTGTCCAGCCCTTTCTCCATGCCGCCGACCCATTCCGACAGCCCCAGCCGCCCAAGCAGCTCCAGAATCTCCGCATCCGTCGCATGGCTCCTCCACAGGATGTTGTCCCGGATCGTCCCCTGGAACAGGGCGTCCTCCTGGGTCATGTAGACGATCTGCCGCCGGAGGCTGCGCAGGCTGTACTCCCTGCGCTCATGCCCGAACAGTCGAAGCTCCCCGGCTCCATAGGGATAGATGCCTGTGAGCAGCCTGAAAAAGGTGGTCTTGCCCTTTCCGCTCTCCCCGGCCATCACATAGATGCCCCGGCTCCCCAGGGCCAGGTTCAGGTCCTCATGTATGGTCACTTCCCCCAGCGCGCACCGGATGTCCCTGGCCAGGATGCCCTCGCCGGCATTCCCGTCAAAGGTCAGATCACGGGCTCC
The DNA here is from genome assembly GCF_943193215.1 of Acetatifactor aquisgranensis. Taxonomy (NCBI): domain Bacteria; kingdom Bacillati; phylum Bacillota; class Clostridia; order Lachnospirales; family Lachnospiraceae; genus Acetatifactor; species Acetatifactor aquisgranensis. The sequence continues at coordinate 100,263 of NZ_CALPDH010000009.1, read as the reverse complement.
GGCAGCGTCCGTTTCCTCCTCCAGGTCCAGGATGTCATGAAGCCTGGCGAAGCCCACCCGCCAGCTCTGGACGGCGGCATAAGTTGATGACGTCATGGTAATCATCGTGGTAATCAGAGCCGCCATCTGGTATATCATGACAATATCTCCCAGGGCCAGCTGGCCCCTCTGGTACAGGAACAGCCCCAGGAAGAGAAGCCCCACGCTCTGCAGATACTGCAATGCGCTCCCGCCCAGCCCCTCGCCGGTCTTCTGGAGGGCAAGCCTGCGGGAAATCTTCTCAAAGCCCGTCAGGTTCCCCAGCACCTTTTCCTCAAAGGCATCCGCCAGGCCGCACAGCCGGATGGTCAGACCGTTCTGGAAGTTCTCCCCGCAGATCCCCAGGCCCTCCTCTTTGTTTTTCCGAAGCAGCTTTATGGTGCTGCGCTCCCTGCGGATGAAAAACACCTGAATCCCCCAGCACAGGAAACCCGCCCCGTAAATCAGGACGCACAGCTGCCAGCGGATGGCGGCAATGGCCACAGTGGCGCCGATGCCGGAAATCAGGAACATGAGGGGCATCAGGATGCCGGAGCCCAGGATGGAGACCACTGTCTCCGCATCCGAATTGAGACGGGAGAGCAACTCCCCTTTCTGCCCCATGGCGCGCACCTTGTCATACCTGGCCCCCAGCACTTTCCCGTACAGGATGCTGCGCAGATCGTTTTGGATGCCATGCAGGGTCATGGACTGCCAGAACAGCCCTGTGGTGTCAAATACCAGGAATGCCGCGATGAACAGGGCCGTCAGGGCCATCTGGGGGAGGAAGTCCTCCGTGCTGCCCTCACTCACCAGATTCAGCACCCTGCTGCCGATGGATGCCGTCAGCCAAGTGATCAGGAAGTTCCGGCATGCCACCATGATGGTGCTCAAAGTGTAGGGGACAATCCATTTCCGCATCTGCCGCAGCAGGCTTTTGTCCGCTGTATTTCCTCTCATCCCTTCTGCCCTCCTATCTCTGCCATGGCCGGTTGCACGGCGGCATTTCCAAGCCGAGTGATCTGTTCCGCCGAATCCAGCAGCTCCCGCTCATGGGTGATTACCACCACGATTCTTTCCCGGGCCAGCTCCCTCAAGACACCCATGAGGATTTCGCTGTGGCGCGCATCCAGGGCGCTGGTGGGCTCATCCAGGACATAGACGTCCCCCTGCCTGAGCAGGGCCCTGGCCAGGCACAGCCTCTGCTTCTGCCCTCCGGAGAGAATGCCCCCGTTCTCCGCAAGCTCCGTCCTGTACCCATCCGGCATCCCCATGATCTCCTCATGTATGCCAACTTTCCGGCACATTTCCTCCGCCTGCTCCTGGCTTATCCGCGCTCCGCAGACAAGGTTGTCGTATATGGTCCCCCGAAACAGCACATTCTCCTGAGGCACCGCCACGATCCTCTCCCGCAGGCTCTCCAGACTGTATTGCTCCGTAGGCATGCCGTTGATCAGGGTCTCTCCGCCGGAAAGGTCATAGACGCCCAAAAGCAGCTTTACCAGCGTGCTCTTCCCCTCCCCGTTGCCGCCCTGAACAAAGCGGATGTCTCCGGGCCGCCAGCTCTCCGTGAATCCATGGTATATCTCCCTGCCGGTATCCGGGTAGGCGAAGCATATCCTGCAAAAATCAATCTCCCGAATCTGCCCCGCCCTGCGGCCCCCTTGGCGCTCCGCCTCCTGTCCCAGAAAGCGGTTCAGCCTCTCCAGGCTCACGGACGCCTTCCTGTACCGGGACACAGTCCCGTCCAGGCTCATGACGAATGTGACCACATTGTCAATCAGCGTGACCACCGTCAGGAGCTGCCCGGTGGAGATGCGGCCCAGGAGGGCAAGCCACCCTCCCAGGCCTGTCAGCAGGGCGATGGTCAGGAATGCCCCCACCATCATGGGAGCCGCCAGCAGGGCCTCCCACACGGCCACCACCCGTTTCCGCTTCTGCAGGCAGTCCAGCTTTTCCCGGTTGACCCGCAGGAAGACCTCCTCCCTGCAGGAGGCCTTGATGGTCTCTATATTGTGGAGACCCGAGACCACAGTCTGGTTGGCCTCCCCCAGCGCCTCCTGGTATTGGTCCGTGCCCTTTGCGATGGGCCTGCTCATCCTGTGGACCAGGCAGATGGGCAGCACCGTGGCAGCCACCGCAGCCATCCCCAGGTACAGGTCAAAGGCGAACATCAGGCCCACTGTGATCAGCCACCCCACCGCATCAGGGAAAGCTTTGTTCAGCATCCGCTCCAGGAAAGCATCAATCTGGCCTGTGTCCGTTATGTAGCAGGTGGTGAGCGCGCCCATGCCGCTCTTCTCCAGCCCGGACAGGCGGCTGTGCAGCACTGTGGACTGGAGCCTGTGGCAGATGTTGCGCTGCACCTTGGCGGAAAGAATCTGCCTAGCGAAGCCTGTCGCCTGGGTCAATAGCAGGAGCACACCCGCCAGGGCCAGCAGCCACAGGGGCAAATCTCCCCTTTCCAGAGCATCCCCCACGCGCCAGCGCAGGAATACGTTCCCCGCTGTCACCAGGACGGTTCCTGTGAGAATGGCGGAGAGCCGGGGGACGGATGTGTCCAGCAGTTTTCTGTAAGTTAAATTCTTACCTCTAATCTCCATTGTTATAAACCGCCTTTCTGCGAAAGGCACCAATGGGGTTGTGAAACCCAGCCATTGCACCTTTTACTCATCACTTTTATCTGTTATACAATCGGGATTACTGATACCAACGGCCTTACAGAGCATAAGCAGGCCCGCTTCTCTTCCTTTTCCAAAAGTCTGCGGGTCCGGATGACGCTGTTGGTATAGGGAATCATCCCGCTTTTATCCACATAGGTTTTAGAATTGATTGCCTCCTGGAACGATATGTTCCCCGGGTTTACGTATATGCCCATATTTTCATACCTCCGTCTGCCAGGCCATGCCATCCGGCCATATTTCCTGCGGGAAGTTCCAAAGCGCTCCCCCCTCGTCTCTCTGTCTCCATCATAATATGCCCTGAAATAAATGTCAAACAGACCTCTCAAAATATCAACTTCCCCATTCCCATCCCCCGAAATTTATGATAGAATGAAAAAGTATTTTTATCAAAAATCAGGAGGCGGCCAAGACATGAAAATCGGTTTTGACAATGACAAATATCTGAAAATGCAGTCGGAACATATCAAGGAGCGCATCGCCGAATTCGGGGACAAGCTCTATCTGGAGTTCGGCGGCAAACTCTTCGACGACTATCATGCGTCCCGGGTCCTTCCCGGCTTTGAGCCTGACGCGAAGCTGCAGATGCTGATGCAGCTGTCCGACTGCGCCGAGATCGTCATCGTCATCAGCGCCGCCGATATTGAGAAGAATAAAGTCCGGGGAGACTTGGGCATCACCTATGATGTGGACGTGCTGCGGCTGCGGGACGAATTCCAGGACAGGGGGCTGTACGTGGGAAGCGTGGTCATCACCCATTATCAGGGGCAGCACAGCGCGGAGCAGTTCAAGGCGAAGCTGGAGAAGAAAGGCATCAAAGTATACCTCCATTATACCATCGAGGGGTATCCCGCCAATGTGCCCCTGATTGTCAGCCCGGACGGCTACGGCAAGAACGATTATATCGAGACTTCCAGGCCTCTGGTAATCGTCACGGCGCCGGGTCCCGGCAGCGGGAAGATGGCTACCTGCCTCTCCCAGCTCTACCACGAGAACCTCCGGGGCACCAAGGCCGGGTACGCCAAGTTCGAGACTTTCCCTATCTGGAACATACCGTTAAAGCACCCCATCAATCTGGCCTACGAGGCGGCCACCGCAGACCTGAACGATGTGAACATGATAGACCCTTTCCATCTGGACGCTTATGGCGAAACAGCGGTAAATTATAATCGGGATATCGAGATATTCCCTGTGCTGAACGCCATCTTCGAGGGAATCTACGGGATCAATCCCTATAAATCCCCCACCGACATGGGCGTCAACATGGCGGGGAACTGCATCATCGACGACGAGGCCTGCTGCGAGGCCTCCCGGATGGAAATCATCCGCCGATACTACACTGCCCTGAACAAGGTGGTGCGGGATGAGACTTCCGAGACGGAAGTCTACAAAATCGAACTGCTGATGAAGCAGGCAAAAATCACCACCGCTGACAGAAAAGTCACTGCCGCCGCAAGGAAGCGGGCCGAGGCCCTGGGCGTCCCCACAGCCGCCATGGAGCTGGCGGATGGCCGCATCATCACCTCCAAGACCTCCGATTTTCTGGGAGCTTCCGCTGCCCTGCTGCTGAATGCCCTGAAGTATCTGGCAGGAGTGGAGCATGACACGAAGCTGATCAAGCCGGAGGCCATCGAGCCTATCCAGAATCTGAAAGTGCGCTACCTGGGCGGAAAGAATCCCAGGCTCCACACGGACGAAGTGCTGATTGCGCTGGCGCTGGCGGCCTGCCATGACGAGAACGCCCAGCGCTCCTTAGAGCAGCTGCCCAGCCTCAAGGGCTGCCAGGCCCATACTTCAGTGATGCTCTCCGAGGTGGATATCAAGATATACAAAAGGCTTGGAGTAGACCTGACCAGCGAGCCGGTCCAGACGGCCAGAAAGAAATATTGATTTTGTCTGACAAAAGGGCAATCACGTTTCCGCGTGATTGCCCTTTCCATCTACTTCTGCTACAGTTTTTTCAGGAAATTCCCATCCACCGTCACGCCCTCATTGATGACAATGAACGCGCTGGGATCATACTTGTGCACAACGGCTTTCAGCCTGGACACTTCGTATTTGGACAGCGTGATATAGAGCATATGGGACTGCTCATAAGTGTAGGCCCCCAGCGTGGACCATTTGGTGACGCCTCTGTTCAGCTCCTCCATGATGGCCCTCTCCAGATTCACATTGTTGGACTTGGTGATGATATTGGCCTCCACATTGATATTCTGTATATGTACCTTGTCAATCGCCAGGGAATGCACGGCTGCGAAGATCACGGAGTACACCACAATCTCTATGTCGAACAAAAAGAGGCAGACCGCATACAGGGACAGGTTCACCAGCAGATACACCTTGCCCACGCTGAAGTCCCTCTTCCACCTGGTCAGCAGCACGCCAACTACATCCAGCCCGCCGCCGGAGGAGGCCATCCGCAGGATGATGCCGATTCCGGCGCCGGATATGATGCCGCCCACCACGCAGGCGGCCACGGTGTCCTCCACCACCTGCACGATGGGGACTACCGACAGGAACACTGTCATGGTGGTGACTGTAATCAGGGTCTTGGCAAAAAACTTCCTGCCCATTTTGGTAAACGCAATGATGAAAATCGGCACATTGATGATATAGTAAATGATGCCGGCAATATCAAAGCTTTGGAAGTTCATGTGCAGGTACTCTACAAGGAGCGTCCTAATCACCTGACAGATGCCCATCAATCCGCCTGAATACAGATTGGCCGGCACCACGAACAGATTCAGTCCCACCGCGTACATCAGTGTGGCCATGATACAGACCAGCGTCCTCTTCCCCTCATAAACCATATTCTCTCTGCTCATGTTATCCCAGCACCTGCTCTATCTTTTCCTTGAATTCCGCCGCGGACATGGCTCCCACATAATTGGCCACAGGCCTGCCGCCCTTGAAGATTACGAAAGCCGGGATGCTGGAGATGCGGTAAGTCTGCGCTAACTGCATGTTCTCATCAATATTGCACTTACCCACCTTGAGCCGCCCTTCGTAGGCCTCCGCCATCTTGGCCACCACGGGCCCCATCATCCTGCAGGGATTGCACCAGTCCGCATAGAAGTCCACCAGCACAGGACCGGATGCCTGCAATACCTCTTTGTCGAAATTGTCTGCCGTAAATTTGTATTCCATATTTTACCTCTTTTCTGCACCTTTCCGGTGCGCAATCGCATTCCATGAGCCGTCCCTCCCGGTTTACTTCCGGAAAAACCATGAATCTTCCCCGGACGCGCCGGATTCCCTCAGGCTCTGCGGCGGATGATATACTTGCAGATAGGATTTCCCTGACTGGAGAATTTCTCCTCATACTCCGTCATCACATTGCCCTCCATCAACCGCTCGTCGCTGTGGAGGTCATAGGTGACCTCGTCGGTCTCCCAGCCCGCAGGCGCCAGTTCCTCCAGGGCAAAGTCGAACAACTCCCTGTTGTCCGTCTTGAACTCCAGTCTGCCGCCCGGCTTCAGGATCACGTCGTAACGCGACAGGAACTCTCTGGAGGGAAGCCTCCGCCTGGCATGCCTGTCCTTGGGCCAGGGATCGGAGAAATTCAGATAAATCCTGTCCACCTCTCCCGTCCCGAACACCCTGGCGATGTCCTCCGCGTCCATCCGCAGGAACTTCAGATTGGGAAGCTCCTCCGCTTCCATCTTGTGGACCGCCCGAATCAGCACGCTGGAATATTTCTCGATTCCCACGTAATTGATATCCGGATGTTCCTTAGCCATAGTATGGATGAATTTCCCCTTTCCCATACCGATTTCGATGTGGATAGGATTTCCATTTCCGAAAATTTCTTTCCATGTACCGGGGCACTGAAAGCTAAGCTCCTCTCTCACTACATAAGGACTCTCCGCGATCACCTCCCTGGAGCCGGTAATATTACGCAATCTCATGGTCTGCACTCCCTGTCCCTCCAAGGGACACCCTTTATCCTTTTTCAAATCCAAGGACTTCTTTAATAAATGTACTTTAAATTTGAATTCTTGTCAATCCATGAATATTGCCGCTTTGGTTTTTTTGAAAAATGGTGTATAATGTTGACTCAGAAGCGCACTGAGTCAGCTTCTGATTCCATGCGCGCTGTGGCGCGCGAAATTGTATCATGAAAAACGAAACCCAGCCAAATCCGATTGCGAGGTCCACCGATGTCTGTATCCAGAAAACATTTTACACATAAATATATCCGGCTTTTCGCGGCTGCGCTCTGCGCGGGCAGTCTCCTCCCGGGGGCCGCCATACATGCATGTGCCTCCGCTCCCTCCGCTGCGGAACTGCTTTTGCAGACCAACCGCAGCCTGCCCGTCCAGTCCGACGAAATACCGGGCTGGCCCGCCGGCCCCGTGACAGGGGCTGAGTCCGCCATTTTGATGGAGGCCCAGACGGGCACCATACTCTACTCCAAAAATATCCATCAGCGGGAATATCCTGCCAGCACCACCAAGATTCTCACCACGCTCATAGCCGCGGAACAGTGCCAGATGGACGAGATCGTCACTTTTTCCCACGACGCCGTCTTCGACACGCCCTGGGACAGCAGCCACATCGCCATGGACGTGGGGCAGGAACTCACCATGGAGCAGTGCCTGAACGCCATCCTGATCCGCTCTGCCAATGAGGTCTGCTATGCCGTTGCGGAGCACATCACGGGCACCACAAACTGGCAGGTCTTCTCCGACATCATGAATGAGCGCGCGGCGGAACTGGGCTGCCTGAACTCCCACTTCTCGAACCCCAACGGCCTGCCGGCGGATGACCATTATACCACGGCCTATGACCTGGCCATGATAGGCAGGGGATTCTTCGCCAATGAGATGCTCTGCAAGATCACGCTGGCGCCGCGGATCGACTTTCCGCCCACGGACAAGCTTCCCCAGGGGAAGCTGGAGAACAACCACATGGAAATCATCCCGGGGGGCACCTACGCTTATGAGTATCTGGTGGGCTGCAAGACCGGCTACACGGACGATGCCAGAAGCTGTCTGGTATCCTGCGCGGAAAAGAACGGGATGAAGCTGATCTGTGTGGTCATGAAAGACGAGGCGCCCTACCACTACAGGGATACTATTTCCCTTTTTGAATACGGTTTTTCCAATTTTGAGAAAGTGTACGTGTCCCAGACGGAGACCAGGTACAATATCGACAACACCGGCCTGTTCTACAGCGGCAATGACATTTTCGGCAGCTCCCAGCCCTTTCTTTCTTTAAATAAGGACGACTTCATCATCCTGCCGCGGACCATTTCCTTTGAGGACGTGGAATCCTCCATATCCTATGAAACGGCGGATGCGAATCAGGCGGCGGTCATCACCTATGCCTATCAGGGCCTGAATCTTGGCTCTGTCAGGGTGGACTTCACGGTGAGCGGAGATGATTCCAGCATCTTTGACATGCCATCCGGGCCGGAGGAAACCTCCGAAAAAGAAGACGGCTCCATAGTATTTGTCAATGTGACAGTCATCATAATCGGCTGCGCGGTGCTGGGGGGCGCACTGCTCATCTGGCTCATCATACACATCATCCTGAAAAACTATAATATTTCCCCCCGGAGCGGCCGGAGATCCTGGCGGAAAAGGAATCGGCACAGACGCAGGCGGGCCAGAAAACATAAGGACTATGATTTTTAAATCATAGTCCCTTTTTTCTGCACCTCGCTCTTTTTCCTGATATCACGGTCTCTGTGGAGTACGCCGGCATGTTTCCTGCGGGCTCTCAGAGCCTCCGCGTCCTCGGGCGAAATCAGCCTGGTGGTCTTCACGATATAGATTCTCCCGGCAGGAGATTTCCGGATACGGATTTTTCCTTTCAGATAGCCGTGTTTCTCGCAGTAGGCCAGGCAGACATAGTGCCTCCCATTGGGGGAGAACCATCGAATCTTCTTGCGCAGATTCCTGCGGCAGAGATAGCATTTGCTGGATGCCACCTCCCTGTCCGCAAAGGCCTCCTCCTTGCTGTCGAATTCCCTGGAAATATATTTTGCATATGTTTCAAACTGTACCTTAAGCTCCGCCTTTCTGTCTTTCGGAGGGTGGAACACATCGTAGGACAGGTTTTGGAGCACCTGGGGCTTTTCTCTCAGAATCCTCGTCAGAATCTTCGCCGTATAGTGAGCGTCGCTCAATGCCCTGTGGAAAGGGATATCCTTTTCCAGCTGCAGGAAATCCACGGCATATTCCAGCGCCTTTCTGCTTTTTCCGTCCTCGAATGCGATGCTGAATAATTTCTGGACGTCCAGATAGGCAAGAGGGCCGTCAGCCAGGGGAGGCATATGGTAATACTCCATATTCCGCTGAAGCTCTGTCAGGTCAGAGTTCCCCCAGCTGCAGAAACGGTACTCCTCCTCCCCGCACCAGCGGAAGAAATCTTCCGCCACCGCCGGGAAAGGGCTCCCTTTCTTCAGCTCTTTCATCCTCAGGTGAATCAGCCTGCCGGTGATCTGATTCATCTCATGATACACCGCAGGCTTGACCAGGCGGCTGAATTCCGCACAGTCCCTGCCTGCGGAGGAACTTCTCTCCCCGGCAGAATCCAGCCTGACCGCACCGATTTCAACGATTTCAAAGGGAATGGCGGCAGCCTCCCGGTTGGAGGTGCCGTTGCCCTGATTCCATTCCAAATCCAATACGATATAATTCATACAATTTCCTTCTTTAAAAACACAGGTTTATACGGATTTTTCCACGTAACGGCTCTCTATCCAGGTATGCACCAGGTCAATCCAGGACTGGCATTCTTTCTGGACAGCGCTGCCGCCGGCTCCTTGCGTCAGCCGGTTGGCAAGGGACAGTCCGTGGCCTCCCTCCGGATAGATATGAAGCTCTGTGCCTACCCCTGCCCTGCGCATGGCATTCACGAACATCAGTGAATTTTCTACCGGTACGGCGTCATCCGTGAAGGTATGCCACAGGAACGCGGGCGGCGTGTCGCCGCTCACCTGGTTCTCCAGGGACAATGCTTCCAGCGCCGGGGCTCCCAGCATCCCGGTAATCTCTTTCTCCCTGTCCCCCATCAAGTTGTCGAAAGACCCTCTGTGGGCATGCTCTCCGGAGGTGATGACAGGATAGCACAGAATCATGCCGTCAGGTTTCCACAGCTTATGGTCCGTGCCCTCGGCTTTCAGCGCCTTTGCCAGGAAATCCCGGTTCCAGAACACGCCCAGGGATGCGGCCAGATGTCCTCCCGCGGAACAGCCCAGCACGATAATCTGGTCAGGGTTCACATGCCATTCTTCCGCATGCTCTCTGATCAGGCGCACGCTGCAGGCCAGCTCCGACAGAGAAATGGGAAATACCGCAGGGGCAACGGAATACCGCAGCACTGCCGCGTGATATCCCATGGCAAGGAACTGCAGGGCCAGCGCCTCAGCCTCCCTGTCGGAGGTAAAGGCATAGCCTCCGCCCGGGCAGACCAGCACCAGGGGCCTCTCGGGGAGGTCTATCTCTACGGAATCATCCTGGATATAGGTGACCAGCTTCGCGTAGGGCAGGGAGCCCTCCTGTTTCATTGCGTAAGTCTCGTTTTTCATGATTTTCCAATCTCCTTTTTATTATGCCGGTTTTAATAAGCCCTGCCCCAGTATACCATTTTCTTCGCAGGTTTCCCGCAGCACACGCAGGTATCTGCGATGTGCTCCTGCTCGAAAGGCATGCAGCGGCTGGTGACGCTTAATTTCTCCTTGATGATGTTCTCGCATTCCTCGTCGCCGCACCACATGGCTTTGACGAAGCCGGATTTCTCGCTGAAAATCTTCTCGAATTCCGCCATGTTGGCGGCGGTAAAGGTATTCTCCTCACGGTGGGCCCTTGCGCGCTCCAGCATATCCTTCTGGATGGTATCCAGCAGTTCCCCTGCCTTTGCCTCCAGCTCGGACAAGGACACTTCCAGCTTCTCCCTGGTATCCCTGCGGCAGATGACGCACTTGCCCGCCTCGATGTCCTTGGGGCCGATTTCGACGCGGATAGGGAATCCCCGCATCTCCGCCTCCGCGAACTTCCAGCCCGGCGTCTTGTCCGTATCGTCCACTTTCACGCGGAAACTCTCTTTCAGCCTGTCGCGGAGCTCATAGGCCTTGTCCAGCACCCCCTCTTTCTTCTGCTGGATGGGCACGATGCACACCTGTACAGGAGCCACCCTGGGCGGCATCACCAGGCCCTCGTTGTCCCCGTGCACCATGATGATGGCGCCTATCAGGCGGGTGGTCATGCCCCAGGAGGTCTGGTGCACATATTTCAGCGTGTTGTCCTTATCCGCGAACTGAATGCCGAACGCTTTCGCGAAGCCGTCCCCGAAGTTGTGGCTGGTGCCGGACTGCAGCGCCTTGCCGTCGTGCATCAGGGCCTCGATGGTATAGGTGGCGATGGCTCCGGCAAACTTTTCTTTATCGGTCTTTCGCCCCTTGATTACCGGTATGGCGAGCACCTCCTCACAGAAATCCGCGTACACGTTCAGCATCTGGATGGTCCTCTCCCGGGCCTCCTCTTCCGTGGCATGGGCCGTGTGCCCCTCCTGCCAGAGGAATTCCCTGGAGCGCAGAAATGGCCTGGTCTCTTTCTCCCAGCGCACCACGGAGCACCACTGGTTGTAGACCCTGGGCAGGTCGCGGTAGGAGTGGACGTCATTTTTGTAAAAATCACAGAAAAGCGTCTCGGAGGTAGGGCGCACGCAGAGACGTTCCTGCAAGGGCTGCAGGCCGCCGTGGGTCACCCAGGCCACCTCCGGGGCAAAACCCTCCACATGGTCTTTCTCCTTCTGCAGCAAAGACTCGGGAATAAACATAGGAAGGTATACATTCTCTACCCCTGTATCCTTAAATCGCTGGTCCAGCTGCTTCTGGATCAGTTCCCAGATTGCGTAGCCTGCAGGTTTGATCACCATGCAGCCCTTTACGGAGGTGTAGTCAATCAGTTCCGCCTTTTTCACCACATCTGTGTACCACTGGGCGAAATCCACCTCCATGGATGTAATCTCTTCTACCATTTTCTTGTCTGCCATTTCTTCCTCCTCCTGATTTGAAGTTCCGCAGCCACCCATACAGTACCAGTAGCAGCATTGCACGGACTCCTGCTGTTTCCAGTTGCGCATTACATTTCAAGACTGTCAGGGACGTCTCCGCACGAAAAACGCCGGACTTCCATCCCACAAGGGACCGAAAATCCGGCGGTACCACCCTAATTGACGCAAATGCGCCCATCTCTCACGCTTTTATCGCAAGCTTACGCCATGCTTTCGCTCACGGCGGACCTTTGTCCTCCCGCAGGCCTCACATGGAACTCCAAGGCAGGTTCCAAATCCTCCGCATAAGAGCCTCCCAGCCGCATCTGCCGCCCTGACGGCAGCATGCCTCGCCCTCTCTCTGGAATGCTTCTGAATCTGTACTGACCCTCTTCACAGTCGCTCTATATGTATGGGATTATAGTGCAACACAGCAGGGTTTGTCAAGCATGAAAATTCTCCCCCTCCGCTAAGGCTTTTGCCCTGCTATACTCCGCCGGATTCTGGCCTGTTATCCGGCAGGCTTCCTCCAGGGAGCAGTGCAGGTCTATCCTCACCGCTCCGCCCGCATGGGATTGCTCAGGAAGTCCTCATAGGACAGCCGGATGCCCTCCTCCAGCTCCGTGCGGTAAGTCCAGCCTAACGCCGTGGCCTTGGAGACATCCAGGAGCTTCCTGGGGGTGCCGTTGGGCTTGCCGGCATCCCAGCGGATCTCCCCGGTGTAGCCGATGACCTTTGCCACCAGCTCCGTCAGCTCTTTGATGGTGAGCTCTTTGCCTGTCCCGGCGTTCACGGTCTCGTTGCCGCTGTAATGGTTCATCAGGAACACGCACAGGTTGGCCAGGTCGTCCACGTACAGGAATTCCCGCAGGGGCGAGCCGTCCCCCCAGCAGGTGACGTAAGGGAGCCCCTGCTCCTTTGCCTCATGGAACCGGCGGATCAGGGCCGGCAGCACATGGCTGTGGGTGGGATGGTAGTTGTCGTTAGGCCCGTATAAATTTGTCGGCATGACGGAGATGTAATCGGTGCCGTACTGGCGGTTCAGGTACTCGCAATATTTCAGTCCGGAAATCTTGGCCAGGGCGTAGGCCTCGTTGGTCTTCTCGAGCTCGCTGGTCAGCAGGCAGCTCTCCGGCATGGGCTGGGGGGCCATCCGGGGATAGATACAGGAGGAGCCCAGGAACTCCAGCTTCCTGCAGCCGTTCTGCCAGGCGCTGTGGATGACGTTCATCTCCAGGGTCATGTTGAACCACATGAAGTCCGCCAGAGCCTCCTGGTTGGCCACGATGCCCCCCACCTTGGCCGCCGCCAGGAATACATACTCCGGCTTCTCCGCGGCGAAGAAGTCCTCCACCTGCTGCTGGCGGCACAGGTCAAGCTCCCTGTGGGTGCGGGTGATGATATTTTCATAGCCCTGGCGCTGCAGCTCCCGGAGGATGGCGGAGCCCACCATGCCCCGGTGCCCGGCCACGTAGATTTTCGCGTTTTTTTCCATCATTTTTCATGTCCTCGATTTCGGTTCTGTTTTGTACTCTGTCTTATTTTTCATGCCTGCGCTGTGCATCAGCCTTTCGCTTCCATCTGCTTTGTGGCCTCCAGCACGGCCCTCTCACGCCTGGCAAGAGCCCTGTCATGCTCCGCCATGATTTCTATCAGCCGCTCATAGCTGGTGGCCTGGGGATTCCAGCCCAGGACGGTCCTGGCCTTGGTGGGGTCGCCCAGCAGGTTGTCCACGTCCGTGGGGCGGAACCACTGGGGGTTCACACAGACTAACAGCTTTCCTGTGGCGGCGTCGTAGCCTTTCTCCTCCAGGCCGCTGCCCTCCCAGCGAAGGTCAAGCCCGTTGGCGGCAAAAGCCTTCTCCGTGAAATCCCGCACCGTGTGCTGGACGCCGGTGGCGATGACGAAATCCTCCGGCTTCTCCTGCTGCAGCATCAGCCACATGCATTCCACATAGTCCCTGGCATAGCCCCAGTCCCGCTTGGAATCCAGGTTGCCAAGCTCCAGATGGTCCTGTATGCCCTCGGCGATACGGCCCGCCGCCCGGGTGATCTTGCGGGTGACGAAATTCTCCCCCCGGCGCTCGGATTCATGGTTGAACAGGATACCGTTGGCGGCGAACATGCCGTAGGCCTCCCTGTACTCCCTGACGATCCAGAAGCCGTACTGCTTGGCCACCGCGTAAGGGCTGTAGGGGTGGAAAGGCGTGGTCTCGCTCTGGGGCACCTCCTCCACCTTGCCGTAGAGTTCGGAAGTGGAAGCCTGGTAGACCTTGGTCTTCTCTGCCAGCCCAAGGATGCGCACCGCCTCCAGGATGCGCAGCACGCCGATGGCGTCCACGTCCCCGGAGTACTCCGGCACGTCAAAGGATACCTGCACATGGCTCTGGGCCGCCAGGTTATAGATTTCGTCCGGTCGGACAATATTGATGATGCGGATCAGAGAGGAGGAATCCGACAGGTCGCCCTCGTGAAGGGTAAGGTTCTCCGCCCCGGTCAGGTGCTCGATGCGGGCCGTATTAGGCAGGGAGGCCCGGCGGATGATGCCGTGCACCGCATAGCCTTTCTCCAGGAGAAACTCCGCCAGGTAGGAACCGTCCTGGCCGGTGATGCCGGTAATCAGCGCTACTTTACTCATAGGTTCATCTCACTTTCTGTATTTTATGATTTCCTCTGCCACACCTTTTTTGCAAGGGGACAGATTCCCGCGATTTTCCATACTTCCAGTTTAGGGGATGACTTCCGCATTTGCAATTCATGATATTGCGGCATACTTGTACAATCTTGACTTTCATGATACAATGTCCTTATTTGAGTCATGGAGCGGCCGGATGGCCATCACCATGAGCGTTGCTGTGCTCATGATATAATGCTGCCCCAAAAAGCATTGTGACAACTCCTGATTCTGTATATGTCAAAACGCATATAAATTATTGTTTAACCATGTAAAACAGGAGAACATGCCATGGAATCTCTGTTTCAAGGTGTTTCCGTAGAATCCAGCCGCATCATATACACCCCCTCCGGCTTCGCCAGAGCCAATCTGCTGCACCTGCAGGAGGTGGGAGAGCTCCGCGCCATAAAGCCCCATACCAGCAGCAGAAAGGGGCTGCTCTCTTTCCTGTTCTTCATCGTGACCCAGGGCGCCGGGAGCCTCTTTTATGACGGGCAGCGCTACCTCCTGAACCCGGGCGACTGCGTTTTCATCGACTGCCGGAGGCCCTACGCCCAGAGTTCCTCCGAAGACAGACTGTGGTCTTTGAAATGGGCCCATTTCTATGGTTCCAGTATGAACGGAATCTACGAAAAGTATGTGGAGAGAGGCGGAAGACCTGTCTTTGCCCCCAAGGAGCCGAAAGCTTTCACCGGCCTGCTGACGCAGCTCCTCACGGTGGCGGGAACGGAGGACTACATCCGCGACATGAGAATCAACGAGAAACTCACCGGCCTGCTGACCCTTGTCATGGCGGAAAGCTGGCATCCCGAAGCCTGCCCCCATACGGGCGTAAAAAAGAAAACCCTCCAGTATGTAAAGGCATATCTGGAGGAGCATTATAAGGAGCGGATTACTTTAGACCATCTGGCCAGTCGGTTCTATCTCAATAAATTCTACCTGGCCCGCACCTTTAAAGAGCAGTTCGGCGCTACTGTCCTGGGCTGTCTGGACCAGATCCGCATCACCCACGCCAAGCAGCTGCTGCGCTTCTCTGACCTGACCGTGGAGGCAGTGGGCCGGGAGGTGGGCATCGGGGAACCCGGCTACTTCAGCCGTGTCTTCAAAAAAGTGGAGGGGATATCCCCCGGAGAATACCGGAGGATGTGGTAGGGGCCCGGGGCCGCCACAAATCCTTTTTCAGAAATCTTTGTACAGGGCCAGCTTTACGCTTTCGTCCTCTATGGAAATCTCCGCCTTGTCTATCATGGTGCCAATCAGAAGCAGCTGGCTGCTTTCCCCGTGGCTTCCCACCCCGGCCAGCTCCCAGTAGATTTCCTCGATGCCGTCATTGCGCTGCTGGTTCAGGCATTCCAGCTCCCGAAGCTTCTCTTTCTGCTCCGGCGGGTAATTGGCCTCAAAGGTAATCCTGCCTTGCCTCTCCTCCAGCACGATGCTGGAATTAATCCTGGTGGCGCCCAGCGCCATGAAATACATGGACAGCTCGGCTACGATTTTTCCTGCTTTTTCCTGTTCATGAAGCATACGCCTTTCCTCTTTTCCTTTCTTCTGGTGGTAAAGCTCTCCAGCCCGGGCACCATTATGATAGCCACCCAGCCTGCGCTGAATCCGTTATTATATAAATTCAGGCCTCCGTACATCTCGGACGTGCACATGACAATGGCAGAATGGAGCATGCCCGCGGCCATTCCCGCAAGAATGCCGAACCGTCCTGCAATGGGCGCCAGCCCTACCGCGAACGCTGCCGCCAGCTGCATCCCCGGCGTCACCGGCGCGAACCGGGTCAGAAACGTAGACAGGAATACTCCCAGCAGCACCGGCAGATAGTTTTTGATATGGGCCCCAAAGGCCGAAAACCCGAATGCGGTCAATATCGCTCCCACCACCGGACCGGAGAAATCGCCGCCGATCAGCCGGATATACGTGGTGCAGACAGCGCCCACAATAGCCATATTCATCAGCGTGCAGCCCGCACCCTCCATCAGCACGAAATCAGCCACCGCCCTGCCCGGGTGCTTCCATATCTTCAGGATGCTCCTGACATCCCCGCCCGCAAGATACAATCCGTACAGAAAGGTCAGCAGGAAATAGCCATACAGCCCTGCCATGACCCACAGAGGCCTGCCGGATTTCCAGATCATCACCGGTTCGCTCTCTATGCCGAAAGATTTAAGCACACAGACCATCACAAATGCCACGATGCCCGCCGAAAATCCCACATTGAACAGATTGTAGCCCATGTGCATGGAGGCTGTATGTACCGAAAGCGCGGGCAGGATGAAGCCGATTAATATCCCCGCCCCCACAGCCGTCAGCAGGTTCACCCGCCAGTCAAAGGGCAGCTCATAAATCAGCTCCGTCACCAGCGGCGCCAGGCTGGTGCCGAAAAAACCGGTGTAGATATAGCGGCTCATCTGGGTGCCGTGCACTTTTGCATAGAGAAAGGTCCCGAACAGGATCGGCAGGATGTTCACCGGATTCTTCCCCCAGAGGGCATAGCCCGCATTGATGAAGACCGCCGCCATAGTAAGGCCCGTGAACTGGATTTTTTCACGATGCAGCAGCCAGAGCCCCATTCCCATCACCAGGAATGCGTTCCAGAACGCGGCTCCGTATCCCGCCAGTTCAAAATAGTCGGTAATCAGTGCGTCCCTTGAAATCACGATGACCCACAGGCCCTTGACAGCGGACAGGAGCCCCTGTCCCTCCACTTCCATGCCGATGATTCCCGCCGCGAACAAAAGCAGCAGGGAGAAACTGCCGAATATCTTCAGTTCTCTGCCTTCCAGCTTCTCTCTGATTGTCCTGCCATTTTCCATCCAGACCTCCTACTGTCCATAATTATAGTTCCCTTATCGGACCTTTTTATATCAGCCCCTTAGCATCTCTTTCAAATTTGTTACTTGTCCGGAGGCAATCACCAGCTCTGCGCTGCTATTCAGAAAACACCTTGCTCAATTCAATAAAGCACCCGTCAAGCGCATTGACTTTCGCCACATCCTCTTGCCTATAGATTTCGTGGGTTCGGAGGGTGCCATCGCCAGCCTGAATCATAACGCGAACCGTCTTGTTTTCAGGATCGACAATCCAGTATTCCCGAACTCCCGCCCGCTGGTATAGATTCAGCTTCACAAGCTGGTCATGCCGCTGTGTAGAGGGGGAGAGAACTTCAATCACCAAGTCGGGTGCTCCCTTGCACCCATGCTCATCCAGTCTGCTCCTGTCGCATACCACTGAAATATCCGGCTCTACCACCGTGTCCACATCTTCCGGTCTGTCCCCATCCTGCTCAAACAGCCGAACACCAAAGGGAGCGGAATAGACCTTGCACTGCTTTCCCTCCAGGAAATTAGCAAGCTGGCGGAATAACTCGCCGGTGATTTCCTGATGGATTCTGGACGGCGTAGCCATCATGAACGCCTCGCCGTTGATAATTTCAATATGCTCGTCCCCATCCCACAAGAGAACATCTGCGAACGTATACCGAACCTTTTCTGCCGGTAATGCCATATGTCATTCCTCCTTATTAACTTTTGCTTCCGTGTTGTCGCGCTCCCCAGCTCCCTCAACCGCTGCTGCCTCTGTCTTCTCATCCATATTCAGGACAGCCTATGCTCACTATGATTTCATTTTACTGTACTGTACCGGAAAGCGCAAGGGGCTTTTCTTACATGAAAGATTTACTATCAATCCCCAGCCTCAGCCACACCTCTCAACCGTCTCCCCAATAAAGGCACCTCAAACAAAAGCATCACAATCCACCCCGCGAAGTTCGCCCAGGCCAGACTGACGAACCCCAGCGAGAGCACCAGCAGCAACACCCACACCGCCGCCACCCGCCCCAGCATATTCATAAAAGTGCTGTACAGCGTGACTTTCAAGTCCCCCATTCCCCGGAAGAACCCCTGTATCCCATTGGTGAATCCCGGCAGCAGATACATCAAGGCAATCCCCCGCAGATAAGACACCCCCAGCGGGACCACCTGCGCATCCTCCGCCCCTGTAAACAACCCCATGATAACCGGCGCCCCCAGCAGAATAACAAGACAGATAACAACAGAATAGATAATTTCTATCGTAATTCCGACTCTAAATCCCCGTTTAATCCTCTCCCTATGCCCAGCCCCTTTATTCTGCGCAATAAAAGTAGTCATGGCATGTCCGATGTTCTGCTGGGGCGTATAAGCGAAATCATCCACCCGGTTCACCGCAGTAAAAGCCGCCATCATGCTGACCCCCTGAGTATTCACCATGGCCTGAATCATCGTCTTTCCCACCTGCAGGCACACCTGCTGCAGGGCGCTGGTGCTCCCATAGGAAATCGTCCGCCCCAGCAGCTTTTTATCGAACGTGAGCCACCCTTTCCCCAGCTTCAATAGCGGCACTTTCCTGCTGATATAAACCCCGCACAGCAGACAGCACACCGCCTCGCTGACCACCGTAGAGACCGCGCTCCCCGGCACCCCCAGCCGCAACGCCGCCACCAGCAGCAGATCCCCGAAAATATTCAGCACCGCGCTGATGATCAGGAAATACAGCGGCGTCCTGCTGTCCCCCAGAGCCCGCAGGGTATTTGCCAGGAAATTATAGATAAAGGTAAACAAGATCCCCAGAAAAATAATCCGCAGATAAGTCCCCGCCTCCCCGATCACCGCCTCCGGCACCTGAATCAGCCTAAGCAGCGGCTCCGCCAGCAGAATGGTCAGTAAAGAGAACACCAGGGAAAATCCGCATCCCGCCAGAAACGTGGTGCTGATCTGGCGGGACAGCAGCTCATAATCCCTGGAGCCGTACTGGGCGCTCATCAAAATACCGGCCCCCATGCACAGCCCGCTGATGAACAAAAGCGCGATATTCATCAGCGGCGCCGACGTGCCTACCGCCGCCAGCGCCCTTTCCCCCACGTACCGCCCTACGATGACCGAATCCACCGCATTGTAGGTCAGCTGGAACAGATTCCCCAGCACCAGCGGCACGGTGAACTCCACTAGCGGAAGTGCGATTTTTCCCTCTGTCATATCCCTCTTCTGCGCCATATGTCTCCCACTTTCCAAATCAGCAGCCCTGTTACGGGCGGCAGAACATCCATCCTGCTGCGCTGTAGAGCAGCGGGGCATGCGGCCTGCGCTCCAGCCGTCGCCAATCAGCTCCGCTGACAGTTTCAACACTTTTCGCCAGGCTACGGATACGGCTTTCTGCCCGTGCAGGCTTCTCCTGTCGCAATCCTGTATAGAAAGAGGCCGCCGGGAAATGGCTGCATTTTCATAAATGCTATTTCCCGGCAGCCTCATATCATGCGCCCGTCTTCCATCCTATTTCCGCAGCTTCTTCAGCGCCTTCTCCGCGATAAGGCACTCCCCGTGCTCCTCCAGCTGCGCTGTCTGAGAGGGTTCCGCCGCATACAGGCTGGCGAACTCCAGCGCCTGGATGCAGGCCCTGCTGTAACGCTCATAGGATGCCCTGCCCTTGAGCAGATACAGGAAATACAGTCCGTCCATCACATGCACGCTGCTCTCCACCTGCAGATTCGCGGGCAGCATGGATGCAAACTCGATGATTCTGCCAAGTTCCGCAAAGGCGAACACCGCAAAAGTGGGGCGGCTGACCTGCCGGGCGCCCTTGGCATCTGTCCCATTGGCATCCGCAGCCCCATTCTGATCCTGACCGGCGCTCTGTGCGTCTCCGTTCCCCGAGGCGTCCGCATTCCCTCCGCCTATCTTCTCCCGGGTCCTCTGCAGAATCCGCTTCATCTCTTTCAGGCATTCGATGAACTGATCGCTCTCCTTGATTTCCGGATCCCTGTCCGAAAAGGTCAGTATCAGTCCCTGATCCGGCAGCATCATAATCTGCAGATCGAAAGCGAACTTGGGAGGCTTGTAGCCGACCTCCTCCGCGGCCTGCTCGATGATCTCCTGCACGACTTCCTTAGCCTTGTCGCTGCGCAGGACGAAGTCTTTATAGTCAATGTCATACTCCTCCAATTCCTCATTGGACAGGAAGCACTTTACCGTTTTTTCATCTACACGTTCTATTCTCATATCATCATCCTCATAAAAATGTACCTGCCACATATCTACATCCTTATGATACCATGATATTCAGAATTTTTCAATCATAGACTTTTGGCAATAGAGCCCGTATTATGGTTTTATTGCATTAGTTTTCCATCTATTGTTTATTTTATACCTTTTTTATCGAAATTGCTTTTTCATTTCTTTATCAACTGCACTCCAACAGAAAAATGTCTCCACATCCCTCATGAAAAAAGACCCATCTGTTCATACCGCTCCGGAAACTGGTTCAGATACGCGAAACACTCCTCCACATCGCTCAGGATTCCATGCTGCCTGCACGTCCGGCAGAACAGCTCCATCAGCTCCCCGCCCCTGTCGCTGGGCACTTCATAGGCATGCCCGTAGCGCCTCTGGTATCTTTCTTTCAGCCCCGGGAAATGCTTATCCAGCGCCGCGTAATAATACTCCCTGTCCCCCTCCCTGAGCGTCATCCCCATGCCGAAGCAGATGATGCCATGCACCCTCGCCCGGACGCAGTACTGCAGTATGCCCTCAATATTCTCTTTCGTATCGTTGATATAGGGCAGTATCGGCGACAGCCAGACCACCGTGGGGATGCCATTGTCCCGGAATATCTCCAGGGCCCTTGCGCGCTCCTTTGTGGTGCAGACATTGGGCTCCAGAATCCGGCACAGATCCTCGTCATAGGTAGTCAGGGTCATCTGAACCACGCATTTCGCCTTTTCGTTGATGCGCTTCAGCAGCGGCAGATCCCTTAGGATACGGTTCGATTTCGTCTGGATGGCCAGGCCGAATTCATAGCGCTCTATGATTTCCAGACACCTCCTGGTCAGCCCCAGCTCCTCCTCGCAGTGCATGTAGGGATCGCACATGGCCCCTGTGCCTATCATGCACTTCTTCCGTTTGGAGCGGAGCGCCTTTTCCAGAAGTTCCGGCGCGTTGCGCTTCACCTCGATGTCCTCGAAGGGATGGGTGAACTGATAGCAGCTGCTCCTGCTGTCACAGTAGATACAGCCGTGGGTACAGCCCCTGTACAGGTTCATGCCGTTTTTCGCGGACAGAATCCCCTTTGCCTCTACAAAATGCATGTCTATCTCTCCAATCCGTATGCGCTTGCCTTCCAGCCGTCCTCTTCCTTAATCAGTTCTATCTCCAGATATTCCAGAGAATCCGCATCTGCGGCAGGATAGAATTCCACCCAGACTACGCACTTGTCTCCCAGCTTTCTCTCTTCCGTGTCCATGCCTTTCACGCTCTTGGCCTCTGCCTCCCGGGCCACATGGCCGTCGCTGCCCTCCGGGAAAGTCTCCACTGTCCCGCTGTAGCCTTCCGCCAGGTACTGCCGCAGGGCCTCCTCATCGCCGGTCAGGTATGCGTCCCAGAAAGCCCCGGCCAGCTGACGCTGCTGCTTTCCGTCCTCCGACAAAGCCTCTCCGCCCTCTTCCGACAGCAGCACGAAATGCTTTGCCACAGCGGCCAGGGACACGCCGAAGCCCTCCCTGTATTCCGCCTCCGCCGGATAGGTATAGTGGATGCTCATGATCCGTATCCCGCTCCTGTGCAGCTTGGCGAAAAAGAGGCTGCCGTCGCTTTCTTTCCGAAAAGCTCCCTCCTCCTCTGTCCGGGCGTAGCCTTCCTCCTCCAGCCGGGCGGCTGCCTGCTCCCATGTATTCCCGCTCCAGTCGGTGACCCAGAAGCGCACCGCCTCATTCTCCTGCCACATCCACGTATCCTGCCCGCCGGAGACCCATCCCTGGGCGGGCACCAGCAGGCAATACCCTGCCCCCCTGTACAGATTGGCGGGCTCTTCCTGGGGCATGCCCTCCTGGGTGTAGAGCAGCGTATGGCCCTGTGCTGCCGGATTCTCCGGAATATTTGACGGCAGCGCCGATGATGGGCGTTCTCCCTGGCTGTCCCCTGTTGTATCTCCCAATATTACATCATTCGTTTCCGCACCTGCGGCAGCCGAATCCGCGCCATCTGCGGCGGTCACGCCATTCGCAGTCACTCCGCCCGCAGCCACGCTGCCTGCCTCCGCACCAGCTGCATTCAGGCCTCCCTCCCCTGCGCCATATGTACCGCCCGCCGTCACGCCGTCCGCCTCCGCGCCAGCCGCATTCATTCCTCCCGCCCCTGCGTCAGCTGTCGTCAGGCCATCTCCGCTGCCCCGGCCGTCCCGAGCCTCTTCGCCATAGCCCGCGGACTCCTGCCATGGGTTCTCCGTGGCCCGCACATGCTCCGCCGACGTGGCGAACCCCACCGCCACCGCAGCCACAAGCGACACGGCTGCAGCCACGGCCGTATATTTGGGCTTTCGATACTTCATGATCAGATTTATCCTTTCTTCAATGGCATTCCTGCCCAATCCGTTAAAGAACGGCACCAGCCCAATCTTTTTCTCCTCCATCCCAATCAGCGCCATGGCGTACCCCCCTCTGGCCTGCTCTCCGAACCGTTTCAGGACTCCCGCATCACAGGCAAATTCAATGTCCCGGTTCAACAGCAGGGCCATCGCCCAGACCAGGGGGTTGAACCAGTGGACGCACAAAGCCGCCACCATCACAAGCTTCATCAGCGCATCGCAATAGCAGATATGCACGTACTCATGCTCAAGGATGTATTCCAGCTCCCGCCCCTTTTCTTCCAGAGCCTTTTCGGGCAGCAGGATGACAGGCCGAAGACATCCATAGGTCAAAGGCGTAGAAATCCCCTCCGCCTGTCTGACGGAAACAGGGCGCCCTTTCCTGTGTCTCTCCATCCATTGCAGCACCTGTTCCGACTCCACAGGCGCTGCTTTCCGGAACCTGTCCAGGCTCCGGACATATGACCTTACGAAAAACAGGCTGCAGATAAGGGCCCCGGCGCACCAGAGGACAGGCAGTATCTCCATCTGGTTTCCCGCCTCTGCAACCGCCGTTTCCTGCCCCCGAACCGGAGGCTGCCCGCTGCCCTTTTCAGGCGGCAGATCCACCGCCTCCATTTCCCCGGAAACCACATATGCCTCCCGCTCCGGCGCCGCCTCCTGCCGCCCCAGCCCCAGAAGAGTATAGACGCTGAAGACAGAGGCCACGGAAAACGGTACCAGCAGGCGAAGCAGCGCTATTCCCCACAGGACAGGGAAAGTCCTTTTCGGCAGCTTATCCAGCAGCAGGACCCTCACCGCAATGATGATCAGTATCAGGATTCCGCCATAAATACTTCTCTGCACTAATCCCATGTCCATCACCTATTTTCCTTCCTCCACAATCCTCTTCAGCCGCTCGATCTGCTCGGCGGAAAGCCTCTTCCTGTCCAGCAGGGAGGCGAACAGCATGTCCGCCGAACCGTCATAGATTTTTTCAATCAGCTCGTCTGTCTCCGCCGCCTGTATCCGGGCCTTGGAAACCAAAGCGTGGCAGAGGAAATTCGGCTCGCGGCGCTCGATGGCGCCCTTTTTGATGCATTTTTTGATGACCGTGTAAGTCGTGTTCACGTTCCAGCCAGTCTCGCTGCCCAGCACATCCGAAATATGCTTCGCGGTGGAATCCCCCTCTCTCCAGAGTACGGCCATCACTTTTAATTCTGAGTCAAACAGTTTCATATATGTATCCGCTCCCTTTACCGACAGTCCCGCACGGGCTTTCCGCTGTATACTATTGCGATAGTTTTACATTTTTCATACTATCACAATAGTATACCCTTGTCAATGTCGGCGCATGAAATGGTGCCAGCCTTAGAAAATCTTCATTCCGTCCGCATACGGCTCAGCACAGCCAGGATTTCATACTTTCTGGGCAGATCCATCCACCTGACGCATTCCGTAAAAAAGGGCGAATAAGCGGATTCCAGCCCTGCCTCCCGGATTTCCGACAGCAATCGCTCCACTTCTTTCTCCCGACAGATCCGCCTGCGGTTGTCCTGGTTTCCGGGGCTGCCTCCGTCCCCGGCTCCGGCAATCTGAAATTTCCGGAACCGCTCCAGCGGGTTCACCTGATTGATGAGCCTGCGCAGCAGAAAGGCAATGGCATTCAGCTGCGGAATGGTGGCGATATCGTGAAGCATCCGGATGTCTATGCGCTCTTCTCCCAGAATCAGGAAGCCTAAATCGGACACGGCCAGCACCTCCGTGGCAGCCCCTTCCGGGCGGGTGCTCAGAAGACCGGCATCTATTTCGTCCCGGTTGGAAAAATCGGCGGGCGGAAGTTCTTCTGCCGGCGGCGTTTCCGTCTGCCCCACGCCTCCCTGTCCGGCCCGCCCCAAGGGCTGATTCCCGGCCTGCAGCGCCTTCGCCTGCTCCGTCACCTGGCCGATCAGATAATCCTGCATCATATAAATCCGGTCCGCCGCCTGCAGATATTCGCTGCTGCCCCCGATGACCAGCACGGTGGAGACCCCATGCAGCTCATACAGCTCCCGCACCCGTTCCACAAAGGGCGTGATTGGTTCTTTCTCGATCAAAGTCTTCATCACCGCGTCCTGAATCATGAAATTCGTGGCGGATTTGTCCTCGTCGATCATCAGCAGCCTGACCCCCCAGCCGATGGCCTCTATGATATTGGCGGCCTGGGAGGTGGAGCCGGAGGCATGCTCCGTGGAGAAATCCGCCGGATTCCCGCCCGGAATCCATTTGATGAAAGGGGACAGATTCACATGCCGGACGCTCCTGCCGTCCTCGGCGGAAATCTTCATGGCGGAGTCGTCAGTTATGACTAACTCCCTGCCGTCCCCCGCCACATGGTCATAGATGCCCGCGCACAGGGCGTCCAGCAGCGTGCTTTTGCCGGAGTAGCCGCCCCCTGTGATGACCGTGACCCCTTTCCGGAAAGCCATCCCTCTGACTCCCGCCACCTCCACCGTATCCTCCGGCGGCGCCAGGAAAGGCACTGCCCCCTGCATGGGAGCATCGCCGCCCTTTTCTCTGGGCAGTATGCTGCCGTTTGCCACGAAAGCGCAATAGTCGCTTGCCTTAAGCCACGCCCGGATTTCCTGCTGTTTCCTGTAAAGGGCCAGCGCCTGCTGCAGCCCGTTCTGGTCGAACTCGTTCAGGAAGCAGTTCACCGCCTCCGGCAGATCATGGGTCAGCATCTGCACCGCTTTCTTGTGCTTTCCCACTGGCAGCTGCACCTGGAGCATGATGCTGGCGCAGCGGTAAGCCGGAACGTCCCCCGCTCCGTCGATGGGCGCGATCATGCAGTTCTTCCCGGACTGCACGCCTCTGTCCCGCAGGCCGTCTATGATCTCCACCTTGTTTCCGCCTACAATCCTGTAATACTTCTGTGCCACCGTATTCACCGCAATCACGTTCCTGACCAGCACCTCACTGCTCGGCTCATAGATGAAATAATGGCCGTTTTCCTTTGCCGTGCGCTTGCGATTGTCATTGCACTCGTTCAGTGACCTGACATAAGGCAGGAACGCCCGGAACACATAGTCCAGCGCCGCCATGTCCGGCTCCTCCAGCTTCAGCAGATGCAGCGGGATATGAATCACCACTGTCGGCCTGGACAGCTCCAGCCGATTACTCTTCGTGATTTCGTATCCTATCTCCCCGTCCCAGTACAGGGCATGATTGTGCACAATAGGATCTTTGTCCATGAAAGACTCGCACATCTTGCCCTCATACATTTCCTCGTAAGTCTCACTGGCAGGTTTCATGTTCAATAGATAGAATTTTAATCTCTTCAAATTTTGTTCTCCTTTTCCAAGCTCTTCCTTTGCCGCAAAAAAGCGCCGCAAGCAGCCCCTATTCTCTGCCTGCGGCGCCTGGATTTGCGCGCAAAAAGGGCACACCAATATGTGTGCCCTGTAGTCAACAGTTATTCATAAAGGTACTTAAAAAAACGGCATCGAAATGCCCGCTATTCAGTTGATCCGGTTCACCATCCTTACGCTTTTTCTCATATCGCGATTCCTCCTTCAACTGAATATTTTTTAAGTACTGTAAACAGTGTAACACCGACCGTCTGGAATTGCAAGCGCAAAATTCGGCGGAAAGCCCTTTCCGCGGCGGACCGGCGCACTCACTCCAGCACATCAAAGGCAGTGCCGCAGGCCCAGGGACTCCCGATGTCGCAGCGGCCATGGTGATACCGGCGCGTGACTTTTCCCTCCTCCCCCTCTGCCACATCCACCTTGATCCGGCTGTCCCCGGCCTGAGTGCAGCCGTCCAGCAGCGCGATCAAAGCCTCCACATCAGAGACCTCCGTCTTCTTCTCATCCATGCCATTTCCCTCTCTTTCCCTGTCTGTCATCCTGTCAGCCAGTCTGTCATTCCCGCGCCGTCCGGCAAACAATCCGCGCGAAATCCTCTCACAGTTCTACTACATCTCCGTCTTCCACCGCCCGCACCTCAAAGGGATACTGCCCCGCAGCCGCCCGGATTGCAGCCATAGAAGCCTCATAATCGTGGTAGACATGATTGAACAGCACTTGTCTTACAGGACATGCCGCCAGCCTGGGGAAGATGGCATCCGGGCCGAAATGGGCCATCTCGCACACAATCAGATCCGTGGGCTCCTGCGCAGCAGCAGGGAAATCCGCCGCGTCTTCCCCGTGCAGATCCCCGGTGAAAAGCATCCGCCTGCCCCCGGCCTCTATCAGATACGCATAGGAAGTCCCGTTCACCTGCTCCATATGGCGGGTGGATATGGCGGTGACACGCAGCGTCCCGTCATCGTAAAAAACGCCGGGGGACGTCAGATGAAAACGCAGACGCTGCTCGTCCAGCGATCCGTCCGTAACCCGGACCATCTGGCGGAAAATCTGAATCCCCCGCTCCTCTGTCATATAAATATCAAAATCGCTCTCTCTGTAATACCAGTTCGCCAGGCTGCACAGGGCAGACAGTCCCACGGTATGGTCGGAGTGGATGTGCGTGGTAAAGACAGCCCTCAGCTTCTCAAAAGGCACACCCCGGCGAATCAGAAGATCCGCCACCGGGGCCCCGGCGTCAATCAGATAAGCCCTCTCTTCCACCTCCAGCAAAGTGGCGCTGCAGTATCTCGTAGGGGACGGCACCCCGTGGCTGGTGCCCAGAAATGTGATTTTCATAGCTAAACTCCTCCTCCATTTCTTCAGTTACCGTGCCGCAGCTTCCCTTTCAGGAACACGCTGTCATGGCGCGGACTCGCTTATCTGTATCATAGCACTCCTGCCGCCAAGATGCAACCGTGGCAGCGCCAAATCCGCCTCCGAATCCGCTCCGTAAATCCCCTCCCCATGGCAAATTGCTTGCAAAGACTTCTTACCTATGATAAAATGACACCGTCTACAGCAACGTGACGGCAGGAACGGGACAGCCCCTGCGCAATCACATGCCAACAAAAAATGAGGAAATCAAATGAGCGAATCGAAACTGAACAACAAGCGAACCGTCCTGGTAGGCCTGGCTTTCCTGTCCATCTGTGCCTTCTGGCAGATGTATGACAGCGTGGTGCCATTAGTCTTGCGGGAGACTTTCGGCATGGACGAGTCCCTGACCGGCATCATCATGGCCACGGACAATATCCTGGCCCTGTTCCTGCTGCCTTTCTTCGGCGGACTCTCGGACAGAACCGACACAAAGCTGGGCCGCCGCACCCCCTATATCATAGCCGGAACCGCTGCGGCCGTCATCCTGATGAATCTGCTGCCCGTGTTGGACAACAGCTATTCCAGGGAGGCGGCGCCCTTTAAGCTTGCGGCTTTCGTCATCGTGCTGGGGCTGCTCTTAGTAGCCATGGGAACCTACCGCTCCCCCGCCGTGGCCCTGATGCCCGATGTGACCGCCAAGCCCCTGCGCAGCAAGGCGAACGCCATCATCAACTTGATGGGGGCCGTGGGCGGCGTTCTCTATCTGGGGGTGGCGGCAGTGCTCTATCCCACCTCTAAGGTGGCCAGTCTGGACCATGTCAATTATCAGCCCCTGTTCATCGTGGTATCCGCCATCATGGCCGTGGCGGTCATCGTGCTGTTAGCCACCATCCGAGAGCCTGTGCTGGCGGCTCAGAACCAGGCTCTGGAACAGCGGCATCCCGAATGGAATCTGGCCGAGGACGACGGGCAGGGCAGCGAGCGCCTGCCCAGGCCGGTGAAGCGAAGCCTGGGATTCCTGCTGGCCTCCATCTCCCTGTGGTACATCGGCTACAACGGCGTCACCACCTGGTTCACCACCTATGTGTCCCAGGTCATGGGAGAGGGGCTGGGAGGCGCCTCCACCTGTCTGCTGGTGGCCACTGCCGGAGCCATCGTCTCCTATATCCCCATCGGCGTCGCGGCCTCCCGGATAGGCCGGAAGAAGACCATCCACGGGGGAATCATCCTGCTGGCGGCCTGTTTCCTGGCAGGGTTCTTCCTGACCACCCTCTTCTCCTCCATCAATGCCGTCATGTATATTGCTTTCGCCCTGGTGGGGCTGGCATGGGCGGCCATCAACGTGAACTCCCTGCCCATGGTGGTGGAGATGTGCCGGGGCAGCGATGTGGGCAGGTTCACAGGCTATTATTACACTGCCTCCATGCTGGCACAGGTCATCACGCCAGTGGCGGCAGGCTCCCTGATGAAAGCCATCAGCTATCAGATTCTCTTCCCCTACGCCGCCTTTTTCGTGACCATGAGCTTCATCACCATGTGCTTCGTGCGCCACGGAGACAGCAAGGCGGAGGCCAAAAAAGGGCTGGCGGCTTTTGAAGATATGGATGATTGACAATCAGGAAAGGAAGTAGATTTTAATCATGATTTTTATGATCTTGTTTCGGATACTTTTGACAGCGCTGATCATAATCGCGCTCTGGTGCCTTATGCTGCTGCCCAGGCGGGGGCAGTCCGGCTGGGAGAAACTTACGAATACCCGCTATGCCCACCGGGGGCTCCACGACATCACTCGGGGCATTCCTGAAAATTCCATGGCGGCTTTCCGCGGCGCTGTCGAAAAGGGTTTCGGCTCGGAACTGGATGTCCACCTCATGGCGGACGGACAGCTGGCCGTGGTCCACGACAGCGATTTGAACCGGGTCTGCGGCAAAAGCGCGATTATTGAGGAACTGCGGCTGGAGGATTTATCGGAATATCCGCTAAAAGGAAACGGTGAGACGATTCCCCTGTTCAGGGACGTGCTGGCGCTGTTTGAAGAAAAGACGCCCCTCATCATCGAGCTGAAAGTGGAGCATGGCAATGCCGCAGCCCTGACCGATGCGGTGATGGCGCTTTTAAAAGACTGGAAAGGAGCCTACTGCATCGAATCCTTCCATCCCGCCGTGCTGCTGCATCTGAAAAAGCATTACCCGTCCGTCATCCGCGGGCAGCTTTCCGAGAACTTCCTGCGGGTCAATGACGCCGGGACGCTGACCTGGCCTGTGCGGGCCATATTGACCTTGCTGCTGACCTCGTTCCTCACCCGTCCTGACTTCATCGCCTATAATTACACAGACCGCGCCTGCCCCAGTTTACGATTGATGAAGCGCCTGTACGGCGTCCATGAGGCAGGCTGGACTATTCGGAGCAAGGAAATTATGGAACGGCTGGAACGGCAGGGCGTAATGCCTATTTTCGAGGGATTTACGCCCTGAGCCTCCTGGCGGCCGGCTTCGTCGCCTGCGGCCGCTCACAGCCCCAGATCCTTGAAGAATTTCAGCATGCTGTCCTCCACGGCCAGCTGCTCTGTCTGCCCCTTTTCCATGTCATAGTAATACTTTCCCGTCTGGATGTCCACGGAAAGGCTGTCCAGCGGGAATCCTTTCTGCCGCACTTTCGAATGGGGGCGGGACGTGATCAGGAAAGGCCTGCTGGCCAGACTCGCGTCCATGGACTCATACACCCGGTCCCTGTCCAGGATCAGACAGACCGCGTTTCTGTATCCGGCTTTCAAATCCCCGTATTTCTTTGCCAGGCCGCTGTAATATGCCAGCATCTCATCATCCGTCAGATATTTCCCGCCCACAGTCCTCACATGGATTCCCGGCTGCAGCTCATCCGGCACATTTTCAAAATAAAGCCCGGAATCGCAGGAAAACAGCGGCACCTTGTAGAAATCATAGTAGGCAAGCGCTTTCTGCCTTGCGTTCTCCAGAGGCGTGCGCCCGTCCTCCGGCACAGGAGGCGCTTTCCTGTCCATGTCCGCCAGTCCCAGTATCTCCAAATCAAGCCCGGACGCCCTGCTCCTCATGGCATCCAATTTTGCACGGTTTCCCGTAGCATACAGCAATTTCATCTTTACACACCTCCGCCTCTGGCGGGCCTTTATTTCAATATTCTTAACAATAGAATCCTGTTCCTGTCATGGCGATAACCGTGCCGTCCCACCGGCCTTTCCGCCTACAGCACATTTCTTCCATACACCTCAATCTGGCTCAGCGCCGGAAACGGAGAGGGATCGTCCGCCTTTATCAGGCTGCAGAGCTCTATCCACTGAATCTCTTTCTCCGGGAAAGTCAGCACATGGCCCCTCACGGATTTCTCCAGAGCAAAGTCCTGGCTGCTGCCGTCCGAGAACCGCAGTGTCACCTGCACCCACCAGTTGTCATGAGGAAAGTCGGCCCGGGTGTAGAGCACCACCTTGTCCGTGCGGATGTTCCGCCCGAAGTCCACCCGCATCGTGGCATCGTCCTGCCTGTTGATGCCCCAGGACTGATAGGGCCATGCGCCGTGGGACAGATTGGCGCGCACGCCGTCTATGGCGTTTTTAGCGGCGAATACGGACTCGCCCCTGGTCTCCACATTTGCCGTGGCGTGGGGGAAACAGGGCACATCCCTGTGCTGGTCCGCGGGGTTCAGCGCCAGGTTGCGGTAAGCCTCTATCTCGTCCTGCCTGGCGGCTTCCGCGTAGATATAATGTTTGTCCCCGGAAAACACCTTGGGCGAGAGGCTGATGCGCTTCTCCCCGAAAGGGATTTCATAGGATACATTATCTTTCAGATACACGAAAGAAGCGCCCATGGCATCATCCACCTGCCAGTTTATGTAGATATCTTTCCGAGAAGTCTCCAGCACGATGCTGTCCCCCTCCTCATAGGCCCTCATGCACACCAGGTCCACGAAATCCTCCCCGCTGCCCACGCAGATGGTATTGCCGTTTTTGTCCAGTACTTTCAATGATAATGTCACCATTTTGATCCATCCTCCTATTTATACGTGTTCTGTATTTTCCATGCCGCTCTTTCAAGGCCAATCCTACTTACCCTCCGCATATTTTGCCAGCTCGTACACCCTCGCCTTGGTCAGTTCCGCCGCTTTCATGGCTTCCAGCAGCGGCTGCAGGCTTCCTCCCTCATTCTCCAGCCCGGCTGCCTGCACTTCCGCGTCCTTGGATGCGATCCACTCCATTTCCTCTTTCCGTAAAGCCTCCATGTCCGCTGTATCCAAATTTGCTTCCAGCAGCTTCCATACGATGTTCAGAGTGTCATCCCACAGCCGGTACATCTCCTCGGCGGACTCATTCATCTCCGGCTGGGTGACGGCTGCCTCCTGCTTTTTCTCCACTTCCTTCTCCTGCTCCTCGGCAAAGGAAATCTCCATGGCAATCCTCTCGGAAAGGCTCTGCTCCTTATAGACAGCGCTGGAAAAGCCCTGCTCCCCTCTCACGTTGTAAAGCCCGTAGAAGCTCAGCTCCTCTTCCTGGACAGCCTCCAAATCGTAGTACCCCACCCACTGCAGATAAGCCTGGGGCAGATCGGCCAGCCTGGAACCCGGAAGATACAGATAGAACTCATCCCCATCCAGCCCATAGGCAGCGGAATAAACATAAAGGACACCACCTATGATTTCTTCCTCCTCCGGTTTCTGCTTGAAAGAGATGAACGACAGGTTCATTTTATACGTAAAATCGTCCACTTTCTCCAGCTGGTCAAAGGTTCCGAAATAATCACAGTAATATAAGGTGCCGTTCGGGTAGCCATCCCCTGTGGATCCCATGTCTGCGTCCTGATAATGCCCCTCAAAGGATCCGTCATCCTTAATGTGCAGCTCTGTGAACCAGGCTCCTGCGCCGCTGCTGAAATAGAATACCCTGTCAGAGAGATCCGCAAACGTAAATCCCGCCTCCGCGCTGCTCTGCCCCGCTCCCGTCTCCGAAGTCCCCGGTCCTTCCGGGCTTTGCTGCTCCCCCTCTGGAGCATCCTCCCGAGAATCTTCCTCCGGGGATGCGTTCTCTGCGGAGGAACCCCCGTCGGATGAGTCCTCCCCTGATTGCCCATCCCCCGGCTCATCTTCCGAAATCTTCACAGCCGTGGGAAGCTGTGCAGAATCTTCCTCCGCCTTACCGCAACCCACAGAAAAAAGCAGCAGCATGGCCGCCAGTGACAGCATCATTTTCTTCTTCATAATCATACCTCCCTGTCCGCTCCGGAAACGGAAACTCTATACTTGTCATGATACTACGCTCATATTTGTCTGTCAATGTGCGGAAACTGTATCATTCACGGATTACCCGTTGGAAAGGAAATCCTCCGTGGCAGAATCAGATTATCCCGACGGCCAGCCTGCGGCAGTTTTTTACAGATCGGGATTGAACTGACGACGTATCAGGAGTATATTGTAAGAGGAGGAGCTTTCTAATATGATATACAGTTTGAGGGATTTGGTCTGGTTATTTTTTGTCTACTCTTTCGCCGGCTGGTGCACGGAGGTGTGCTACGCCGCGTTCATCCGCAGGAAATTCGTGAACCGGGGCTTCGTGAACAGCCCCTATTGTACCATATACGGCTTCAGCGCCGTTCTCTTCGCGGTGTTCCTGGCGGAGCTTGCGGACAGTGCTTTCTTCCTTTTTCTGGGCGGCCTGCTGCTGGCCTCGCTGGTTGAATACACCACCGGCATGCTCATGGAGAAGATTTTCCACAGGAAATTGTGGGACTATTCTGATATCAGGTACAATTTAAGCGGCTATGTCTGCGCCCGCTATTCCCTGCTGTGGGGCCTGCTGGCCGTGGCCACCGTGCGCTACGTCAATCCGTTGCTGTGCAGTCTCCTGCGCGGGGTGCCGGACCTGGTGACATTGACCTTGCAGTGGGCCGCGGCCGGTCTGCTGGCAATAGACTTCATCACCACCTCCATGGCCGTGCTGGGCATGCAGGTCAGCGCAAAGCGCCTGTCCCAGCTTTCCGAGGGAATGCAGCATACCTCGAAGCTTCTGGAGAACCGGCTCACTGTCTGGGTGCAAAAGCGCATGCAGCGTTCCTTCCCCTCCATCAATCCTGAGACAATAGCGGCGGATCTGAGAGCGAAATCGGAACAGGCCAAATCAAAGCCCGCCGTATTCGCGAAAGGGTGCAGCTTCTATAAGCTGGTGTCCCTGTTCTTCGTCGGCGCGTTCCTGGGAGATATCACGGAGACCATATTCTGCTTTCTGACCACCGGGGTGCTCATGAGCCGCAGCAGCGTGGTGTACGGGCCTTTCAGCATCGTCTGGGGGCTGGGCTGCGCTCTTCTGACCCTCTTCCTCTATCGCTACCGGAACAAGACCGACCGTTATATCTTCCTGGCAGGCACTCTGCTGGGCGGCGTCTATGAGTATGTCTGCAGCGTCTTCACGGAGCTGTTCTTCGGCACGGTGTTCTGGGACTACAGCGGCTTCGCTTTCAACCTGGGCGGGCGCATCAATCTGCTGTACTGTTTTTTCTGGGGAATCGCGGCTGTGGTGTGGCTGAAGATAATCTATCCGAAGCTGTCAGACCTGATAGAGAGGCTCCCTGTGCGGGCGGGCAGAATCCTGTGCAACTGCCTGATCGTGTTCATGATTGTCAATATGATTCTCTCATCCCTGGCGCTGGCCCGGTATACGCAACGGCAGACCGATGGTCCCCGGGCGGAGGCTTCAGGTGCTGTTTCCCCGGACGCGGAGCCGGAGGATAATCCCCTGGCCTCTTTTCTGGACGCCCATTTCCCGGACGAGCGGATGGAACGAATCTACCCTAACGCAAAACTGGTGGATTGAGCGATATTCCTTAATTTTTTATATATTTTTTTTATAAATCCTTAAGTCTAAGGTCAAACTTTAGACACATTTTCAGGGTATGATAGATACATAAACAAAGGAGCTGTTGAATTTTGATAAACAATGGTCAGGGTTCTGTCAGCTTCGACTAATAGCAATACTGCGAAAGCAGTTTTACTATAGATACCTTTCCCTTTCATGTTTTCTTTTATTTTTTACTCCCGAAAAGAGCCCGCCTGGCGGGCTCTTTTTGTGTGCGCGGTTTACATCAAGGACAGTTTGCCGGCAAGCTCCCCCCCGAATCGCCCGTCCGGTCCAAAAAGGCCAAGCCCGAAAGCTTAGCCTTTTTTTCATTATTCCAGCCGGTTGCTGGTGATGAAATCCACGCCCCAGGACACCAGCCGCTCTGCCTCTTTTCTGTCATCGCAGGTCCAGCAGTTCACCAGAATCCCTTCCCCGTGAAGCTCCTCCACGATTTCCTTTGTCAGGGCCCTGTAGTATATATCCAGATTCAGTCCGTACTGTTTCAGGGCCTCCAGGATTTCCTGGCTGTACTCGCCGGTGAGATAGTATAATTGCTGCTCCGGCAGAAGTTCTCTCAGGCGAATCATATTGTTCAGGGCGAAAGAGATGAATGTCACCTGCTCCAGATAGCCCAGCTCCCGGATTTCCTCCACTATCCGCCGTATATCCTTTGAAGAAAATTCGTTCTTCAGCTCCAGGATGCAGACTTTTCCGTATTTCCGGCAGATGGTAATGTACTCTTTCAGATTCGGTATGACAAGGTCCTGCCTGTCTTCCAATGTGACGGAATCTCCCGCCGCCTCCGGACAGATGTCCTTCAGCATAGTCCTGCGCACCCGCTCATAGTCCGAGGACTCCACATGGATGTCCTCCTTTGCCACGCGCCCTGTGTCATCGTCATGGATAACTACAAACTTGCCGTCGCGCGTCACATGGGCATCCGTCTCCACGCCGTAATAGCTGCGGTTCCCGGCCGCCACGAATGCCGGAATGGAATTCTCCGTTTCCAGGCCGCTCACGCCTCTGTGGGCTATCATCCTTGTGTTTCCTCTGTTGATTTTTATGGTATCCATTTTCCCCGCCTTCCATCTGCCGGAAGCCTGCCGGCCCGGCCCTTTTATGAGTCCATCATATCACGGACCGGATAGTTGCGCAAGGAAAGAATCCATCCGTTTCCCCGCCGCAAGAAGCTGAACGGACAGACCAAAAATCACCGGCATCTGCCTGCATCTCTAGTCCAGGCGATAGGGACCGCACGGCTCCCTCTTTCGCCCTCCCAGCTCCATGAGCCCGGTCAGAAGCAGGAGCAGGATTACCACAATTCCATACACAGCATACGCCGGAAGCTCCCACAGGATGAACAGGGCGATGATGGGCGCAGCCGCTGACACCAGCCCTATGACCATCATCAAAAAGACAGAAGCCCCCTGCTTCACTACCTTGATCTCGCTGTCCCAGTCAAAGACAGGAAATCTCTCATTCACCGCTATCCCCGTCCGGGCGCCGAAGAGGATGTAGGCTGCCGGTACCGCCAGCAGGCTGATTGTCTCCGTCCAGCCCGGGCGCAACGCGGCTATCAGTATCGCCTCCGATGCCAGATAGAAAGGCAGGGTCACTATCAGCTGCAGAGCCACCTTGCTCCGAATCATGTCACGCCTGCTGACGGGCAGGGTCTGCATCATCCACCAGCTCTTCCCCTCCATGGACAGCGAACAGGCAGTCAGCGGCATCAGCACGGGAAATGTCCCCAGCAGCACGGGCAGGGCCCTCTCCGCCACGCCGGGAAGACCCAGCATTTTGTCCACACTGTCTTTTCCCGCCATCGCCACGCCGATGGCCAGAAGCACCATCATCACCTCTCCGGTCAGCGTATTCACCACATATATGCTGGAGGAAAAATAACGCCTCCATTCCCGCTCCAGCAGGCTCCTTATCACGGGCCTGGCCCGCAGGCTCTCCATGCGGTAGTTGCCCCGGGCTTCCCTGGCGCTGAGCAGACCGCATACATGGCCGTAAAAATGCCCCAGAATCTCCAGGAAAATCAGGAAACATCCCAGGGACACCCCCAGGAACAAAACCAGGGCGGCCGCTTTCCCGGATACCATGGCCTCTGAAATCCAGAGAGCCGGCGGATAGGCGCTGCCGATCCGATTTCCCAGCTGCTGCGCCATCCCCTCCATCATGACTATCAGTTCGTCTTCCCCCATCCTGCTCATCCCCATGCTTCCCACCAGAAAGACGCACAGAAAAATCATAGTCAGCAGGATGGAGACCAGATTCTTCCTCTTCCATCTCCCCGCTATGCCTGCGATCAGGGCTCCTGCCACAGAAGCCGCCGTCAGAGGCAGCAGGGGCAGGAAAAGTACGACTATGGCGCCGTAAAGATAGAATGTAAAGCCCGGCTTCTCCAACATTCCATACACCACCATCCCCGGCAGCATCACCGCCACGCCCAGCAGCATATCCGTGAGGTACATGGAGAGGAACCGGCTGGCGATGATGCTCTTTGCCGTCACTGGCAGGGCCACCTGTTTTTCATATGCCCTCTGGTCAAAAAGCACCGGGCCTGCTTTCGCTATGGTAAAGAAGAATGCCACCAGAGATACGACCAGAGCCAGAACCGCCGGGACGAAATATCCCATCCCTATGATGACAAATCCGTAGCTCGCGGCCCCCACATAGGCGGCCATCATGAGTATCAGCAGAGCCCAGAGCACCCCCATCAGGCAGTAACCCAGCTTCTTCTTTTTGTCTTTCGTGTGGCGGAATTCATTGAAGCCGAACATTCCATACAGCGAGAGTTTTGTCAAAAGTCTAATCTGCCTTGTCATGATGCGTCACCTCCATAAATACGTCTTCCAGGGATCTGTCTCTGGTAAGCTCTTTCGTATCCCCCTCCACTTTCAGCTTTCCGGCCGAGATGACAGCAATGCGGTTGCAGAGCTTCTCCGCCACTTCCAGCACATGGGTGGAGAAGAAGATGGCGCTGCCTCTCTCGCAGAGAGCGTGCATTTTCCCTTTCAGAAGCAAAGACGCCTCCGGATCCAGCCCCACAAAGGGCTCATCCAGCACCAGCAGTCCGGGCTCATGAATCAGCGCTCCTGTGAGGGCCAGCTTCTGCTTCATGCCGTGGGAATAGGTGGATATCAGGTCTCCCAGAACAGGAAAGATGCCGAAATCCCCCGCCTCCCTGCGGATACGCTCCTCCCTGTCCCTCCCGGACACCTGGTAGATATCCGCCAGAAAGTTCAGGTACTGGATGCCCGTCAGGTATTCGTAGATATCAGGATTGTCCGGGATATAGGCCGTCACCTGCTTGCAGGCCATGGCCTGGGACTGCACGTCCCTGCCGTCTATCAGAATCTCTCCCTGGTCAAAGTCATGTATTCCCACCACAGCCTTTATGGTGGTGGTCTTGCCGGCCCCATTGTGCCCGATGAAGCCGTAGATATCTCCTGCCCGCACTGTCAGCGACAGATTGTCCACGGCCGTCTTTCCGCCTTTGTAAGTTTTTGTCAGATTTTTTATTTCCAGCATTTTCAATTCCCTCCGTCCTTTTGGCGCATTTTACTGCGGAGGTTTCTTTTTCGCTATCCTCCACAGCTCTTTTATTTTGATATCAATATGATATCATACTAATTGCATCTATGCAAGCTATAAAATATCTCAATAAAAAAATATATGCTTTTCCGCATATATTACTACGAAAGCGAATTTTCATTCCGCGGCATCATCGGCATTTGGAACGTCATGCCTTTCGGCACACCCGAAGAGGTAAAAGGAAATGCTGCCTCTTCGCAGTGCCTGACCGCCTGCCGGAGCCTGAGATTTCATGGGAAAATATTTTGCTGTGGGAAGTTTGTAAAGAATATACCAGATAATTCGATAGAAAGCGTTTGAATCTGTTTCGGAAAGAACACCGGCATGCAGATGTCTGAAAGCATGCCGCCACTATGTCCGAAATTTCTTTTCCAGTGCAGGGATATCCTCTTTGTCAATCCATTCTTCTGAATATCCGCAGTTACAGCATACATACCTTGGCACTTTTACATAAGAAAATATAGTTAATCCCACCGGGATGTTATTGCCGCTTCCATAGGCGCCTGCCCTGCCCTCTATCCTGAGGATGTTGCTGCTGTTGCATTTTGGACATATTTTACTGTTTTTCATGATAATCTCCTTTTATATAGGCCAAATTTCATGATACTGTTTATCGAATCTGCACAGGGCCGCGGAAGTCCTTTATCAGGGCTTCAAGTCTATCTCCTCCTGTATGTACCTGGGCTCCTCTATCAGGCCGATTCCCGTGAATACGGCCCAGATATAGGGCGCACCGTACAGATTCAGGGTCTTCGGCCCTACAATCCTCTTCGGCGCGTCCTCCCCCACCTGATCCTGAATCAGCTTCTCGTAAGCTTTCTCGAACGTGCTCCTGGTGATAGAGCGCTCCCGCCTGTCCGTGAACAATTCGCCGCCCTTGATGGTATAGGTGAAAGGAAGCCCTTTTTTGGTCAGGAATTGCTGTCCCTCGTGTTCCCGTATCGCGTCCCACAGGCCGGGGACGGTTATCTTTGATGTGTTGAGTTTCATATGCCTCCTTGCGCTCCGGGCGCATTTATCTGATAGTATGAGAACCCGCCATGGTCCTATCTAAAATCCTACCCGATATGGGAGATATTGTCAATGGGAAATCGATGAATCCCTCAGAATCGCCGTATTCTTCTCCACCTCGCCTTTCGTCAGGGGATAGGCGAACCGGATGATCAGGAACACCACCAGATAGCAGACTCCCGGCACCAGGGTGGCTACTGTGTAAATCCGCTCCGCCACGACTTCCCTCTGGGCGGGAGCCTCAGACACATAGCCTATGGCTGTCAGCACGAAACCGCCCAGACCTCCCGCCAGAGCCTGCCCCACTTTTCTGGCAAAGGAATACACCGCGTAGACTGTGCCGTCCTCCCTTTTTCCCGTTGTCACCTCCTG
The DNA here is from genome assembly GCF_943193215.1 of Acetatifactor aquisgranensis. Lineage (NCBI taxonomy): Bacteria > Bacillati > Bacillota > Clostridia > Lachnospirales > Lachnospiraceae > Acetatifactor > Acetatifactor aquisgranensis. The sequence continues at coordinate 60,964 of NZ_CALPDH010000009.1, read as the reverse complement.
GTAATCGATGATGTCCGTGATATAGGCCCATACAATCAGGTTGAACAGGCCCGTTCCAAGGGTCCCCAAAAACAGCAGCGCCATGAACAGCGGAATGCTCTCCACCCGCAGCAGGAACAATGCCAGATAGACGATTCCGGCCGCCAGCATTCCCACCGCCCCTGCCTCTTTCTTGCCGAATTTTGATGCAATCGTGGAAATGAAAGGAGCCAGCAGCAGGGTGCCGCCGATGCTCACCACATTCACCATAGACAAGGCCTTCGCGTTCCTGAAATAATCCAGGAAGAGGTAATTGTTCATGGTCTGGCCCATCAGCGTGGCCAGCAGCAGCACCAGCGCCGCGCACACCAATGCCAGCAGCGGCCTGTTCCGCCCGAGGCTGCGCAGCATCTCCCAGGCCGTCTCCCCTTTCTCCTCCTTTTTATGGAAAACCACCCGCTCCCTGCACAGCGCGTAGCACAGTACATAACAGACCACGGCCAGCGCGCCGAACACAAAGGCCGTCACCGTAAAGCGCACCGGCAGCACAATCTGGTTCCCTGCCTGGTCCGTCTCGTATACAATCAGCGGCACCAGCACACCGATGGCCAGCCCCGCCAGGCTGGCGCCTATACTCCGGAAAGTGGACAGGGAAGCCCTGTCTTTCACTTCCGTGCTGATCACCGAGGCCATGGAACCATAGGGAATGTTGATGGCCGTATAGCAGAAGCTGCTCCAGAGCAGATATGTGAACACCACGTAGACAAGCTTCGCCCCATAGGCCCAGTCCCGCACGAAATACAGGTACATGGCAGAACTGGACACCGCCACCGGGATGCACATGCGCCTGATCCAGGCCCGGAACCTTCCGTCCTTTTCGGGCCGCATATGGTCTACGATACGCCCCATAGTTACATCCGTAAAAGCGTCCACAAACCGCGCCCCCAGGAACAGCAGCCCCACCGCGAAGCCGCTTAAGCCCAGCACCTTGGTATAGAATACCATCAGATAGCTGCTGGCGAATATAAAGCTGAAATCATTGCCGAAATCCCCGAACATGTATCCGATTTTATCACGGATTCCAAAGGGGCGCACATCTCCCGCCCTGTCCTCTTTCACATTTCCTTTATCGTCAACTGTCCTCGACATAAAACCTCCATCTCGCTGCGTCAGATTAAGCCCTGCATGTCAGGACTGTCCATAGCATTCCTCGCTGCGGAGGAAATTATTCGCAGCGAAAGCTCCTGCTTATCCAACAGCGCGGATTCCAAACGAAATCATTCTTTACATCCGGCGCGGACATGGCTATAATAAGCATATGCCATCCTGTCCCATGACGGACAGAACCGGCAGAAGAATCGGAGGTTGCCATGACGATATTTACCGTATTTTTCCAGATGCTCTCTCTGCTCATCATGATAGGGGCCGGCTGGTTCATGACAAAAAAGGGGATGCTGGACGCCCGCACCAACACCCAGATGTCCAAAATGATCGTGAACGTCTTCAATCCCATGCTCATCATATCCAGCGCCGCGTCCTCTGTGGGGCTGATTCCCCTGGGTACCATGGGGCTGGTGAGTCTGATCGCCGTCGCCATGTTCGCCATCCTGATTGCCGCGGGCATGATTCTGTCGCCGTTCTTCGACAAGCGCGCCGACCAGCGGAAGATATTCCAGATGATGTTCGTCTTCTCTAACTTAGGATTCATCGGCATACCGGTGGTCAGCAGTATCCTGGGGGCGGAATATGTGGTCTATGTGACGGAGTTCCTGGTGATTTATACGATTGTATTCTATACCTACGGAGTGGCCCTGATGGACGGAAAGTTCTCGGTTTCTTCCCTGAAGACCATGATAAACCCGGGGATGGTGTCCGGCATAGCGGCTCTCCTTCTCATCATACTGGGCATACAGCTGCCGGGATTCCTGATGACGGCAGTGACCTATCTGGGGAACGTGACCTCTCCCATGGCGCTGGTGGCCGTGGGCTTCGCGCTGGCCAGCACGGATTCGAAACTGATTTTCTGCCAGCCGAAATTATATCTGTTCTCTATCGTCAAACTGTTGGTGCTGCCCTTGCTGATGCTGCCGCTGCTGCGGCTGGCCACCGGCGATCCCGCCCTGATTTCCGTGTGTATGGTCATGTTCGGCATGCCCATCGGCAATATGCCCCTGATACTGGGCAACCAGAAAGGCATAGATGGCAGCACCTGCAGCGCTGCCATCATTCTGACTACCATATTATGCGTGTTCACGATTCCCGTCCTGCTGGCGATCGTGGGGTGATTCGTATCTGCTGCCGATTCCTACGCTCCGGCTGCGTTCTTCTCAATCCAGGAAAGAATGATGTCCACGCCCGCAGGCCCATCGTCCACCGTCCTGAAGCCGTTGACGATGATGTCCGCTTTCCACTTGGAGGGCTCCACGTACTCCCGCTGTCTGGGCACTACAGCCTGGACATAGCGTTCCATAATCTCCTCCAGGTCCTGCCCGAATGCCAGGTTCCGGGTGACGCGTCTGCGCAGCCTCTCGTCCGGATCGCAGTCCACAAAGACTTTCAAATCCAGCACAGGCGCCATCGCCTCATCCCAAAGGATGAACATCCCCTCTATCAGGATGATGTCCCAGTCTTCCTCCCGGGCCGCCAGCACATCCGCGTGAAGCCTCTCTAAATCCAGCGTATTCGGATGATTGTCATCCCGGTAGATCTTGCCGTTCAGGATGCCCGCCACATCAGGGCGCTCCGATGCCTCCCTGAAGTACTTGTCCATGCGGAAGACTTTCACTTTGTAGTCGGACAGCCGCTCCTCCAGCCTGCTGGTCAGCGTGGACTTGCCGCTGGCGCTGTCTCCCCCGATTCCCACTACATATGCCCGCTTCATCCGTCTACCTCCTCATTTGGGTTTTCTATTTTCCGAACCGCGCCTCCCCTGCGGAGCACGGCCCGTTTTCTCTTCCTTAGTCTGCCATGAAATCTCCGGCGTTCCGCCGCATGGCTGTCCTCTCTCCAATCGGCAGATTCATGTCCCGCTCTCCCCGTCATGCCAGTGCAGCCTGTGCAGTTCTCCCTCCTGCCGCATCCCGCGGAATCCGTTCTGCCGCAGGGCCTCGTACAGCACAATGGCCACGGAGTTGGACAGGTTCAGGGAACGAATGGAATCCAGCATTGGGATTCGGATACAGCCCTCCTCATGCTCAACCAGTATCTCTTCCGGAATCCCGGCGCTTTCCCTGCCGAACATGATGTAGTCCTCCGGGCCGTAGGCCGCCTCTGTGTAAGCTTTTCTGGCCTTGGTGGTAGCCATCCAGATTTTCGCGCCGGGATGCTGCTTTTCGAATTCCCGGAAGTTCATGTACCTGTGGACTTCCAGAAGCGGCCAATAGTCCATCCCGGCGCGCCTGATGGACTTCTCGTCCAGGCGAAAGCCCAAAGGTTCTATCAAATGCAGGGGCGTGCCTGTAGCCACACAGGTACGCCCGATATTTCCGGTATTTCCCGGTATTTCCGGTTGGTGCAATATGATATGCATCCGCAAATTCCTCCGGCCGTCCCGCAGCCTCAGTATACGTCAAAACCGTTCAGAATCGCCCCGGCGGTATCCGCGGTTTCCTCTGTGTAGGTAATCACGATAATCATTGCCCTCTCACCCTCCACGCGGAAGTAATAATCCTGCAGACACACATCATTACTCTCCACACGGGTATTCACCACCGCATAGGTCTCCCCCGCGATCTCCGCAGTGCCGCTGTCATCCAGGATTTCATAGACCGGCTCCTGCATAAGCCTTAAATGAAGAAGCGCAGCTTTTTTGTATTCCTCGGTCTCCATGCCTTTTACATACAGCTTCTCCACCGTGATGCCTACATTTGCATCATTGGCGAGGGTCATGCTCATCATTTCATACAGAGTCGTCAGCTTCAGATACTCCCGCTGCCTCTCCGTGTAGTTCTTCGCTGCCAGCTCCTCGCTGAGGCCCATCAGCGCATCCAGCCCCTCCTTGTTCAGCATGTAAAGTCCCTCCGGAGCAGTGTAGCGCAGGTTCCAATATTCGCTCTCCCAGCCCTCATCCGTGGTGACGCCCAGCGTGTAGGAATCCGTCTCTTCGTCCCCGCTTTCTTCCTGTTCTTCCGATGCGTCCGTCTCTTCCGGGTCTGCCTCTATGCTGTCTCCTCCCGTTTTGCCGCCTGTCCTGATCCGGATTTCTCCGCCGCTGTGGCTCTGGGATCTGTCGCTCCCTTTCAGGTCGATTTTACCATTTCCGCGGCCTGTACTGCCGCTTTGTTCCCGGCCGGCCTCATCCCCGCTTTCATGATCGTCTGCTGCACTGTCCTGTCCCGAATCCGCCTCAGGGTCATCCGCCTGGCTGCCCGGCTCCTCCCCTGCCTCCTCCGAAGCCTGGGAAGAACCATTCAGGCTGTCCATCCCCGGGATGCCCGCGCATGCAGACAGGAACATAGTCATTACTGTTATTGCAGTCACTGCGATACCTGTCTTTTTCCTCATAGATACCACCTCTTATTTATGCCCCTGCTCTTCCCGGAGCCTGCCCAGGAAGTCTTTAAGCCTCTCCATGGCAGTCTTCAGATTCTCCAGGGAAGCGGCATAGGATATCCGCAGATACCCCTCTCCGCAGTCGCCGAAAGCCGTCCCCGGCACCACGGCCACTCCTTCTTCTTTCAGGAACCGCATGGCAAAGTCATCGCTGCTCAGCCCGTACTCGCTGATACAGGGGAAAATGTAAAACGCCCCAAAGGGCTCAAAGCATTTCAGCCCCATCTCCCGGAAAGAATGCACCAGATAGCGCCGCCTCTGGTTGTAGGCCGTGCACATTTCCGCCACATCCTCGTCGCCGTTCTTCAGCGCCTCCACAGCCGCGTACTGGCTGGTGGTAGGGGCGCACATGATGGCGAACTGGTGAATCTTGATCATCTGCTCTATGATGTTCTTCGGCCCGCAGGCATAGCCCAGGCGCCAGCCGGTCATGGCGAATGCCTTGGAGAAACCGTTGATCAGTAAGGTGCGCTCTTTCATGCCCGGAAGCTGCGCGATGGACACATGCTTTTCCTTATAGGAAAGCTCAGAATAGATTTCATCCGACATGACATAGATGTCATGTTTCAGGATGACTTCCGCGACGGCCTCCAGGTCCTTGCGCTCCATAATGGCGCCGGTGGGGTTGTTGGGGAAAGGCAGCACGAGGATTTTCGTCCTCTCCGTGATGGCCTCCTCCAGTTCCCCGGCTGTAAGGCGGAATTCGTTTTCCTCTTTCAGGTTGATGATGACAGGCTTCGCTCCCGCCATCACCGCACAGGGCTCATAGGACACAAAGCTGGGCTGGGGAATCAGCACCTCGTCCCCGGGATTGATCATAGCCCGGAAGCCTATGTCGATGGCCTCGGATCCGCCCACTGTGACCAGAATCTCTTTCATGGGATCCTCATAGCGGATTCCCTGTTTCCGATACAGGTAATTTGCGATCTCCTCCCGGAGTTCCTTAAGGCCCGCGTTGGAAGTATAGAAAGTCTTCCCTTTCTCCAGGGAGTAAATGCCCTCGTCCCGGATATGCCAGGGAGTGTCGAAATCAGGCTCGCCTACCCCCAGGGAAATCGCCTCTTTCATCTCCTGGGCGATATCGAAAAATTTTCGGATGCCCGAGGGCTTGATTGCCACGACTTTTTCGGATAACGGATTTCTCATGGGGTAATCATCTCCCTTTCATCTTCTTTTTTCTTGGACAGCACCGTGCCGTGATCCTTGTATTTCTTCAGGATGAAATGGGTGGCTGTGCTGAGCACGGAATCCAGGGCGGAGAGTTTCTCCGATACGAATGCGGATATCTCCCTCAGGGTCTTGCCCTCCAGGATAATCATCAGGTCATAGCCGCCGGACATCAGATAGACGCTCTGGACCTCCGGATACTGATAGATGCGCTCGGCGATGCTGTCGAAGCCCTGTCCTCTCTGGGGCGTCACGCGCACTTCAATCAACGCGGATACTTTTTCCCGGGATGTCTTCTCCCAGTCAATCATGGTATGGTATCCACAGATGATGCCCTCTTTTTCCAGATTGGCCAGTTCATTTGCCGTCTCTGCTTCTCCGGCCCCCAGGAGGACTGACAGCTCCTTTAAATCGATTCGGCTGTTCTTTTCAATCAATGCCAACAATTCTTCTCTCATCTTCATAAACCTCTCTTTTCTTGTCATCCTCATATTTCCTCCGCATATCTGCGGGCTCACGCAGTGACCATACAGCACGGCAGCTCCCTCCGGCATTGCATTCCGGGCACAGAATTCTTCCCATGGCAGACTGCACAGGGAATCTCGGCTTTATCCGCTATGCGGCATCACCGCATAGATGCTGTCCGTCCCGGTTCTGTCCAGGTAGCGGGTTTCTCCGCCATTGAGCAGAATCCGGTCATGGCTGTCCGTGACTTTTCCCACAATGACTGCGGAGATCCGCGCCTCCTCCAGCGCCTGCCGCAGGCCGGGGCCGTCCCATGTGGCCATTATCAGGCATCCTCCGGAAAGCAGCTCATAGGGATTTACGCCGCAGCACTCGCACACTTCCACAGTCTCCTGGCGCAGGGGAAGTTTTCTCATATCAATGGTCAGCCCTGTGCCGGCGCCCTCCGCCAGCTCCCAGAGCGCCCCGAAGATTCCGCCCTCCGATGCGTCATGCATGGCACAGACGCCATGCGTCAAGGCTATCTCCGCTTCCGGCAGCACGGACAGATATTTTCCGAACGATGCCGCCTCCTCCACCAGCCAGGCGGGATAGCGCTCCAGCAACTGTCCGCGGCGGCACTGCGCAATCCGCGCCGTCCCCTCCAGGCCGATCCATTTGCTCAGAACCACATCCTGCCCCGGCGCTGCCGCCCTTGCACTGTAATCTCGGCCTTTTGCGGCGGCACCATAAGCCGTCACTGTGGCCAGAGGCGCGGATACCGCGGCGGTAATCCTTGTCTGTCCGCCGGCAATTTCTATGGATAATTCCGCGCATTTCTCCTCGGCCTCCGCCATCAGCGCCCTGATTTCAGGCTCCCGCACCGCCTCCGGCAAAAGCAGCGCAATCATCACCGCCACCGGGCGGGCGCCTCCCGCCGCCAGGTTGTTGGCGCATTTCACAATCAAATCCGCCAGTGCCATATCCGCTTCCCGGACAGGCTGCCTCGCTGCCGCGGCGCCTGCCCCCGCAGTCCGCAGCACAGCCTCCTGCACGCAGACCGCCGCTGTCTCCTCCGGGCCGGACGAGAAGATGGCGCAGTCTTCTCCCATGCCTGCGCCACTCAACACTTCACTTCTCTTTGTCCGTATCTGTCCCAGGACAGAACGCTTCATGGCATTCACCGGCAATTTCCCGGTTTTCATTCCGGCCAGCCCTGCCGGACCACTGCCTCCCGCAGACATCATTGTTCCTCAGCCGCGGGATCCACTGGAGGCGGCACCAGGTACGCGATCACATTCGCAACATGCTCTATGCTGCCAGTGCCGATTGCCGCCATGATTTCCTCATAGGCATAAGGGTCTTCCGTGCCCACCCCTACCACAGCGCTTCTGGGCACCATCCGGTAGCTGCTGCTGTTTATCTGGGTGCGCTCCGTCTCCTGTCCGTTCTCGGTGACAATTTTCCACAGTTCCGCCCTGTAGCCGATATGAAGATTATTGTCGGCGGCGAGATATCCCAGAGGCAGCGCCGGCTCCGCGGTAATCACGTCGGCGGGAGGATTGATGACCTCCAGCACCTTGCTCTCATAGCGGACCTCCCTCCCGGGGTCTCTGGACTCCTCACCGTAGATGGTAAAAGTCAGCTGCTTATTTTCCGTATGCCCCTCTATGTAAATCGGGCAGTCCAGGTTGTTCACGAACCGGAAATCCTTGTCCGCGCTCTCCGCAATGGCGGCGTCCGCGGAAGGATCCACATAGCTTACGATCATGGAGTGGTTAGAACGCTCCGTGACCTCCAGTTCCGACAGCAGGACCGTGTTGTACAGGGTGGTGGATACCTGACAGATGCCGCCGCCCATGCTGTCCACCACCTGGTTGTTCATGAAAGAGCCTGCCATATAATATCCGTTCTCCGCCGTAAAAGGCGTCACGCATTCCAGCATGGAGAACTCGTCCCCGGGATACAGCACCGTGCCGTTGATCAGCTCGCAGCCATTGGCTATATTTTCGCTTCTGTTAAAATTGGAGGAGCCGTAGGAAGTGGTAAAGGTTCCCAGCACATCCTTCACCCTGGCCAGTTCCTCGGCGCTTCCTCTGGGCTGGGATACTTCCACTACCAGAGGTATGCTGCAGGGCTGGCCGTCCCATCCGCTGGCCAAAAGCTCATGAACCTTGTCGAAAGAGGCTTCCACGTCCAGCGCGTAGCCGGTGTTCCCTCCCACTACCCGGAACTGGTCGTTCTCCCGGATCAGGCTGGCATCCAACGCCTCCACATCGTACTGCGTACACTCATCAATCAGGATATCCGTAAGCCCCTGAAAATCAAAGGACAGTTCCAGAGGGTAGATCAGATTCTCCCGCTGCAGGTCTTTCAGCATCTTGTAGCGCTCGATTACATTTCCCCGGGTGCCTACCTCCAGGGCCTCGGTAATAATCTCCCTGTTGGCCCAGGAAATCCCCAGTTCTCCCGCGGTCACGGGCACTTCATTGTCCTCCGCGGCCAGCAGCGTGATCTCCACGTCGCTGAGCGTATCCACATAGGCCTCCACGGCCTCCTCGGCCTCCCGGGCGCTCATGCCGGATAAATCCACCTCGCCCACAAAGATTCCCTCTTTGATGACATCATTTTCCTTGGCTGCTGCCATTGTCTTCGGCACCAGCATACATGCAAGCATAAGAGCGCACAGAAACCCTCTTCTCATCCATTTTTCCATTGCTTTCTTCCTTTCTCATTCACGCAGGCAGAAAATACCCAAAGCATATTTTCCGCTGTTGAATTAATAAACCAAATATGTTACAGTGGAAGCAACCATCGCAATCACCAGCAAGATGACGATTGCCGCCGAGATACGCTGGGTCGTCTTTTTATTATTCATGTTGAACATGACATACTCCTAACTGCCCGGGAACAGCCTGCGCCCCGCAGGCACCCTCAGGCGAATACTATCAGGAATTGTTCCGGTCATTTTTGAATAATTCCTTACGAAAGGATATTATATATGAATATCGGATTTTTGGCAAGTTTTATTACCTTTTGCCTGCTTGTTTCTTACAATATCAAAAAACAGGCGAGAAAGAGAAAGCGCGACGAAAAGGATTTCTGGGCCCGGGAGGCGGAGGCGAACTCTGTCCGCCGCAAACCCCTCGACGGCCTGCCGTATATCAAGATTCCCCTGGAGAGATTTCCCACCCATCTGCTGAACGACAGCGCGGAGGTGCTGGAGTGCATTGACGTCATAGAGTCTCTCACTTCCCGGAAAATCGTCAACCTCACCGGCTGGACCAACACGGATCTGAAGCTGGAGTACGGCGCCGCCAACATCACGGAGCTGTCCGAATACGATCAGAACTATACGCTGCTGGCCCGCACCCTGCAGAAATGGGCGGATGCGCTGACAGAGGCCGGATATGCAGACGACGCCGTAGTCATCATGGAGTTCGCCGTCAGCACCAATACGGACATCAGCCGCACTTATTATCAGCTGGCGGATTACTGGGCCGCCAGGGGCAGGGGAGATAAAATCGAGCAGATGATGAACACCGCGCAGGGCCTGCGGTCTTCCAATAAGGGCGCTATCCTGCGCCATCTGAAGCAGAGCCTGGATTCCATCGTCGGTGTGTTGTATTGACGCGGAAGTCCCGGACGGGCCGCCCTTGGACTATTTTATGCGGACAACGCTCCAATCAGAACCTATGGCAAATCATCTTCTGTTTCCTGCAGATTCACTATATGCGCTGCCGCCTCGCAGGTCAGGGGATTTCGCCTCCGGTAGTCGAAGAGGGCAAATCCGCAGACTGCGATATTCCCGCCTGGATTTCCCTGCCGCTCCGCCCTCTGCTTCGCGGCCCCGGAATCCTCCCCGCCGTAGCTCTCCGTCATTTTCCCGATGTCCCATACCGGCCGGGTGAAAGGCTCCAGATGGGTCATCTTACTGAGCTGTTTCCAGTCGTATCCCTCATAATCAGGAAGATATTTCCGCTCCCTTTCTTCTTTTTGGTAAAACGTTTTGGCTTTATCTTTGCAGTCATTTATGTCCGGGGCGAAATCCGGCCTGCTCTTCACATTTTCCCTCAGATAGATGTCATAGGTGAGGAGCTCTCTGTAAGCCTCCAGCCGTCCACCGTCATATTCCGCCGCAAAGTCTAACAGCACATGGTACCGATAACCCCTGGCCGGGCTGGCCGTGAAATAGCCTTTTTTTCTGTAGAAGTCCGCCAGCGCCTCATACATGGCAAAGGGGCCGGGGAACGCTTTCTCCAGGAAAGGCAAGGTATGGGTGAACTGGCAGCTGTTATAGTACAGCTCCACCATCTCTTCGATTCCTTTCAGCCGCAGCACATCCTCATAAGACAGCCATTTCGTGCACATCACCTCGTATGGGGGCCGCTCCAGGTAAGTGATGCCGTACTCTTCGGCCCGCTCCCACATTTCAGAGCCTTTCAGGACTTTCAGGAAGCCCAGCTGCAGCTGCTGTGGCTTCATCCCACAGACCCGGTCGAAAGACTTCCCGAAGCTTTCATAATCCTCATAAGGGAGCCCGGCAATCAGGTCCAGATGCAGATGGACATTATTGCTCCGGCGGATGGCGGCCACTGCCCGCTCCAGCCGCTCCACGTCCATCGCGCGCCGGACTGCCTTTAAGGTCTCCGGATTCACCGACTGGACGCCGATTTCCAGCTGGGCCAGCCCCGGGCGGAGACTGTTCAGCAGCGCGATTTCCTCTTCCCGTAAGATATCCGCCGAAATCTCAAAATGGAAGTTTGTGACACCATTGTCATGTTTTCGCAGATATTCCCAAATGGCCATGGCGTGCTTATGATTGCAGTTGAAAGTCCTGTCGATGAACTTTACCTGTTTGACATTGTTATCCAGGAAAAACTGAAGCTCCTTCTCAATGATACTGATATCCCGCAGGCGCACCCTCTTTTCTATGGAAGACAGGCAGTAGCTGCAGCGGTACGGGCAGCCCCGGCTGGTCTCGTAATAGAGGATCCTGTTCTCGAAAGGGGTCAGGTCGTCGTAGAGGAACGGGATGCTGTCCATGTCTGTCGGGGCGCGGTACGGAGTGTAGCCTGCAGGCAGGCACAGGCCCGGAATTTTCTGTAAATCTTCCGCTTCCTCCTGCAAATTCCTTTCCGGCAAAGCGCCCTCCGGCAGGTCTTTTTCCGACTGCAGTCTCTCCACTTTCGTCTCCCGACTCTGAATCTTTGCGGGCGTCCCCCCGGCTTCACATGCTCCGCACGCGCTTCTGCCCGGACTTTCCTGCGCTGCAAAGCCTGCGTCTGCGCAATCCGGCCGATTCACGTAGTAAGCCAGCAGCTCCCGGAAAGTGGCCTCTCCCTCCCCCACCATGATGCCGGACAGCCGGGGATACCGGCGCAATATGACATCAGCGTCATATGATACTTCCGGGCCCCCCAGCCAGATTCGCGTATCCGGCAGCAGCTTGGGAATCTCCCCCAGCAACTCCTGCACCAGCCTCCAGTTCCAGATATAGCAGGAAAAGCCGATCGCGTCCGGCTTCCTGGCATAGATGTCCGCAAGAATCTGGTGCATAGGCTGATTGATGGTATACTCCGTCAGCTCCACATGCCGCCGCAGTTCTTCTCCCGCGCAGGCCCGCAGGCTGTATACGGCGGGGTTGGAATGGATATATTTCGCGTTTATCGCTGTCAGTAAAAATGTAAAGTCCAAGGCTGTCCCTCCAAATCCTGCTTTTGTGAATCCGATAATCAAGCCTGTATTTCAGCCTCACACATATCGGCAATATCGGACGGCCCGCTCCGCCGCAGCTTAGAGATCTCATCGTACAGCAGCTTGCCTGTCCGGGACGCGACGAACCGGGGCAGCAAATCTGTCGGACTTAGATGCATTCCCTCCGCAAGCTCATCCGCCACCATTGTCACCATCAAGTCAATGGCATTCCGGCCTACAATCCAAACCGCTCCCCTGTCTTCTCCCACTCTGATTCCGGCGCCTCCGTCATGGAGTCCAGCCCCATTTCTTTCGCTCTGGCCTCCATGGCAAGGATGCAGCGGTAGAAATAATTGACGCCTGTCACCAGGCTCTTTTTGATTGCCTTGTTCAGTGTCATGCCGATTTCGTCCACACCGCTCTCCGTAAAGTCCCGCAGATACTCGTCCACATCGTAGGAAATGGACAGGAATTCCGCCTCCCATTTTTCTGACACCCCTGTCAGTATCGCAAACTGGGCGCGCCGTCCCACATTGTCCACGGCAAAGCCCAGGGAACCGGGATTGATATAGGTCTTCCCGTACATCCTGTCGATTTCCTGATGGTGACTGTGGCCTCCCAGCAGATAAGGATAATCCAGCGCCTCCATGACTTTCTCTTTCAGCCCTGCCTCCTCGTGGACATTCCCCCGCACCCTGCCGGGAGTGCCGTGGCAGAGGTACAGGGCAGGGCATCCCTCGATTCTCAGCTCCCGCTCTGTAGGAAGCGAAGCAAAAAAAGCCAAATCCTCCGGACGCATGTGCTGCAGGGTATAATAAAGCGTGCCGTTGGCGGAAGACGGCTTCCAGCCCTCCCTGTTTCCCACATTGTCCAGCAGATAATCCTCCCTGTTCCCCCGGAGCATACAGCAGTCACGGGTTTCCCTCATCCTATGCAGGAGTTCCATGGTCCGCTCCGGATAAGGGCTGTCCGTCACATAGTCGCCCAGGCAGATGATGCCATCCACCGGATGCTCTTCAATATATTCCAGAAAGGCCTCCAACGCCTTGTAATTCCCATGAACATCGCTGATCAGCGCCAGTCTCTTCATCCCAGCCTCCTTTTGTCATCCCTCTTCCCGCAGAATCTCCTCCGCCAGCTTCAGGGCCCCGGAACTGTAGTAATCGAATACCTCATCCCTTGCCTGAGAGCTGTCTGGCAGATCGCTTTCGATGAATTCGATATATTCGTTGAGCACCGCCAGCCGGATATCCGCCAGATACCGCTCATAGGAGGGCCTGCGCTCCAGCAGTTCATAGGTCCTGCGCACGAACAGGCCCTTATGCGCTTCTGTCATATAAAAGGGAAAGGTGCGCCTGTTCTCGGTGCCGTGGGCAATCATCCTTGCGATGTCCAGCGAATAGGGCATGATGCCGCCGAAAGCCCAGTCTACCAGCGTCACCTTTTTGTCCCAGAAAATAGCGTTGAACTGCAGGAAATCCCCATTGGAAAGCGTCCTGGGGCAGGTCAGCTGCCGCCTCAGGAAACAGTCGTAGGCCTCCCTTAACAGCGGCTCTTCTTTCAGGCATTCCGCCCTCTTATTGATCCGCTTCCAGTAGCGCTCAAAGCGGTCATCCTGTTTCTTCCGGGCAAACTCCGCCTCGTCTTCCTGCCAGTAGCGGTTGGCAATCCTGCTGATGCTTTCGGCACAGGCAATCGCCATGTCCGGCGTATAGTCCCGCAGATCTGTCCCCTCCACATATTCAATCAGAATCCACTGCTTTCCGTTCCATTTCGTACTTCCGAAATAAGCCGGAGCCGGGAGACCCTGGCCGTTCAGGAAATGTTCATATATACGGATTTCTGCTTCATCAGACTTTTTCAGCACATAATATTTGTCTCCTGCCGTTATTTTATATACGTTGTAACGGTTGACTTCGCCCTCTCCGTCATCGCAGAACTGCTCCGCGGAAATGTCCCCCGGTGTTATGCCCTCCCGCGTCATGTCCTCCGGGATAATATCCCTGTTATCACAATATAGAATTTCTCCCACCAACTGCCCGAACGGAATCTTTCCGGAAACGACTTTCTCTGTATACAATCCCCGCATAGCGGCCTCCTTTCACAAACATACATCTTAGGGCCTGCCCTCAAAAGCCCTTTTTCTGCCCGCGCTCCAGCAAATCGGCCAGCGTCACGCCGTCTATCACCTGATTCACGGCTGTCTGCACATCCCGCCAGACTCCCACTGTCTCGCAGGTATCGCAGCGCTCACAGGCCTCCCCGCCCTCCTCCAGGCAGGAGACCGGAGCCATAGACCCTTCTGTCAGACGCAGAATCATTCCCACTGTATAGTCCCCGGGGGGCCTGGCCAGCCGGTAGCCTCCCCGGGCGCCGCGGACGCTCTGCACGAAGCCTGCCTTGTTCAGCACGGCGATAATCTGTTCCAGATATTTCCCGGAAATCCCCTGTCTGGCGGCGATTTCCTTTACTTTGACGCATTCTCCCCCATCATGCCGGGCCAGTTCCAGCATGATGCGCACCGCGTATCTGCCTTTTGTCGAAATCTTCATAATAATTGCGCTATTCCCTCTGCCACACAGATTTCTTCCATCTGCCCATACTACATAACGTCAGAATTTATACTGTTTAACGATTTCACTTGCCATGAAACTATACCGCGATGGTTCAACATATATAGTATCAATTATACTATACGCCTGCATTTAATAGCAATACCCAAACAGACAATCCCGCAATCCCGGACGGAAGAAACCGCCGGGAACGCCAGCTCCCGGCGGCATACATAAGGCTTTCCTGAGAAAGCTTTCTGCAGTTTTCGGAGGACTTGTCAGGACTGGCTGTGCTTCATGCAAAAGCTTCCAATCTCCAGCACTTTCCTCTGGGCTGCCAGAACCTCTTCCTCGGTTCCGCTCCAGCGCTCCACATCCTCATGGATAAAGTACAGGACCCGGTCCGCCAGATTCGACAAAAAGCGCACCGCCACCCTGCCGGACGCTCCGGCCAGCGCAGCCGTCAACGTGGCCTCGTCCATATTCCGCAGCATGGTCTGTATCTCAAAATCCCCCAGGTCCGCAGCCTCCTCCAGGAGATCGGTTGCGTCTGAATACATTTCCTTATCCTTATAGGAATCGATGATTTCCTGTCTGGTGCGGTTCAGAATCTCTCCCATATGCCCTCCCTTTTGCCTGTACTCCATCCCGATATAGGATGCGATCAGCTCGCTTAACTCTTCCTGCTTTCCTCCGGCGAAAATCATCTTCAATGCCGCCGCTATCATGTGCCCTTCCCTCCGCTCTGCCTCCGGAAGCGCCTCCGCGTAGTTTTCCAGAAATCCAAAAGCCTGCTCCGGCTCCGTCTGCTTCATGGTGAGGTACATCATGTACGGAATGGAAAATGCCAGAAAAGCGCTTTCGCTTTTTAGCCCGGGGATTGCGGCCTGCATGGCAGGAAAGCCTTTCTGCCTGCTGATTTCACCGCATTTGAGCAAATCCTCCCCTGTCACGGACAGACGCAGCTTTTCCGCATCATATGCCCCCACGGCCTCTATCCGCGCGTCCTTTCTCCCCACCAGGTCATCGATATCGCACTCAAAGAAATCGGCCAGCGCCCACAGCAGCTCAATGCTCGGAACGGCCAGATCCCTCTCCCATTTGGAGACCGCCGCCGGAGTGACGCTCAGCACCTCCGCCAGCTGTTCCTGTGTCATTCCCTTCGCCATGCGCAGAGAATATATCCTCGCCCCCACTGCAACTTCATGATACTTTAATGAATCCATGTGAACCCCTTTCCGGCATGCCCGGCTGATGCCTGCGGCATCCTGTGACTCTATCAGTATTTCCATGATTAGTCTACCCTGCGCCGCTCCCGGAGTCAAAGGATAAACATTCCTTTTTTAGAAACCAGTAGTTTCACAAGGCCCCATTGGCAGATATTCGCGGCGGAAATGGTTGCCAGAACCGATACGCCGCATTATAATGGTATCAGGGAGACTGTTGATTATGAATCCGAAAACGTGATTCTGGAGAACCTTACCAGAGAATACATTGTCGAAAAGAGGCTTTTTCCCTACATCCCTTTCTATATCGCCAGATATGAAAAGGACATCACATCGGAAGGGAACGTGGACCGTGCCATAGAGGATTTGACCTATTTTAAGGACGCGCTGCTGCGCCTCCGCGGGACGGCCGAACTGTCCGATGCGGAAATGATAGATCTGATGGGTTTTGTGAATACTATCATCACACATATTGCCAATGGGAACAAGAACGAAGAAAGGCTGGTGAATGTAATGGGAGGAACTATAATTGAGACAGAGTCCGAGAAATGGATACGCCGCGGCATGCAGCAGGGCATGCAGCAGGGCGTGCAGCAGGGCATGCAGCAGGGGCAGGCAAAGATGATTGTCGAACTGGGGCAGGATGACGGACAGGACGACGAGACCATTTTAAAGAGGCTCCGGGAAAAGATAGGCCTGTCCTTAGAAGAAGCGAAGGACTGCCTGGCAAAATATGGAAAACAGCTTGTCTGACTTCCTGTATGGCCATATCAGAAAGGAATGCAGGGTACAGCAGGGACAAAATACACTTCCACAATTTCCTCACAGGAATGCGCACAGGCAGAAACGTGACCCTGGAGCAGCTAAGTCTCGGCCCGTGCTCCGCTGTCGTTATCTTCCGCTTTTACTGCTTTTGCGGCTGAAGAGACCCCAACATCCGTACAAGCCCAGCGAAGTGGCTGCCGAAGCTTGGACAACCGTGACAAAAAATGGCAAGAATGTATATCATAAAACCGGCGCAAAAATAGGATATAACCACACCTGCAACGACCCAGATAACCATAAATCCAAGTCTCCAACAATCTGTACACCAACGCAATTTCAGAGCAGGAATGCCAAATTCTTCCTGCTTTGAATTGTCTAATAAGCAAAGGGAGCATGCAGTATGCCAAAAATCCGAAAAGCCTTGCTGGCAGCCATATTCATGATGATTGGTTTTACCGTTCCTGTCATCCTCCACGTCATTTCCGATATGGACCTGAACATAAGAATCAGCCGGGAATTCTACAGCAATCACGCGGCTGCATTCTGGGCAGCGGGCTCTGACAGGGCCGACATCGAATATATAATGGAACATATGAAAAAAGGCAGCATCCTGTATGGCGAGATAGACAGATACTGCCGCGGCGTATACATAAAGGACAGCAGAGGCGCGTTTCCCGTCATATGGGGGAGGAGCTTTCAGAGTTCAGACTTTTTTGCTGGCAAAAAAGTCGCTCTGATCGGACGCAACCGCAGGGATGACTGCCAGACCATCGATGGCAGGACTTATTACGCGGTGCAAGACGAGCTTTATGAAGTAATCGGAATCCTTGGCACCGAATCTCCCAGCCTGCTGGACAATTATCTGTGGATCAATCTGGATGCCATGCTGGATGTTTTCCAGTCAGATGGCTTTTATGTATTAGACGGTGGGCGGGAAAGCAGAAGTCTCCTGCAGGATGACGCTCTTGGCAGCATCATAAGCGAAACGGAAATCGAAAAAGTGGGAGTCAGAGCCATGTACAAAGAGCGCAATACTGGTTTAGCCGTATTTGTTTCAGTGCTATTGTGCCTTTTAATCTGTGCTATAATCAGCATATCATATTGGCTGGAAAGTCAAAAATATCCTCTGTCCGTGAAGAGGCTGTGCGGAGTATCGGATCTCCATATACTGCTGGATCTCCTGGGGGATTTTATGCTTACATGCAGCCCGTGTTACCTGCTCGGGAGCGCAGCCGCCATATTGTCATTGAAGAGCCGATACAGCCGCCTGGATGTGCTTTATGCCTTAACTGTTTCGGTTCTGCTGATTCCACTTTCCATGGTACCTGTCATCCTGTATCTGAGGAATTGGACAAATCGTTACCTGAGGTGAATGATATGATAATGGAGCAATTGATCCTTAATATAAAAAAGACGAAATTCATGTTCCTCCTTATGATAGTCCTTCTTACCGTGGTCTTCTTCCTGCTGAATTTCCTTTTTACGGAATCCGGAGATGTCCGGGTGGTAGATGAGCGTCTAAAGACCATATATAACGGCAAAGAATATTTCTTCGTCTCCAAGGAGTTCGAAGATGGAGATTCCGGCATATTCTACCACTCCCTGGACAGGCTGAACGATTTGAAAAATGCTCAGCGCGAATTGATGAATCAGCAGATTTTTGAATACTATCTGCAGATCAGACAACCGCTTGAACTTGTGGAATTCAAAGACAATATAAGCTTTATAGCCAATTACAGAGAAGGCTCAAAGGACAACAGCTTTGAAATGTCCGGCCAGACTTATTTCCGGGCAAAGGCTTATTATATCTCACAAAATATAATTGGGAAATTGGGGCTGAATGTCAGCTTTGGACGGCCGCTCCAAAATGACGATTTCATATACAGAAATGATTATGTTCCTGTAATGGTCGGGCGCAATTATGCCGACAATTTCTCGGTAGGCGATATGCTTCAGGGCTTTTATTGGAATAAGAGCGTCGATTTCAAAATCATAGGCATTTTAGAGGAAAGCGAATCGATGCTAAGTTTTTCGCAGGATAACATCGAGGTGTTGGATGATTATATCCTTGTTCCGGCTTTGGATTTCCCATATGACCCTGTTGATATTCACAACGAGGATTCCCAACCGGATGACGAGCGGCTGATGCAGGAAGTAGCATATTCCTCGTACCTCAATTTCATCATCACCATGTCAGAGGGCTATGAACTCAATGACTTTGTCGCATACTATGACAGCATCCGCAGCAAATATAATATCCCCGAATACTATATAGCAGATGTCAGCATGTTCACCGTCAGGATGCTGCAGCTTTCCAATGCGGAATACTATGACAGCACATTGTTCCTGGTCTGCTGCATTGCTGTATTTTCCTTCCTCTGCATGTGCGTCTATTTGTCATTGAACAGCCTGAGAAACCTAAATGCTTACTATACTCATATATTGCTGGGCGCAGGATATTTCAGGATATATATAATGATTCTGTCTGAGGCGCTCCTGATTGCCGCGATCTGTCATCTGTCGGCTTTTTTCATCAGCGGTGCCGTAAGCGGCTCCTATAGCTTTCCACTTGTGGCCGCAAGCTTCCTGTTGTCTCCTCTGACCGCCATGCCCGCAATGGCAATCGTCAGGAAACTTACAGGAACGGATTTTTTATGGAGGAAAGAGTGAGGAGGATAATTTGATGGAAAAAATAGCGCTGCGCAACATCAAGAAGAGCTTCGGAACCGGCGACAGGGCAGTACATGCCCTGCAAGGTATCAACCTGTCCATAAAAGAAGGGGAAATGGTAGCCGTCATGGGCAAAAGCGGCTCCGGCAAGTCTACGCTGCTGAATGTTTTAGGCGGTCTGGTTCAAGTGGACGAGGGCGAATATCTCTTTGAGGGCAGCCGGATCAATGGCCTGAGCCAGAGACAGTTAAGCGCTTTCCGCTCCCGGAAAATCGGCTTCATCCTCCAGTACCACGCGCTTCTCGACGATAGAACAGTCTTCCAGAATATAGCGCTCCCGCTGCAATACGGGAAGAGCAATAAGAACGCCATATCCGCCAGGGTAGAGGAATTATTGCGGCAGCTGGAGATATATGACAAACGAGACAGCCATCCCTATGAATTATCTGGCGGCCAATGCCAGCGCACCGCCATAGCAAGGGCCCTGGCGAACAATCCGGACGTGCTGTTGGCAGATGAACCCACCGGTTCCCTGGACTCCCACACAGAGACCACAATAATGGAGATGTTCCGGCAAATGAACCGCGCAGGCAAGACAATCATCATAGTGACCCACGATAAGTCGGTAGCCGACTACTGCAATCGGATTGTCATCATAAAAGACGGCATGGTACAATGACCAGTGTTCTTGCAGTGAGCACATTAGCTCCAGGCAGTTATGGCTCTGGGACCGGCTGTAATACAGTGACATCCAGAATGTCAAAAAGAATATGGGACTATGCGCAAAAACGGCATCGCAAAGCTATCTGCAGGGATGGAACTCATGTGCGCAGACTACAGTGTAGTCAGCCTCCCGGCCATGCACTGTCTTCTCTTCCGTCCCCACATTCTCGCCGCATACCCAATAAGAGCCGTCGGCTTTCTGAATCACCGTATTATTCAAATGCTTTGGATAGATATCCCAAGCTCTGCAATGTCATCATGCTCCATATCATACCGCAGCCCGCCTGTCCAGGCCATGGCGATATCTTCTGCACCCGGCTGCGGGTAATTGTTCAGTGCAAGGTCTGTCCAGACCATGACCACATCCTCCGCCACCATCGTCGGCTCACCGATTGGGGCCAGATCCGCAACACCGCAATTCCCGGACATGTTGTACCCCCAGGTCCAGACTGTCCCGTCCCTAAGCAATGCTGCATGGTTGAACCAGCCTCCTGTGACCAGCACCGCGTCTTCTAAAATCTTTTGAGGATTTTGCAGATAATAGACATTCGGCGAATAATAGCTGCCCTCAAAATAAACGGTTCCCCAAGTCCATACTGTCCTGTCCTCTTTCAAGCAGACGATGTCCTCTCTGCCGCAGCATGCATAGGCCCAGTACGCCCTTTTGGGTCTTCCTGAAAGCCGCCAGATTCCTGACCCTGCCTTTCGTATCTCCTTCCCCGAAGTCCACCGGAATTCCTCCAGGGACACGGCGGGGCGCGGAAAGGGCCAGCAGAGAAGCGGAGTAATCTGCCCTGATATCCTCCCCAAATCTTTTAATAACTGCTTCATCGCAGCTCATTTCCATGTCTTTGCAGGACAGAATGAACGCAATCCATACCAGCGGATTGAACCAATGGATGCACAGCGCGGCAAACGCCGCCGGCTTGACGATATGGTCCATGCGCCTGATATGGAATTTCTCATGCAGGATAATATATTCCTGCTCTTCCTGGCGCAAATTCCCCGGCAAATAAATCCTGGGCCTGAATATGCCCATTACGAACGGAGATACCGCTTCATCTGTCATATAAATATTTTCTCTCAGAGGGATTGCTATTGATACTTTCCTGCGAATCCTGACAGCGGATATCACGCTGTACAGAAGCAGAATCCCGATTCCTGATACCCATATATATTTTCCAAATAAGAGGAACCGCTCCTGCCAGGAGATTTCTGTAACCGCAGAAGTTACATCCGGATGTGATTTTATGGGAGCCGCCTGTGCAGATTCCGGCTCTTTCTTCGCTTCATCAACTGTATCGGTCGCGACAGGTTCGCCCGGCCATTCTGCGGGAACAGCCTTTTCCTCCCATCTGTACTCATAGAACACGGGCTTCAGATTTGGCACCAGGCTGATTCCGAATTCCAGAGTAATCGGACAAAGGAGCCTGAACAGGACCACGCTCCAGAGCAGATAGGAAATATACTTGGGAAACCGTTTCAACAAAATGCGCATAGAAATTAAGAATTTCCTGACAGGGCCGCCACAGCTGACAGCCCTGTCATATTTCTGCAATTTCTACAGAATCCGTATAAATCTGTCAAAAGCCGCCTGCCCCTGGGACGTCCTCTTGTACACCCCGGCGTCCTCCAGCACTTCCATGAACACCAGGCCGATTTCTTTCTCAATGATTTCATCGATGTTGGCGGCATCTATCTTCTCGTACTTAGGCGTAAACTCCTCCACCCAGTCCGCATGCTTCTCCAGCACTTCGTCCGCCCGCAGATCCGCTCCGGTGAGGATAGCCTCTTTCAGCTGCGCCATCTCTCCCTTAAGGCGGGCGGGCAATACGGCCAGCCCCATGACCTCGATGAGGCCTATGTTCTCTTTCTTGATATGGTGGAGCTTCGCATGGGGATGATATACCCCAAGAGGATGCTCCTCGGTGGTGATGTTGTTGCGCAGCACCAGATCCAGCTCGAAATTGTCCCCGCGTTTCCTGGCAATAGGCGTGATAGTATTGTGGGGCTCGCCGTCCGTGTAAGCGTACACAAATGCATCTTCATCCGTATACCCGCGCCACTTCTCCAGAATCCGGTCTGCCAGGGCGATGATTCTGTCGCTGTCCGGGCCGTTCAGCCGGATCACCGACATGGGCCAGTTCACCACCCCCGCAGCCACGTCCTCAAAGCCCTCTACCGTGAAGCTCCTCTCCACAGGAGCCTTTGCCATAGCGAACTCATAATGACCGCCCTGGAAATGGTCATGGCTCAAGATGGAGCCGCCCACGATAGGGAGATCTGCGTTGGAGCCCACGAAATAGTGGGGGAACTGCTTCACGAAATCGAACAGCTTGCAGAACGCGGCATGGTCTATCTTCATGGGCACATGCTGGAAATTGAACACGATGCAGTGCTCATTATAATAAACATAGGGCGAATACTGGAACCCCCACTGGCTGCCGTTAATCGTCACCGGGATGATGCGGTGGTTCTGTCTGGCCGGATGGTTGACCCGGCCCGCGTAGCCCTCGTTCTCCCGGCAGAGCAGGCACTTGGGATAGCCGGACTGCTTCGCGTTCCGGGCGGCGGCGATGGCCTTGGGGTCTTTCTCCGGTTTGGACAGATTGATGGTGATGTCCAAATCGCCGTACCTGGTAGGCGCAACCCATTTCATATCTTTCGCAATGCGGTATCTCCTGATATAGTCGGAATCCTGACTGAGTTTATAATAATAATCCGTTGCCGCTCTCGGAGATTCCGTCTCGTACAGCTCCCGGAATTTGCGGATGACCTCGCTGGGCCTGGGCATCAGCATGCTCATAATCTTCGTGTCGAACAGATCCCGGTACACCACGCTGTCCTCAACAATGAGGCCATTCTCGCAGCCGTAGTCGCACATGCGGTTCAGGATTTCCTCCAGCTCTCCGGCCAGTCGAGCCGCCCCGCCATCCTGCGCGTTCAGGCAGCCGGCGGCACGTGCCTCACTCTCTTCCGCTTTCTCTCCCGGCTCCCCCGGTTCATCCAATCCGAACAGCTCCAACAGCCTGTTCGCGGTAAAGGTGATGTCCTCCTCCGGCACCAGCCCTGTCCGCACACCATACGCAACCAATTTTCTGATATCTGTCTGAATCATAATAATCTCCTAACTTTGGTTTTCTGAACTGCAGTTCCGGCTCTCAATCAAATACCCCGCGGCATTCGCCAAAGTCCTGCAAATATGACTTCGGCTCATTGCCGCGGGAATACCCGTCTACAGTGCCATGGGCCCGTCGCCCACCTCTACCACATAGAAGTCCGCCGCATACCCAATCTTCTCCTGATAAGCATTGCCCACTTTCTCGATGAAGCCGTCGATGGCCTCATCTTTCACGATGCTCACCGTGCAGCCGCCGAAGCCCGCGCCGGTCATCCTGGAGCCTATACATCCGTCAATCTTCCAGGCCTCTTCCGCCAGCGTATCCAGCTCAATTCCCGTCACTTCATAGTCATCCCGCAGAGACACATGGGAGGCGTTCATCAGCTGGCCGAACAGTGTCACGTCATTGGCTTTCAGAGCCTCCACTGCGCGGACAGTCCTCTGGTTCTCATACACCGCATGCTTCGCCCGTTTCCTGCGCACATCATCCTTGATGGCAGACTGATATTTTTCAAACTCCTCCTCGCTCAAATCGCCCAGGCCGTTGATTTTCACCACCTGCTGCAGTTCCGCCAGAGCCGTCTCGCACTCGCTGCGGCGCTCATTGTACTTGGAATCGCCCAGACCACGTTTTTTGTTGCTGCTGGCGATGACGATTTTCGCACCCTCCAGTACGATGGGCGCGTACTCGAAGCTCAAATCCGCCGTGTCCAGGAAGATGGCGTTGTCTTTCTTTCCCATGGCAATAGCGAACTGATCCATGATGCCGCAATTCACCTTATTGTAATTGTTCTCAGCATATTGGCCAATCAGCGCCAGGTCCTGATTCGTCACATCAAAGCCGAAGAAATCCCGCAGAATGTATCCTGTCAGCACCTCCACCGATGCCGATGAGGAAAGTCCGGAACCATTGGGGATATTGCCGTACAGCATCAGATCCATGCCCCGGGGCACTTTCATGCCCTTTTCCCCGAAAGCCCACATGACCCCCTTGGGATAGTTTGTCCAGCCTGCCTCCCTGGAGGGCACCAGATCCTCCAGAGAGGACTCGATGACGCCCAGCCTCTCGAAATTCATGGAATAAAAGCGCAGCTTATTGTCGTCCCTCTTTCTTGCCGCGCCGTAGGTGCCGATAGTCAGCGCACAGGGGAACACATGTCCGCCGTTATAGTCGGTATGTTCTCCAATCAGGTTCACCCTGCCCGGCGCGAAATAGGCTTTCACGCCCCCGCCCTCGCCGAATACTTCCTCAAACCGTTTCAAAATCTCATTCTTCATGTCACTACCTGTTCCTTTCTGCCTCCGGCAAACTTTATTTTCACTGCCGTCCGTTCCCTCCGGCCTCGTGCTCCACTGTCCTCTTTCTGAGAATCCTGCTCTTGGATTCTATTTTAGAACTTTGATAATAGAATCCTGCTCTTGGATTCTATTATATACATAATGCCAGGAAGACCACCACATCCATATGTTTTTTGAACCTGTCAAAATGTTATATAAAGAAGCAGGGCCCTGCCGATTGCGGCTGCCACTGCCTCCTCGTCCTGATTCAATGTCTGTTCCAGCAGACTGTCCGGCTCTCTGATCAGCCTTGCCACTTCCCTGTGCCTGCCTGTCGTCACAGCGCGGACAAATTCTGCCATGAGCACAGCAACCCTCATGGCCCTTATGGCCATCCGGCCGTTTCACGCCTTGAATAAGGTCATTTTGCCATGAGCACAGCAACCCTCATGGTCCTTATGGCCATCCGGCCGTTTCACGCCTTGAATAAGGTCATTTTGCCATGAGCACAGCAACCCTCATGGCCCTTATGGCCCTTATGGCCATCCGGCCGTTTCACGCCTTGAATAAGGTCATTTTATCATAAGCCCAACCCCCTGACAAGCGCAAAGCCCCGGCAATCCCGCAAAATCCCGGCTCAAGCGCCGCTTTAGTGCCGCCTGCGCAGCGTTTCAAGCAACTCTTGATTCCATATTCCCGGCGGATAAGCTATACTGGAACCATAGACGAACAGCAGATGCATCCGCAGGAAGTTTATACCGCATAACGCCGGAATTTACCATACTTCATTGGCTAAATGGGCATGACCGGCGTTATGCAGTCAGGTAACTCGAAAGTTTTAACTGTCAGGCAGTCTAAATGAACAAGACGAAAAGGAGAAGAACATAGAAAAGCTGGTGGAGGATAATGTGGGCGGACAGGAAAGCCATGAAAAGCTCAGCCTGGACGCCATCACAGGTCTGGCGCCCTTTTTAGATGAAGAATATCTGGATGAGCTGCTGCAGAGGGCTCATGTGGAGAACCTGAAAGAGCTGGCCGGACTGGCCCCTTTCTTAAGCAGCAATACTCTGGACTCCCTGGTCAGAAACGCCAATCCTGCAGCTGACCTGGACGGCATCCTGGCACTGGCCCCTTTCCCGGGCGAGGAGACTTTGGATTGGCTGGTGGAGCAGAGAACCTTAAACGGCAGCCTGAAAAAGGTCGCCGGACTGGCTCCTTTCCTAAGCGGCAAGGCCCTGGATTCCCTGATCAGAAACGCCAATCCGGAAACCGACATGGACGGCATTCTGGCACTGGCCCCTTTCCTGGAGGAGGACACCCTGGACTGGCTTATCGAGCAGGAACTGCCGGAGGGCAAGGTCTTGAATTTATCCGGACTCTACCCTTTCCTGTCCCGGAAGTCCCTGAAAAAACTTGCGGAGCGCCTGATGAAAGGCGGCAGCCTCGATGCCCTGAAATCCATTGTGCCTTTTCTGTAATAACGGTATTGCGTACTACTTTTTTCGCCATACCGCTATATGGTGCATCTGCTCTTTCAACACATTTCACCGCCCCACCTGATGATGGCAGTACCTGCGCGCGCTGACAGCGGCTCCGGAAACCGCCGCTGCCAGCGCCACAGCCGCCATGAGCCACCGCTCTCCATGGGACACTTCCACATAGCTGCCGCAAAAGGACAGCGGCATGCTGTAGCAGATCATATGCAGCAGGGAATTCACCCTCCCCCTGGGCAGGGAATCCAGAACCAGTCGCATGAACGCAAAGGGGCCTATGTAAAGCGCCAGAGACCGCACCAGCGAGGAAAAGGACTGCCTGCTCGCCGCGGAGACGGCGCACACCAGCGCCGCCAGCACCACGGCGGCCGCCCACCCGCACAGATACAGCATCAGGAGCCCCTTTCCCATGGATATGTCATCCTCCGGGAAGAACATGGGAACCCCCGCCAGCCCGCAGCTCACCAATAGCCCCTCCGTCCCGTAATAAGCTATGTAGAGCAGGAAAATGCTCCCGCAGGCCAGCCAGTAATAGGCCGATGCCAGAAAGCACCCCACTGCCAGGCGCAGCCTCCAGAGCCGGAACCGCCCCTTGGCCGCAGGCAGGATGATGTCCGTGGCGCGGAACGCATAATCCTCGGAAAACATGGGGCACAGGAACACGATAATGGTTATATACGCCAGCTGATAAGCCATCATGAACCTGTCCCAGAACCATCTGCTGCTCCCGGTATAGCCGAAAGTATAGCCGCCCTGCAGATAGCGGCTCTCGGTCCACCCCTCCGCCAGCGCGTAAGTGACCTCACCGTCCTCGCCCACGATTTCCTCGCCGAAGAGGCTGGTCATGGCCCGGTTGCAGTAATTGTCATTGCCTCCCGTGGCCGCTGCAGCCTCCAGCCCCTCTTTCGTGGTGCTTCGGTTGGCATAATTGACAGGAGGGCCATACTTTTCCCAGATGGCCCGCACCACATCCTCTGTCAGCGGCCCGGAGAATTCGGCCGCTATCTCCTTGTCCCGCCGGATGGCCTCTTTCCCATAGTATATTCTGCCCTCGTCCACCAGCCCCTCTCCCCAGACCGTATTGCCCATGGTATAATACAAAATGAAGAAAAGCCCCGCAAGCATGGCCGCCAGACCTGCCTTTCTGGAAAAAACACGGTAAATCTCCGCTCTGAACATGTTCGCCCTCCTTATCGCTCACGAAAATAATACATACTACATAACGCCAGAATTTATACTGCTTAGCGATTTCACTTGCCGTGAAACCAGACTGCATTGGTTCAACGTACATGGCTGGCGTTATGTAGTCAGGTTACTCGGAAATTTTAACTGTACGCAGTATAAATACACATCCTCCAGATTCGGGTCTACAGGCTGCGCTCCCTCCACGGGACAGTCGTCGGAGATAATCCGCAGCCTGACGCCCTTTTCCGTATTGCGCAGGTTGCTCACATTGAAACCGGCCTGGTACCGCTCTGTGTCCTCCGGGCTCACGATACATTCCCACACCTTGCCCCGGGCCATCTCCAGCATATGGCCGATATCCCCCATGGCCAGCAGCTGCCCCTCCCTCATCAGGAGAATCTCATCCGCTATGTACTCCACATCCGACACGATATGGGTGGACAGGATGATGATGCGCTCCCTGGACAGGGAGTTGATGATATTGCGGAAACGGATGCGCTCTTTGGGATCCAGTCCCGCCGTAGGCTCATCCAGAACCAGGATTTCCGGGTTGTTCAAAAGAGCCTGGGCGATGCCAAGCCGCCGCACCATGCCCCCGGAAAAGGTCTTGATTTTCTTATTCTGATATGCGGCCAGGTCCACCAGCCCCAGCAGCTCCTCCACTTTTTTCCCGGCTTCGTCCTTAGGGATTGCTTTCAGGGCCGCCAGATACAGCAGGAACCGCTTAGCGGTAAATTCCGGGTAATAGCCGAAATCCTGGGGCAGATATCCCAGTATTCTCCGATACCGGGCCCCAAGGCTCCTGATGGCGCCGCCCCCATAGAGCACAGCCCCCTCCGTGGTCTCCAGAATGCCGCAG
This sequence comes from Acetatifactor aquisgranensis, assembly GCF_943193215.1. Taxonomy (NCBI): domain Bacteria; kingdom Bacillati; phylum Bacillota; class Clostridia; order Lachnospirales; family Lachnospiraceae; genus Acetatifactor; species Acetatifactor aquisgranensis. The sequence goes on along the minus strand of NZ_CALPDH010000009.1, from coordinate 33,254 downwards.
ATTATGCGGAGTAAGGTGGTCTTGCCGGAGCCGTTTGCCCCAAGGAGGCCATACACTCCCCGTGTGAGGGTGCACGAAATTCCGTTCACCGCCGTCTTTTTTCCATATTTTTTCGTCACACTGTCCAAAGTCAGTTCCAGCATACTATCTCACCTCTCCTGATTTTTCCATACATGTACCGCAGCTGGCACAGATAAATTCCGATTCCGCCGGAAAATACCGCCGCCCAGGCCCACAGACTGCCTTTCGCATAGGCCTCCATGGGCAGGGAGCTGACCGCTGCGGCCAGCAGCCCTGTCATAAGCGCCAGCACCAGCTGTCCATAGCGGTTCCTGCTGCCCCGCAGGGCCGTGAAGAACAGCAGGCAGCAGATATTCGACAGCACAAAGGGTACCATCACATACAGGCATACCTGTCCGAAAGGCAGATTCGTCTTTCCGGCGATCGTTCCGCTGCCAAGGGCCAGCACCAGGACGTCCGCAGCCCCTGACAATGTCATCTTTATGGTCCACAGCTGCGGGAGATTGAAATAGCAGCTCTGCTCCAGTTCCGCCATCCCCTGAGAAAAATGCCGCCCCAGACTGCAGCAGCCCAGCACCCCCATCCACGCGGCCAGCACGGAAATCCAGCGCAGATAGTCCGGCAGCGCTCCGTCGTCCATGGATATCTTTTTTAATAAAAGCGCCAGACTACCTGCCAGGATTCCCTGGATAATCCAAAAGGAGGGGGAGATGTGCCGCAGTTGAATCAGAAAGAGATTCCTCAGCGAGATAATCTGGTCTGTTTGACACATGGTTTTTTCATGGATGTTTTTCCGTATTTGCCTTAATGCATCGCCGCGTTTTTCCTTTTCGGGGACAAGCGTCTCCGCTGCCGCCCTGAGCCGTTCTGCTGCCGCCTTTTCATCTGTATTGGAATCTTTCCTGCGGAAATCTTTCGCTTTCCTGCCAAAGCCCGCCGTGTTGCAATCGTCTTTATTTCCCACACTCAGATTTTTCTTCAAATCTTTATCCCTCCGCAGTCACATTTTCCCGTTATATTCTTATCGCATTATCGGGTTATCGTTATTTCGTTCATTTCATTTCGATGCTTTCCCCGCTCTCAGTCCAGGAAATCCTCCCTGCGCAGAATTCCCTGCAGCTTCTCCATCCCCTGCCTGACCCTGGACTTTACAGTGGAGACCTGCGTGCCTGTCGCCCGCCCTATCTCCCGGTATTTCATATCGTACAGGTAATGGAGCAGAATGGCCTCCCGCTGCATATACGGCAGCCTGGCCAGGGCCTGCATCAGCCTGTTGCGGATATCCGCGTCCACCGCGTGCTGCTCCGGACTGTCATACGCCTGCTGCTCCAGGCTGCCATACGCCTGCTGCTCCGGACTGCCATATATCCCCTGTCCCAAGGCCCCGGCCGTGGGCGCTGGCGATTTCCGATATTCCTCTTCCTGCTCCCCCCTGTCACAGGCCCTGCTTCCCGCCTCCAGGCAGTCATAGCCGCTTTCCTCCAATCCGCAGCCCCGGCCATGCCCATTTCCTATGTACTGCCCCTCTTCCGTCCAGCGCCCGCCGTCCCACATATTCGCAGTCTCCCTGTACTTCCGGCGCAGGTAATCCCTGCACACATTCATGGCAATCGTCAGCAGATACCCTTTCAGGTTGCGTTCATGGTAACTCTCCACATACCGGATGAAACGGACAAAGGTCTCCTGAGCCAGATCGCAGGCATCCTCCCTGCTGCCTGTCTGAAAGGCGCAGAAACGATAGATATCGTCATAATACTTCTCCGCGATATCCCCAAGAGGCTCCTTATTCCCTTTGCGAATGGCATGTATCCACTGACGCTCTTCCACGATGGCTCCTTTGTATTCCCTTTTCACTTAATATAACCTGTCCAGCCGGAAAAAGGTTTTATATTTCGGAAAAATTTACTGACTTTTTTCAGCTGCATGATAATCCCCGCCTCTTCTGCGCCTTTCCAGGCTCATATAGGCCTGACAGATTATGATGAAGCCCAGAGGGCCGCCGATGATGCCCCAAATGCCGAACAGTTTGATGCCCGCGTAGATGGACAGCAGTATCGCTATGGGGGAAACCCCGATTTTTTTCCCGATCAGCCTGGGTTCCAGCAGCTCCCGGACGAAAATGCACACCACGTACACCAGCAGGCACACCGCCCCTCTCACATAGCTCCCGCAAAAAAACTGCTGAATGGAAAGAGGCACCAGAACCACCCCTGTCCCGATAAAGGGCAGCGCGTCCAAAAGCCCCGCCAGAAGCCCCCAGAGGATGCCATTGTGTATCCCGGCGACTCCCAGCGCCGCAGCCGCCAGCGTCCCGATAAGGCTCATGATGATGACCTGGGCCTTAACGAAAGTGGCGATGTAGCGTATGATTCCGCAGATAATCTCCAGGTACACATAGCATTCCTCCCGCTCCAGCAGCCGGTTCATGATGTCATCGTAATCTTTCGCCAGAAGCACCGCCGCTATCAGGAAAGTCACCAGAAAGCCGCCCACGGAGGCGAACATCTTCACATAAGCCAGAGACTGGGAGAGCATCCCGGGCAGGAACTGCAGCTGGAAATAATCGATTCCGTCCTGAATCCTTGCAAGGAGCAGCTGCTCCAGATACAGATTGTCTATTCCCATGGCCCGCCCCACCGCATCACAGATATCGTGGATGAAAAGGGACAGCTCCGCCTCCAGGGAATCCAGGTTTTCCACCAGGCCGGGCAGGCTCCCGATAATCCAGGAAAACAGAATCCACAGCAAGCCGCCGAAGACTCCGCATGCCAGGAGCAGCAGAAGCAATGTCCCTATCTGCCTGTGGAGCTTCAGCTTTTTCTGCATTTTCTGGAGCAGCGGGCCGAAAATCGTCACGAACAGCATGGCCGCCAGCACCGGCGCCGTCAGCGGCGTGATGACTTTCAGGAAAAAATAAACTGCCCCTGTCAAAAGGAGCAGTGTCACGAATCTGTTTTCTCTGATTTTTTCCATCATACTAACCTCCCCGATGCCCCGGCTGCCGCACCGGTGTTTTATATTAGTATGATATTTTTCCGGAAAATCATAACTGTGAAAAAGAGGAAAATGCCGGGTTCTCCGGTTTTATCTGAAAATTCATCTCTTTCCCGGACACAGGATGGAGAAATCCCAGCCGGTAAGCGCAGAGGGCCACGTTCCGAACGCCGAGAGTCTGTGCCAGCGCTTTTGTCCTCTCATTTCCGTATTTGGAATCCCCTAAAAGAGGCGTCCCCGCGTGAGCCATCTGGGCGCGGATTTGGTGAAAGCGGCCTGTATCGATGCCGATATCCGCCAGGGCGAGCCCCTGCTCTTCCCTGGTCTGCAGGATACGGTATTCCAGCACCGCCCTGCAGATTTTTGGCTCTTTTGCAGCAGCAGAGAGCCTTTGCCGGTCTCCGGGACGGCTCTTGCTTCCGGGAGCCGGATCACCGGCTGCATTCCTGCGATGCCCCTGTCTCCCGCTCCGGCTTTCGGGACAGCCTCGTCCCTCCGGGCAGGCAGAACTCTCAGAGCGGCCTGAACCCTCAGCGGAATCCCGCATTTCAGGGCCGGCTTCTTTGATTACAGATATGTAGTCTGTACGTTTTCCGTTTTTCACCGGCTGTTTGTACAGGCAGTCTTCCAATCGCCCTTCCCTGGCTGCAGGTATGCCGCAGAGCACTGCATAGTATCGCTTACAAAAGCTCCCCTCATCGCCTTGCCGCTGCAATTGTCCGGTGAGGGAAGCCGCGCTGCGCCTGGTCTTCGCGAATACCAGCAGCCCCTCCACAGGCTGATCCAGGCGGTGGATGATGCCCAGATAAGGCTCCTGCCGCCCCGTAGCCATACATAAGCCACCTCTGCCCTGGAACAGATAATTCTTCAACTCACTGACCACATCCGCCTGTCCTGTCCTGGCTGTCTGCACCGCAATTCCCGCGGGCTTATGGGCCACGAGCACCTCTTTATCCTCATAGAGAATCCGACTCCGCATATCGCCCCTCTTCCCTTCCATGTCCAAAAAACGTCTAAATTAAAACAGGAAAAAGGATACTCCCATACACTAACAGTACCGCCAAATGAATCGCCAGCGCCGCCACATAAGAAATCCTGTGGCGACAGGCTGCCATTCCCCCTGTCATGGCCGCTCCATAGCCAAACAGGCCCGCCATCTGCTTCACCCACAAAAGCGGCTCCTGATAAGCTGTCCCCAGACAAGGATCGTAAGAGGCCCAGCGCACGCAGGAAACCACGCTCTCCCTCCAGGCCTGTCCCATGGCCAGGCCTGAAATCCCCTGCACCAGATAACAGGCCGCTGCCAGAATCCCAAAATAAATCCAATCTTTTCCCGGCCGTTTCTCTTTTCCCCAGAGCATCCATCCCAATACCAGCAACAAAAAACAGGGATACAGCGCAGTCCCGCATATAGCCAGCGCCGTCGCGACTGCCCTCTTTTCCTTTTCCCACAAAATCCAGGCCCCCAGGAGAAAGCCGAAAGCCAGGGCATCCACCTGGGCCCAGCAGATTCCCCGCAAAAACGCCACCGGCGACAGTATGCACACCACAAGATAAAAAGCGCTTTTTATTTTCAGCCCATCCTTAAGACCGCCTACCGCCACAAAACAAAGCGCTGCCACAATATAATCCGCTATCCCCACAAGCCATTTCACACTGTGCAGAGGCAGCACGGGCAGATATTGCGTCAGATGAATCAACAGGTAATAAAATGCGGATTGGACATTATTTTCATGGCTGTCAAAATAACAATTTATATCGGGAGCGCCCCACCAGACTACTATCTTCCTCAAATAAAGCCCCAGAGCTGCCGCAAGCGCCACCAGGAGCCAGAGCATATGCCTCTCTGCCCATGAAATCATTTTCTTCTCTATTTTCAGCATGGTTCCACCCTCTTTCCGGCACGGCATCCGTCATACAGTCCGTAAAAGCATTTCCATGTGAGGTAAAAATAAATCAACAGATTCCCCGCCGCCAGAGCGTAATGGGACACAGGGCTCCACCCCAGATAGCTGCCCCCGTAGCATAGCGCAGACAAAAGCACCAGAGCTGCCGCCGGAACGCGGTATTTTTTCTCAAAGACGGCGCATACCGGCAGCACGATTTCCGCAATATAATTATACCTTTCATGCATACAGGGCAGCAGCATGGCGCAGGTCATGGTAGTCCATGCCACATATTCCAGATAATCTTTCATGGCATGCCTGCGGCCGGACTGCACGAACAGCACCGCGAACATCAACAGCGCCATAAAAGCGAGCACAATCGCCGCTTTCCCAAACAGATAATATGGCGCCTCCTTGAAGAATGTCCAGATATTGGGATAGTAATAATACATAAACGGGTATTCACCCATCAGCCGGAAATAGGTACGGTAAGCCACATCAAAGCCGCATCCTCCTATGATTGCCGGAATGCACGATACCTGAATGGCAATTGGTATCCACAGCAGATGCAGAATAGAAAATGTCTTTTTATAAAAGTAGAGAATCAGCACAATGGGCAGAATGAACACAGCCTGCAGTTTCATAGCCAGAGCGAACCCCAGCATCCACATCCCTCTTACAGGCTTTTCCTGTGACAGGTACCAGAAGCCAAGCAGCGCCAGGCCAGCCCATATACTTTCGCTCTGGGCAAGATATCCGCTGTTTATCACTGCCACCGGGTTGCAGAGCACCAGCCCATAGGCAAGCGCTCCACAGAATCGGCCCTTACCCGTTTCCTCCCCCGCAGACATTGCCACCTGCATCACCGCGAAAGCCGCCACATAATCAAACAAAATGGAAACCATCTTGATGCTGATAATTGGTTCCGCAGGTACCAGCGTCAAAAGGTAAAGGATCGTTACATAAAACAGATTGTAATCCCCGTCATAACCGGCAAGAGCAGCCAGCGTGCCGCCCTCTTTCAGCTGCTGATACCACGGTTCCAGGCAGACTTTGTAATCCACTCCCTCAAACCGGATACCTGTCCACCGCAGGACCATCCCAAGGATAGATATCACCCCAAGCACAAAGAAAAAAGTCCGCCGATTCATCCCCCTCATCCCGTTTCCTCTCTTCCTTTATAATTATCCGTTCAAACCAGTGCAGTATGAATCAGTTTTTCCAGATATATGCCATCTGTCCCTCATTTTCGCAGCCCTCTGGGATAATGATTCTTCATGGAGCCAGCCGCCAGCTTCCCCCAGCCAATCCCAAAACCGTCCACGCAGATCAGATACCAGCCTTTCTCTCCCTCTGCCGGGAAAGTCTGGCCGCTTAAGTAAGCGGACACCGCCTGATTGCCGGAATCCAGATTCCAGACACGGGCCGCGCAGGCCGGGCGCAGCGCCAGCGCAAGGGCATGGGAGGGCTCGAACCGTTTCTTTTTCACCTCGCCCAGATGCAGACCCTGCCGGAGCGCTTTCAGGCCTTTCAGGGAGGGCATGTCCGCCGGTGCAAGATAGAGATTGTCCCCCAGCTTCATAAGTTTGAGCGCGCCTTTCAGCCCCACAGCCTCTCCCAGTCCGGAAAGAAGCTCCTCTGTCCCCGGACTTCCCCCGGCTTTCCGCCCTGTCTGTCCGCCGCTTCGGCCATACCCCCTGCTTTTCTCCGCCTCTGGTATGGCCGTCTTCCGGGCAGGTTCCCCAATCTTCCGGTCCGGTTCACCATGCCTCCAATCGGCGGCTCCCGTCTTCCACTCAGCTTCCCCAAGCCTCCAACCGGCCTCCCCTAATTTCAGGCTCTCGGCACAGAAATGCCGAAATTCCTCCGGCATGATTCCGCTCGCCTCTTTCATCGTTTCTTTTACCGTATCTTTTAGTGCGTAATTACGATATCCATCCGGAACATTCCCATCCTTTTCCAGCACAGCCGCGAAATGCCCCTCTCCCCGGACACGCTGGGGCCACAGGCGCAGCGTATCCTCCAGGCCCGGGACAGGATTTTCGACAATCTCCGGCATTCCGTCGCATCCGGCCAGCCCCAGCTTTTCTTTCTCTATGGGCAATATCCTGTATCCCTCATGCCGCCCCAGGAACCTGCCAACGCTCCCCTCGTCCTCTTCCGGCGCGAACGTACAGGTGGAATACACCAGCCGTCCCCCGGAGCGCAGCATTTTAGCGGCACAGTCCAGAATCCCGTCCTGGCGTTCGGCGCACAGCCTGACGTTTTCCGGGCTCCACTCCTCACAGGCCGCCTCGTTCTTGCGGAACATCCCCTCCCCGGAACAGGGAGCGTCCACCAGTACACGATCAAAATACCCCGGAAACGCCTCCGCCAGACGCTGTGGCGTCTCATTCAGGACGCAGGCATTCCCGATGCCCATCCGCTCTATATTTTCCGACAGAATCTTCGCTCTGGCCGGATGAATCTCATTGCATACCAGGATTCCGCTGCCCGAAAGCCCTGCGGCTAACTGCACGCTCTTCCCGCCCGGAGCCGCGCACAGATCCAATATGCGCTCTCCCGGCTGCACGTCCAGCAGCTCCGCCGGAGCCATGGCGCTGGGCTCCTGGATATAGTACAGCCCGGCTTCATGAAAAGGATGCTTCCCCGGCTGGTCCGACGGCAGATAATAATACCCGTCCTCCGCCCAGGGAACCGGCCATAAATGCGCGAAACCGACAGCGAATCCACCAGCCCGCTCCGCGTCGTCCCGCCCCTCCGCATCCGTGCCGCGCTGCCCCGCAGCGTCCCGTCCCTTTCTGTCCGCGCCGTCCGGACAAGCCGTCCCCGAGCCAAATCGCCTGGCCGCGCTGCGTCCGTCGCTGCCGATCTTGCCCGGGTTCAGCTTCAGGGCCTGAGCGCTCTCCTTTCCACAGCTTTCCAGAAAAGCCCCGTATTCCTCTCCCAGCATCTGCTCCATTCTCTCCAAAAAAGCCCCCGGCAGCATACACTTCCCCCTAACTCTCCCAAAAGCCATACCTGCCGCGCGGCAGACCTGCAGGACACACGCGGCAGTTTTATTTTCCTTCCAAAAATTACACTTTGAACCTGTACCCAACCCCCCAGATAGTCTCAATATACTGGGGCTTCGCGGTATCTTTCTCAATCTTCTCCCGGATCTTCTTGATATGCACCGTCACCGTAGCGATATCTCCGATGGAATCCATGTCCCAGATCTCCCGGAACAGCTCCTCCTTCGTATACACATGATTGGGATTCTCCGCCAGGAAAGTCAGCAGATCGAACTCCTTGGTGGTAAATGTCCTCTCCTCGCCGTTCACATATACACGGCGCGCCGTCTTGTCGATACGGATGCCCCGAATCTCCACGATATCGTTCTGGGGCTTCTGGTTCGTGCCCACCAGCCTCTCATACCGCGCCATATGGGCCTTGACCCTGGCCACTAATTCGCTTGGGCTGAAAGGCTTGGTCATATAATCGTCCGCCCCAAGGCCCAGCCCCCTGATTTTATCGATGTCGTCCTTCTTGGCCGAAACCATCAGAATCGGGATATTCTTCTCCTCCCTGATCTTGCGGCACACCTCAAATCCGTCCATCCCGGGCAGCATCAGATCCAGAATCACCAGATTGTACTCGCCGTTCAGGGCCATAGCCAGCCCCTCGTCCCCGGTGTTGCAGATATCCACCTGAAAATCGCTCAGTTCCAGATAGTCTTTCTCCAAATCCGCGATTGCCACTTCATCTTCCACAATCAATATTTTGCTCATATTCCTCCCAACCTTTCCTTATGCCTGCTCTATTTATCATCTTGAAGCTCAATATATTTCCTTAATACAAAATGAATACAGGTTCCCTCGCCCTCTTTGCTGGTGGCCCAGATATAACCGCCGTGATCCTCTATGATTTTCTTCACAATGGACAGCCCGATGCCGCTGCCGCCCTGGGCGGAATTCCGGGAGGCGTCCGTGCGGTAGAACCTCTCGAAAATCTTCGGCAGGTCTTTCTGGGCGATACCCTTGCCATTGTCCTCGATTTCAATGCGGATGGATTCCACCTCGTCCAGAATCCGGATATCAATGGCGCCTTTGGGCTTATCCATATACTTTACGCTGTTGCTGATGATATTATTGATGACTTTCTTCATCTGCTCCGGATCCGCGATGATCACTGTTTCCGGCTGCACCAGATTGGAGTAGTTCAGCTCGATATTCTTCTGCTCCAGGTCCAGCCCCACTTCCTCTATGCAGTCCCCGAAATAATCGGCTACGTTTATCCGGTGAAAATTATACGGAATCCTGTTGTTGTCGATGCCGGAGTAATAGGTCAGCTCATTGATCAGCCTCTCCATGTCATTTGCTTTGTTGTAGATGGTCTTGATATATTTGTCCATCTTCTCGGGGGTCACCGCCACCCCGTCCATGATGCCCTCCACATAGCCCTTGATGGCCGTGATGGGAGTCTTCAGATCGTGGGAAATATTGCTGACCAGCTCCCTGTTCTGCCGCTCGCTCTCCCGGTTCTCCTCGGTGGTCTCTTTCAGCCGCAGCCGCATGTCCTCATAATTGCGGTACAGATCGCCGATTTCACCCTTGGCGTCCGTCTGCAGCACATAATCGAAATTCCCCTCCTTGATCTTGCGCATAGCGATATTCAGTTCGTTAATGGGATTGAACACCCCCCTGTGAATCCACCGGGTCAGCACGATGCTGGTGAAAATCAGTATCAGGAAAATCGCAACGAACATGTCCACCAGCAGCTTCCTGGAAATCAGCGTGTTCACCTTTGTGACCACGAAGGCGCTGCCCGGATGTCCGTCCGGGAACATGAAGTCCAGCTGCTTCACGAATTTATCCATTTCATCGTAGTAGATGTCAGGGTTCTCCGCCGTGCCTCCCTCCCCATAACCGGGCAGGCGGGAGAAAATCATCTCCGCCGCCTCCTGATTTCCGGCGTAATAGAGGTCATCGTCTTTCCGTACAATGATATACGTGGTCTTGTGCGGAATCTGCGAATTCACCATGTCCAGATATTCCAGGTCCGCCAGCCTGGAGGAGTCTTCCTCGATCTGTTCCTTCAGGTCAAAGAACACATCGTCCGTGGCCGCCGCCACCTCCCGCATGTTCTCCGTCATCGTCGTATAGTCCAGGCGCGCGATGGGAAAACCTTTCTGGGCATTCATCAGATACAGTCCGATTCCCAGAAATGCCACCGCCGTCAGAATCAACGGCAGAACTATGATGACGATGAATGTGACCCGCAGCCGCGTCCTGAATTTCATAATCCCTCTCCCCCGCACGATACTTTTCTCTACTATAATCACGGTATGAAACTATTGTACCATATTTTCCCCGGGAAAGTGTAAAATAAGAAAAATAATATCATTAAAAAAATCTTAATCTTCCCGCTATTTACTTTTCCTCCTTTTGGTTGTAGGATATTTCATATACAAATAAGCAAAGGAAGGTTATATGATGAAAAAGATAAATGTAGGCGTCTTCTTCGGCGGATGTTCCCCCGAATACAGCGTATCCCTGTCCTCCGCTTCAGGGGTCATCCTGAATCTGGACAGCGAAAAATACAATCCCGTGCTCATCGGCATCTCCCGGAAAGGGGAATGGTTCCGCTATGCCGGGCCTGTGGACAAACTGCTGAACGATACCTGGCAGAATCCCGCGGACTGCACCCCGGCAGTCCTCTCCCCCAACCGCGGCGAGAAATGCCTGATTCTCCTGGGGCAGGACGGCCCATCCCGCATCCCCCTGGACATCGCGTTCCCGGTGCTCCACGGCGGCAACGGGGAGGACGGCACCCTCCAGGGACTGTTGGAGCTCTCCGGCGTCCCTATCGCGGGCTGCGGCACTCTGGCCTCCGCCTTAGGGATGGACAAAGACCGCGCTCACAGGCTGGTGCGCCTGGAGGATATACGCGTGCCCCTGCATCTGGTGATGGAGCCCGGCACCCCCGCGCAAATCATGGAAAGCTTCGCGGAAAAAATAGGCTATCCCCTCTACGTGAAACCCGTGAAAGCCGGCTCTTCCTATGGCGTCACCAAAGTGCTTGACAAAGAGCAGCTGGCCCCCGCGGTGGCTTTGGCTTTCCAGTATGACAATCAGGTTCTTGTGGAGGAGAACATTCCCGGCTTTGAGGTGGGCTGCGCCGTGCTGGGCAACAAGGAGCTGATTACCGGCGAGGTGGACGAAATCGAGCTTTCCGGCGATTTCTTCGATTTCACGGAAAAATATACCCTGAAGACCTCCGCCATCCACGTACCGGCCAGAATCGATCCCGCCAAGGCCGGGGAGATCAAGGAGACCGCTAAGCGCATCTACAGGGCGCTGGGCTGCGCAGGCTTCGCCCGGGTGGACATGTTCCTGACCCCCGATGGGGAAGTGGTATTCAACGAGGTCAATACCATTCCCGGCTTCACGGAGCACAGCCGCTATCCCGGCATGATGAAAGCCGCGGGCCATTCTTTCCGGGAAGTCCTCTCACGGATCCTGGAGCTGGGCCTTGAGGCCGCGCAGGCATAAAGAAACCGCGGAAGAGAAACTCCTATGAAAATACTATCCTTATCCTGCCATGACATTTACAAAGGCCCCCTGATTCTGGTAAATCAGGCCCACGGCCTTGATGAGAGCGCTGCCGAAGACCTCATCCCCGTGACGGAATCCCGGCCGGATGCCCTGCTGCAGCGTCCTGCCGCTCAGGCGCTGGCAAGACTGATGGACGAGATAGATGGCTGGCAGCATATCGCTTTCGTCAGCGCATGGCGCTCCCGCAGAGAACAGCAGGAAATCTGGGACGACAGCCTCCGGGAAAACGGGCCGGAGTTCACCCGCGCCTATGTGGCGGTTCCGGGCCACAGCGAGCATCAGACCGGCCTGGCCATGGATTTGGGCGCGAAAAAAGAGCAGATAGATTTCATCTGCCCGGATTTCCCCTATACCGGCCCCTGTCAGGATTTCCGGGAAAGCGCCGCGAAATACGGCTTTATCCTGCGCTACCCCGAGGGAAAAGAAAGCATCACCGGCATCAGCCATGAGCCCTGGCATTTCCGCTATGTAGGGGCGCCCCATGCGGCAATCATGCAAGAGCAGAATATGACCCTGGAAGAATACACAGACTGCTTAAAGCGGTTTCCTTACGGGAGCGGCCTGCGCCGGGTGGCGGACAATGGGCGCGAGGTCTGTATCTCTTATCTAAAAGCAGCCGCGGATCCGATCTGCCTGAAGCTGCCGGAAGAGGATTCCTGGTCTCTCTCCGGCAATAACGCAGACGGTTTTATTTTGACAGAATGGAGGTAAACAGATGCGGACGAAAGCAAATTACGGCTGTCTGGACAGATTTCGGATTGCCGCCGCCCTGTTAGTCATCGCTATCCACACCTCGCCCCTGACTTCATTTCATGAAGGGGCGGATTTTTTTCTCACCAGAGTGCTGGCCCGCGTGGCCGTCCCTTTCTTCTTCATGGTGACGGGACAGTTTGTGGCGGCCGGATTCCTGCCCTCCGGCGAGGCTTCCGCCTCCCCGAAAGGAATGAACAGATTCCGCAAGTATCTGGTGAAGACTTCCCTGCTCTATCTGTTCTGCATCATTTTGTATCTGCCGATCGGCATCTATGCGGGACATTACAAAGACCTTACTGTCGGCGCCGCGCTGCGGATGCTTTTCTTTGACGGGACTTTTTATCATCTGTGGTATTTTCCGGCGTGCATTTCAGGCATTCTGCTGGTGTATCTGATGAGCCGTTTTTTAAGCCTGCGGGGCATGACAATCGTTTCTGCCGTGCTGTATGTCATTGGGCTGTTCGGGGACAGTTATTACGGGCTGGCCGCGAAAGCGCCTGCAGTGGAGGCTGTCTATGGATTCCTTTTCCAGATTTCCTCCTATACCCGCAACGGGCTGTTCCTTGCGCCGCTGTTCCTGGTGCTTGGCGCCTGGATGGCGGAGGCCGGGCAGAAGCGGAACGATGGGGCGGATTCTGAAAGGCTTCTGTTTTTCTGCTCCCTGTTCGCCCTCTCCTTTGCCCTTATGACCGGGGAGGCATTCCTTCTGCGGCATTTTGAACTGCAGCGGCATGACAGCATGTATCTGATGCTGATTCCTGTCATGTTCTTCCTGTATCGGATTCTGCAGAGCATCCCTAAAAAATCCAGCGGCATTTTTCGCGCGGCCGCTACCTGGATTTATATGCTGCACCCTGCCTTTATCGTGGTGGTCAGAGGCATCGCCAGGCCCCTGCGGCTGACGGAGCTGCTGGTGGACAACAGCTTTGTGCATTACCTGGCGGTGGCGGCGCTGTCTGTCATCGCAGGCTTTGCCATGGCGTGGCTGCAAGAGAGGCGGCAGTCCGGGCGCCGGGGTTCCCATGAAGCCGGCAGCCGGACGGTTCCCGCCGCACGCGGCAGGAAACAGGCTATCTCAGCTGCTTCCGGTGACGCATGGGACGGGGATGACGTTATTTCGTCCGAAAATGAATTTTATTCAGATTCCGCGGAATTTGACGACTCTTATTCAGATGCATCCAACGAAGAAGATTGGGACAGCCTGTACCCGGAAGAGGTTATGGCGGAAGAAGAAACAGATAATGCTTATCCGGATAATTCCTATCCGGAATCTTTCCCAGAGGAAGCGCGTTCAGAGGAGCCGTATCAGGAAGAGCCCTATGGGGGAGAGGATTCAGAGGAATCTCATCCGGAAGCGGCTTACGGAGAACAGGCGAGAAGCGCTCCCTCCGCACAAAGCCCGGCTTTCTCCCATGAGAAATCCCCCGCCTCCCGGGCCTGGATTGAAGTGGACTCCAGGGCCCTTGCCCACAATGTCGAGGCACTCCGCTCCAGACTTCCGGAGCGCTGCCGCCTGATGCCCGCCGTCAAGGCGGACGGCTACGGCCACGGAGCCGTCCTCATCTCCAGGCAGCTGAACCTCCTGGGAGTAGACGCTTTCTGCGTGGCCTGCGTCGAGGAGGCCATCGAGCTGCGCGAAGCGGGCATCCAGGGCGAAATCCTGATACTGGGCTACACCCCGCCCGAAGACTTCCCGCTGCTTGTCCGCTACCGTTTGATTCAGACCGTCATAGACTACCCTTACGCCAGGCAGCTGAATCAGGCAGAGGCGGACATCCATGTCCACATCGGCATCGACACCGGCATGCACCGCTTAGGGATACGCTGCGAAGATATAGAGGAAATCACAGCCGTCTGCGAACTGCGGCACATTGTCATTGACGGGCTTTTCACCCATCTGTGCGCCTCCGACTCGCCCCTCCCGGAGCACAGGGCTTTCACCGAAGCCCAGGTCAGCGCCTTTTATCAGGTGGTAGATTATTTAAAGGCGGAAGGCTATCCCTGCCCCAGCCTCCATCTGCTGGCCAGCTACGGCCTCCTGACTCTGCTCCAGGGCCGCGGCAATCCCTCCGGAAATCAATCCCTGCGGTTCGCTGAGAGACGGGTCGCCGCAAAAGAGCTGAAACTGGCTGCCGATTACGTCCGCCCGGGCATCGCCCTCTATGGGCTCCTGAGCTCCGAAGCGGACACCCTGCCCTGGAAAGGCATTCTGGAGCCTGTCCTTTCCCTGAAAGCGAAAGTCACCTCCCTGAGGCCCCTCTACGCCGGGGAGGCCGCGGGCTACGGCGCCGCCTTTACCGCCAGGCAGGATATGCGGATTGCCGCCATCTCCATCGGCTACGCGGACGGCCTGCCCAGGGAGCTCTCCTACGGAAAGGGCAGCGTTCTGATCCGCGGCAGTAAAGCGCCCATCATCGGCAGAATCTGCATGGATCAGACCATCGTGGATGTCAGCGGGATTTCCCACATCCAGCCCGGAGATACCGCCGTCATCATAGGCGTATCCGGGGAGGAGGAAATCACCGCAGGCCAGATAGCGGAACAGTGCGGCACCATCAGCAACGAAATCCTCAGCCGCCTTGGCGCAAGGCTGGACAGGGTGCTTTTATAAAACAAATATAAAATTTTGCCATGCCCCTTGACTTTTGTCTGCAACCGTTTATAATGAAAACAGTAATCACTACTATTTTTGGAAAACAGTGCAAGGCAGACTGCGCCGAAGAGAGGAGTGTCGGATGGCTGCACGGAAGCATAGCAGGCAGCGGGATTCGATTCTGCAATTTCTTATGACAAGAAAAGACCACCCCACTGCAGATATCATTTATATGAATGTCCGGCAGCGCAATCCCAGCATCAGTCTCGGCACAGTATACCGCAATCTCACGCTTCTGGCTGAGAACGGAGAGATCAAGCGGCTGAATATGGGAGACGGGGTAGACCATTTCGATGCGGACACTTCTCCCCACTACCATCTGTTTTGTGAGAAATGCGGCGGCGTAGTGGATTTGAAGATGGAGGATATAGACTCTGTCATAGAAAAAGCAGCCGCGCATTTTGACGGACATGTGGCCGGGCATGTGACATATTTTTACGGCACCTGCAGCCGCTGCATGGAGTCCGGGGATTTTTGAGACAAGCTATCAGATATTCTTTAAAAGAAAAGGAGATAAATAGTATGAAGTATGTATGTCAAGTATGCGGTTATGTTCACGAGGGCGACAATCCGCCCGCAGAGTGCCCTATCTGCCATGCTCCCGCTGAGAAATTCACCGCTCAGGCAGGGGAGAAGACCTGGGCCGCGGAGCATGTTGTAGGCGTTGCGCAGGGCGTTCCCGAGGATATCATCAAGGATCTCCGCGCTAACTTCGAGGGCGAGTGCTCTGAGGTGGGTATGTATCTGGCTATGGCGAGAGTGGCCCACAGAGAGGGTTATCCCGAAATTGGCCTGTACTGGGAGAAAGCCGCTTACGAAGAGGCAGAGCATGCCGCGAAGTTCGCAGAGCTGCTGGGTGAAGTCGTAACCGATTCCACCAAGAAGAACCTGGAGATGAGAGTGGACGCCGAGAACGGCGCTACCGCCGGCAAGTTCGATCTCGCCAAGAGAGCCAAGGCTGCCAATCTGGATGCTATCCATGATACCGTTCATGAGATGGCAAGGGATGAGGCCAGACACGGAAAGGCATTTGAGGGTCTGCTGAAGAGATACTTTGGCTAAACATTTCAAAACTAATAAAGGAGGCTGATTCATATGCAGAAGTATTTTTGTAATCCCTGTGGATATACTTATGATCCCGAGAAAGGCGATCCCGAGCACGGCATCAAGCCCGGCACCGCTTTTGAGGATCTTCCCGCTGACTGGTGCTGCCCTATCTGCGGCGTGACCAAGGACATGTTCCAGCCCTGCATCGACAACTACAATTAAGTACGAAAAAGAGCCGTTTTCCAGACGGCTCTTTTTTGCATGCACACCGCTTCACTGCCCGAACTCCCTCTCATGCTTCATGAAAAAATCAAAATACATCCTGACTCCCTCCAGCTGCGTCCACCGTTTTACATCCACCACATCCTCGTCCATGTCGTAAATCTTCGCCCCGCGCATGGCCAGCAGGAACGGCGAATGGGTGGATATGACGAACTGGCAGCCGAAGAAGCGCGCGGAATCCTCCAAAAACTTCGCAAACTCCTGCTGTCGCAAGGCCGAAAGGCTGTTCTCCGGCTCGTCCAGAAGATACAGGCCGTTCTCCTGAATCTTCTCGGAAAAATAAAGAAAGGCGCTCTCGCCGTTGGAATGTTCCCGCACATTGTCCATAAGATTGTTTCTTACATACCTGGACTGAGTCTTGCGGCGGGCCATCTGAACCTTTTTCAGCTGCTCATAGTCCTCCAAAGACTTCATCTGGAAATGGGAATATTTATTCTCAAGGTATTCCTCGAACAGTTCCTCCCGCTTCTGGCTGATACCATCGTTCAGGCATCTGAGGTTCAGGACGAAGTCGAAGACATCGTCGCTGGTGATGATTCTGCTGTTCTCCGAAACAGGCTCCCGCATCTCGAAATCGCACATTTTCAGGTAGTCCTCAAAGAAATTGGAGCGATTGTACACGGATTCCCTTGTGATTCCCAGCTTCTGGGCAACCACATTCAGCGCTGTGGTCTTTCCGGAACCGTTCCCGCCGTACAGAATCGTAATCGGCTCAAAATCCAGCATTCGCAAGCCATGCCCGGACAGGACCTGAAAGGGATAGAAACTGTCATAGCAGGTCCTCTTTATCCCCATCAGGAAATCGTATTCCCGCTCTATGTCCGGAAAGGAAAATTGTGACAGATATATCATTTCATCAGTTCCTTCAATTCCTCCAGAAGTTCCAAGTCCGACTGCTGCACCTTAATATTCGTTGTGATGGGCTCTTCCCCCGGCCTGGTGACTCTCAGTTCAATCACTGTCCCCTCCTCTATCTGTCTGGAAAAGACTGCTTTCAGAAAAGCGCTGAACTTCGGATGATTGCGGTTGAATTGATTTCTCGCCCCCATAAGCTTCAGCATCGAAGCAGCGTTCATGCCATTCATACCGTTCATTGATTTCCTCCCGCAACAGTATTTTATAATCTATTTTATAATCTTCTATTTAAAATTTTTTGCCACTTGTATAAACAGACAAGATATGGTAAAATAAGAATCGAGAATACAAGGACGTAATAATATCGGTGTACCACCACAGGAAGCTGGCACTTCCTGTGGCAAGGTTGGTAGTTGGCTACCACACGATACAGAACGAGTCTGCGATACACGCAAAATTATTATAACGCATTTGTGGTAAAATTACAATGCCTTTTGCGGCGTACGGGACTGGACCATCTGTAAGCCTTATGATATACACGAGGTGAAAAGTGTGGACGCATGCTTGACACCTCGTTCTTGATTCTCACCTGAATATCCTTGGCGGCGGAGCGCTCTGCCGCCCGGGATGTTCTAAGTGAGACCATAGTCAAAACAGACAGGCCTGCCGTAAGGCAGGCGTAGCGTGAAAGAAGCGTCCTCGGCGCTTTTTTCACAGACAACAGCATATCCGGGGACAGGGGGAATTCAAAAATATGGCAGAAATCAACAGTCTATTCATGGATGCCGCTGAAAAAGAAGCGGCTATTTTAGGACATGGCTTTCTTTACAAATTTTTAGATGAAGGCCGTATGCGGAGCAATTTCTGTGTGCTCACAGATAAGCGGGTGTATGTCAGGGGACTATATCTCCATAATACCTACAGGGCCTATCGCCTGAAGAAAGGCGAGAGCACCCTTGATGTGAGGGATATCATCAGTTCCGGGTTTTCCACCACCAGGCTGGGCATCGTCCTTGCGCTGGAGCTGCTGTTCGTAGTCCTCCTCAGCATTGCCACAGCCTTTTTCCTGCATTTTGTGGAGATTGTGGATCACCTTTATTTTGGATGGGACTCTATTATCTGGGCCTGTTCTATCCTGCTGGCGGTAGGTCTGGTGGCAGCACCCATCTACTTTTTTTCCACTCCTTTCAAGATATTCGTGTTGGAATATGCGGGCGGTAAGATTGCCTTTCTGGCTTTTGATTATCTGGAAGACGATTTTCGGACATTCCAGCGGGAGCTGTACAGGGCAAGGGATGCTTTCGCCCCCTGTGCGCCCCGGCAGATTGAGGCCGCGGAACAGGCTGAAAGCCAGGGGCCGGAAGATGATAAAATACAAAAATTGTAAAAATTCAAAAAATTGCTTGACAGACAGGAAAGTTTGCCGTATACTAATATAAGTGCAAGCGGTTATGATTGTTTGCAGGTAATGCGATAGTGGCTCAGTTGGTAGAGCGCCACCTTGCCAAGGTGGAAATCGCGGGTTCGAGTCCCGTCTATCGCTCTTTTATTTAAAGAAAACCTCACAAAATGTGGGGTTTTTAATTTTCATATATTCTTCTGCCACATCAATGTCGCGCTTGTTCAATACCTTCCGTCCCAATAATATTCATCTGCTTCCTGAGCACCGCCGCCGACTTGTATCTACAATTAGCAATGTAATCAATATATTAAGCGTAAAATTATTTTTCCTCCCAAGGCTTTCAAACAATATTAGTTTCAACCACCAAAAATCTCAAAACTTGACCAAAAGGATAAAACATTATGTAAATATTGATGTTCTATACACTATATTACGAAATTTCATAAAACCCATATTCTCCTTGCAAGCCATGAAAATTAGTGCTAAACTAAGTAATGTATCTAAAGCGTCATCATAAATTGAGGAGGAAAATGAAATGAAAAAAATGAGCAAGATACTGGCCGTACTGCTGGTCTTCGTCATGGCTTTGACCATATGCGGATGCGGTGGCAGCGACAGCGGAAAAGAATTGGTAGGAACCTGGTCTCTGGACTATGACCTGGCGGATCTCCTGGCCGGAGAGATGGGCGACGACTATGCGGGCTTCAGCGCTCCGCTGATGATGTCCATCTGCTTCGAGTTCAAGGATGACAAGACTTTCACCATGTATGGTGAGCAGGAATCTTTCAAGGCCAACTTCAACACATGGCTGGACGAGTTCCTGGCTTTCAGCGCCGAAATGCTGTACAGCGAGTTCTCCAATCAGGGACTGGACAAGGCTGGCGCGGATGCCGCTTTTGAAGAGACCTACGGCAGCAGCATCGAAGATTATCTCCGCCAGACTTTCGAGAGCCAACTGGATGTAGACTCCCTGCTGAACGAGATGACCACCAGCGGCAAATACGAGACATCCGGCGACAAGCTCTACATGGCTGAATCAGGGGAAGATATCGACAAGAGCGCATACGATATCTTCACAATCAGCGGCGACACCTTGAAGCTTGAGCTTCCTTCCGGCGCTGACCCCAGCGAGGGCGAGATTCTCCCCGGTCTGCAGTACCCTCTGGAATTCAAGAAAGCAAACTAATCTATCTGTGAACCTTGCCTCGATACCATATCCTGGAGGGCTGAGCCTTGGGCGTGGGACTGCGAAACAGCAGTCTGCCCAGGGCTTTTTTATTGAAAGGAAACAGGGGCCAGAAATAGCTGAACCCGCCGAAAGTAGGCGTAGTGGCCGCAGACAGCAGCACAAGCGCCAGACAGACCAGAAATCCTCCCATACCGAAGAAACCGGTGCCCACAATCAGCAGAATCCTGTAAAGCCGCACAGCGTCGCTGAATTCCGTATCCGCAACGGCCAGCGATGCCAACAGCGTCACGGCCGCGTAGAACAGCACGTCCACAGAAGCCCAGTTCAGGCTCACCGCGATATCCCCGATTATCAGTCCCCCCACAATGGACAGAGAGCCGGAAAACTTCCCGGAGCTCAAAGAAGAGGAATACTTGAACAGGTCCAGCAGGAACTCCACCGCCAGAATATAGAAAAACAGCCTCTCTTTGGTCAGTGCCCCATCCGAAAGCAGCCCCCAGTCCATGGCCATATCCGGAAAACAAGCCGTAATCAGCAAAAACAGCGGCAGCAGAAGCAGGCTCACAGGAATGCACAAGAAACGCACCAGCCGGAAATATGTGCCCACAGAGGGGCTTTTGTAATAATCCTCCGGGCTCTGGGTGAACTGGAAAACCGTACAGGGGAGAATCAGCACAAGGGGCGAATTGTCCACCAGCACCAGGATATGCCCCTCCATCAGATAGCTGCAGGCCACGTCAGGCCGCTCCGTCATCCGTATGCTGGGCAGGGGATTCCACCAGTGCTTGTGCACCAGAAGCTCTTCCAGGCTCTTCGCCCCCATGGTCAGGGAAGTGACCTGCAGGGCATCTATCCTCTCCGCCAGCTTTTCCAGCAATTCTTCATTAACGGAATTCCGTATATACGCAACCGCCACATCCGTCTTGCTCTCCTGCCCCACGCTATGCATGGAAAAAACCAGACCCTCGGACCGCACCCGGCGGCGGATCAGGTTGGCATTGAACAATAAGGTCTCTACGAATCCGTCCCTGGCCCCCTTTGTCGCCCGCTCTAAATCCGGCTCCGCCACGCCTCTGGCGGGATAGGTGCGCACATCTATCAGTATAGCCTCTGAAAAGCCGTCCACCAGCAGGACCACCGGGCCGCTGAGCACGTTCCTGAATATGTCCTCCCAGGAACCGCACAGCGAAGCCTGGGCATATCCCAACTTTCCATCCATATACCGCACAATATCTGCCACTTTTTCGTCTTTCATGTAGGAGGCGTCCTGCAGATCGGAAAAAATCTGCTGCAGCACCTCTGTCTTGCAGAACCCGTTCAGGCCCAGAAAAAAAGCCGGAGTCTTTCCCAGATACAGATGTCTTGTCATAAAATCGAAGCTTTCCCTGACCGGCAGATGCGCTTCGATGTAGCGGATGTTCTCATCCAACACAGGAGATAAAGCCATGGCATTCCCCACCTTTCAGAAACGGTTCAGTTCGTCCCACTCATTTTCCCCTTTTTCCCGGGGGCTTATTCCTGCTTTATGAAGTTTTTGGTATTCTTGCCAGGAAAAATGATGCGATGAAAGCTATGTAGAGCGAAACAGGAAGAACTCCCGTTTCGCACAAAAGAATCTGTCAGCATTGCGGTCATCCCGCCTCACCAGAACAGCTGCACCAGCCCAAGCCCGATCAGCAGTATGCCGGAAACCGGCTCTGCCACACAGCCTGCCAGCTGAAGCCCATGGCAGCTTCCCAGACGGTTGCCGGAGGCCAGAAACAGCACGGAACAGGCAAATGTAGCGATGGCCGCAGGCACAAGGGCCAGGCCCGCCAGGCTGGCGCTCAGGCCCGCGCTCAGGTTATTCAGGGAGAGCGTCAGGCTTAAGCCGAACACTTCCGAGAGCCTTAAAGAGGCGGCTGCCTCTTTGGACTCCCGCTCTCTGTAATCCGCCGGATATCCCGCAGGCGCCGCCCTGCAGCTTTTCCAGAAAGAGGCGCCCCACTTCGCGATGTAATACAGCCCCATGAGAATCAAAATCAGGCTTCCCGCGTATGCGCTGACCGCCTCCGGCAGAAAGGAAGCCAGCCGGTGCCCCAGCCCCACGGAGAGGCAGGTCCCCAAGAGAGTGATCAGGCTGATGGCCAGATTCTGCCAGAGTCTGATGCGCACCCTGCGCAGTCCGAAACTGATTCCCACAAGCAGCGCGTCCAGGCTTGCCGAAATCCCGAACAGGAGAGAAGCGATAAGCATAAATAATCTCCCGCTTCACAAAAGTCTTCTCTCTACTATATTCGCGATTCGGAAAAAGAGTGTGCCGTCCTCTTTTCCTTAAGCCGCTCCCTCGATCAGCTGCATAATCGTCCGGATGGAATCCATCTGGCCGCTGTCGTTCATGGCGTCCCGGAAAGTCTGCCTGGAGAAATAGAGTTCGTGCACCTTATCCACCAGCAGCTCAGTGGTCAGGTCGTCCTCGTTTATCACAATGGAAAAGCCCTGAGCCTCAAAGGATCTGGCGTTGAGCAGCTGGTCCCCTCTGCTGCTGGCGGCGGGAAGCGGTATGAGGATATTGGGCTTCTTCAGCGCCAGAAGCTCGCAGATGGCATTGGCCCCCGCCCTGGAAATCACGATGTCCGCCATGGCGAACAAATCCTTCAGCTCCGCCTTGATATACTCGAACTGCTTATAGCCCGGGGTATTCAGGAGCAGATTGTCCACCTTATCCTTGCCGCACAGATGGACCACCTGAAAATCTCCCAGCAGGCTGGGCAGAGCCTCCCGGACAGCCTTGTTCACATTGGCGGCCCCAAGGCTTCCGCCGATTACCATAATGACCGGCGTGTTGGCATTGAATCCGCATAAATCCAGGCCCGCCAGCTTGTTCCCCTGGGCCAGCTCCGCCCGGATCGGGGAGCCCGTCAGCACCGCCTTGTCCTCGGGCAGAAGCTTCAGGGTCTCGGGGAAATTGCAGCATACTTTCTTGGCCACAGGGATGCATATCTTATTGGCAAGCCCCGGTGTCATATCCGATTCGTGGATGATGCTGGGAATGCCCAGAGATGCCGCTGCCCGCACCACAGGAACGGACACGAAGCCCCCTTTGGAAAAGACTACATTGGGCTGATACTCTTTCAGAAACTTCCTTGCCTCGGAAAAGCCCTTTATGACCCGGAAAGGATCCGTCAGGTTCTTCAGGTCCAGATACCGGCGGAACTTTCCCGTGGCGATGCCAACATAGGGCAAATCGAAATCCCCGATCAGCCTCTTCTCGATGCCGTCATAGGAGCCCATATAAGTAATCTCATATCCTGCTTCTTTCAGAGACGGAAGCAATGCAATATTGGGGGTAACGTGCCCTGCGCTGCCCCCGCCTGTCAAAACTATTTTTTTCATAAAATGCCTTTCGGAATTAAGATTATACTGCATAACGCTGAATACTGCCTATTGCAATCATGCGCTTGAACCAGCCGGCGTTATGCAGTCTGGTTTTACGGCAAGTGAAATCATTAAGCAGTATAAATCATCTCTTCAAGTGCCTGTGCCAGCTGATCAGGACAGGAGGTCGGTTTCATGCCGCAGCGGATGCCCTTCAGACGCGAGATGGCCTCCTGGGGCTTCATTCCCTTTACCAGAGCGCTGACGCCCTGCAGATTGCCGTGGCAGCCTCCGGTGAACTTCACGGAGTCGATGATGCCGTCCTTTAATTCGATGTCAATCTGCTGTGAGCAGGTCCCATGTGTCTTGTACTTCAATGAATCCATTTTTCTCTCTCCTTTATCTTTCCCTATTAAGGTACATTCTAACAGATTTTGCCTTATTCTGCAATCGGTTTTTGCACGCTCCCGCATCGGGAAACAGCTGTTTTCCTGTCAGAAAAACATGGAAAAATGCGATGGAAAAATCTGTAAACTTAGGTGCCTCTGCGTTATACTGAAAGCATGGCAGGCTTGTCTGCCGTGAAACCTGCAAAGCAGAGAGGAGGTACACTATGTTTCGCGTATTTCAGGAAGAAAGACTGATAACGATCTGTATGTTTACCTGTCTGGGAATCAGCATCATCCTTCGGATATTTTTAGGGCTGCTGTACCGGAATATGATAAAAGAGGCTGACAACATGGCCTCCACGAAGAACAGGCTGCTGCGGCAGTGCAAGACAAAATTCGCCAGCTGCTACGAGCTCACCGGCGGAGTGGCGAACATACCCGTTTTTGTGGACAAGTTCCTGGGCAGGATGGCGCTGGGTCCTCTGTCCTTCGACACCCTCTACCACCTGTCCGGCCAGATGATGCTCCTGTCGGTGGTCTGCTCCGGCATAGGGGTGTGCAAGAGCATCCTGGGGGGACGGACCCTGGGAGATGTGCTGCCCTTTTACATCGCCAGCTTTTTCGGCCTGTACGCCTATTTCAGCATCTCCACAGTGGTGGATGTCAGCGGCAAGAAACGAGTGCTGAAAGTGAACCTGGTGGACTATCTGGAAAACCACTTATCCCCCCGCATCGAAATCACAAGGCAGGATATCGAGATGCTGTATGGAGAATCCGTGTTTGAGGAAAAGCGGGAAAGCCGTTCTCAGAACAGAGGAAAGCGGCGCAGGAGCGGACGCGGCGCAGCCGCCAGGCCCCAGGAGCGCCGTACACTGGAGCTGATGCCCATCGGAAACAGGCTGGCCGCCGGCGGGGAGGAACTGGCGGACACGGAGGCGGGGCAAGCCGTATCCGAACCGGTGCTGACGCCGCCCCAATCCGTCGGCTCCCAATTCCAGAATCCTTCCATGGCGGGTAATTCTGCTGTGGGAGATATCTCCGCAATGACAGCCCCCTCGGCTATGGCTGGTTCTTCAAGCATGGCCGACACCTCAGCTATGGCCGACGCCTCAGCCATGGCTGACACCTCAGCCATTGTTACCGAGGAAGAGCTGGAAGCGCTGCTGAAAGAATTTTTGACTTCTTAATATGGGTGATTTTCACAATTGATTGGAAATTTTCCCAAATTGACTTGAATTTGTGATATAACTTTGCTACACTGAATTGGACATGAGCCTGCGGACAAGCGCTTCGCAGGCTTTCCTGACGGAGGAGCAAATATATGAAAATCGTGATTTTAGAGAGAAACAGCGTAGGGGCGGATATGTCCGCAGACTGTATAAGCGAACTGGGAGAAGTCACCGTTTATGACAATACTGTCACTTTAGAGGAAGTCCGGGACCGGGTCAGGGACGCGGATATCGTCATCGCCAACAAGTCGCCCCTGAGGGAGGAGACCCTGAAAGACGCGCCAAACGTGAAGCTGATCTGCGAATTCGCCACCGGCTATGACAACTGCGACCTGGACTACTGCAAATCCAGAGGTATCAAGGTGGCGAACGTGCGGGATTACTGCACAGCCATGGTTGCCCAGCATACTTTCACCATGGCGCTTGCCTTAAGCCAGAAGCTGTTCCACTATGACGCCTATGTGAAATCCGGCGCCTACAGCGCCCAGGACCGCTTTTCCAATTTCGACCTGCCTTTCTGCGAGCTGGAGGGCAAGACCTGGGGCATCGTGGGAATGGGCAATATCGGCAGGCGCGTGGCAAAGATCGCGGAGGCCTTCGGCTGCAGAGTGGTCTTCCACTCTGTCACGGGAAAAAGCTCCTGTACGGAATATCCCCGGCTGGACAAGGACACACTGCTTACAGAGTGCGATTTCCTGTCCCTGCACTGCCCCTTAAGCGACCTGTCCCGGGATTTCATCGATGCCCATGCCCTGAAAAAGATGAAAAAGACCGCCATCCTGTTGAATGTGGCCAGAGGGCCGGTGGTGAACAATGCCGATTTATATGAGGCCCTGGAAAGCGGCGAGATAGCCGCTGCCGGCCTGGATGTGGTGGAAAAGGAACCTCTGACCCCGGACAATCCTTTGAGCAGATGCAAGGACAGCGTAAAGCTCATCATCACGCCCCATCTGGCATGGGCCAGCGTGGAGGCCCGCAGGCGCTGCGTTGAGGAGGCTTATCTCAATATCGCCGCTTACCTGCGCGGAGAAGACAGGAATATCGTCAACCCTTGACGGGCCTGTTTTAACATCCGCAATACCAAAAAGCCGGCAACAGGAGGAAACCAATGATAGAGAAATGTAAAGCACTATACAAGAAATATGAGGAGATCATCGTCTACCTCATCGTGGGCGTCATGACCACCATCGTGTCCTGGGCGGCAAAGTTCCTCGCCAACGCCCTGCTCTACGACAATACTATGTACCCCACCCCCGTGCAGAATACCGTGCTCAGCACCATCAACTGGGTGACGGGCGTCATCTTCGCCTATTTCACCAACCGCAGGTTCGTCTTCAAAAGCAAGGTGCCCATGCGCCAGGATGCCCCGAAATTCGTGCTTTCCAGGGTGGCCACATGGATTCTGGACATCGTGGTGATGCAGGTGCTGACAGCCCTGAACATCAATCTGGTGGTGGCCAGCGTGATATCCGCCGTACTGGTAACCATAGCCAACTATATCTTCAGCAAATTCTTCGTCTTCAACAAGAAGAAAAAGCCGGAAGGCTCCGCATAGAATATGGCATCGTTCAAAAAGGACTTCCGCTCAGGGCAGAAGTCCTTTTATCATTTCTTTCACCAGCGCAGCGGAATGCTTCGCTGCCGCCGCCTCAAAGGTAGGGTAATCCATCTCCGCGCTGTCGTCCGCCTTGTCCGAAATGGCCCGGATGATGACGAAAGGCAGGCTATTGAGATACGCACCGTGGGCGATGGAGGCTCCCTCCATCTCCGCGCAGTCGCCGTGGAACTGTGCAATCAGGCGTTCCTTCACTTCCCTGCTGGAGATGAACTGATCGCCGCTGACCACCCGGCCATACATGACATGAATGTCAGGATTCACCTTTTCGCAGGCCTCCTTAGCCAGCTCCATCATCCGCTCATCCGCCTTGAATTCCCTAAAGCCCATCTGGGGCACCTCTCCGGGCTGATAGCCGAAAATCGCAGCGTCCATGTCGTGGTGCAGGGCGTCCCTGGATATCAGGATATCTCCGATGTCCAGATCCGCGTTCAGGGAACCTGCCACGCCGGTATTGATGACATGGGATACCCAAAATACATCTGCCAGAATCTGTACACAAAGCGCCGCGTTCACCTTTCCGATGCCGCAGCGGACAATGACCACAGGGACATCATTCAGGGTTCCCTGGAAAAAGTCCATTCCGGCTTTCTTCACCACTTCTGTCACAGTCATTTCTTTCTTCAGCTGTTCTACTTCCAGCTCCATCGCTCCGATAATGCCAATCTTTGTCATATCCTCCTCGTTTCCGCGCAGGTTTTCCTCTCTGCACCCTAAACAGTGCGGCAGTCTGCCCCCTGCGCAATCATGCTTCGCCAGTCCGCCTGCTGACAGGCAGTCATCTTATTCCGGGTAAACCAGCCTGCTGTCGTCGATTCCATAGAGCACATTGTCCAGATATCTCTTCGCCAGGTAATTGGCCATGGGCAGGTTCATGTCCAGATAATTGCCGCAGTCTTTCGGGGAGGCGCCGGGCACCTCATCCCTATAGTCCCGGATGAACTCATACATCTGAACCATCAGGGGCAGGATGTCCTTTGAGCTGTAATCCCCGGCCAGCAGCAGATAGAAGCCGGTACGGCATCCCATGGGGCCGAAATAGACGGTCCTGGGGCCGTATTCCGGGTGGTTGCGCAGGAAAGTGGCTCCCAGATGCTCAATGGTATGTACCTCCGCCGTATTCATGACAGGCTCCTCATTGGGGCTGGTCATGCGCAGGTCAAAGGTGGTAATCGTCTCTGCCCCCGCCGTGTCTTTGCGGGACACATAGACACCTGGCTGCAGTTTGATATGATCTATTGTGAAGCTTGCGATTTTTTCCATATGAGTCACATTCCTTTCTTTTCTATCTATTTCGCCGACACCGATTTTATCATGTGCGCAGCACCGCATATAATCTTTATGACCACGGCCGTTTCCTGTCCTGAATAAGGCCATTGTACCATACAGACCCGATTTTATCAAGTTCCCTCCCCCTCGAAACATTGCCCTTTTCCAGATATCCGTTAACCTCACTATTGCTTCGGCCTGAAAAAAGAGCCTCCGCTCAGGACAGAAGTCCTTTTTATCATAACAAAAAAGCAGGTGATGGGAATCGAACCCACATATCCAGCTTGGAAGGCTGGTGTTCTACCACTGAACTACACCTGCATAAGTATTGCCTGTTTAATTTATCGAATCCCAAATGCCCAGAACCGGAATCGAACCAGTGACACGAGGATTTTCAGTCCTCTGCTCTACCAACTGAGCTATCTGGGCCTGCTACATATTCCTGCGTCACAACACTGATTATTTTACACTGAAATGAAGCTTTTGTCAATACTTTTGCAAAATTTTTTTCCATCCTGCATTTTGTCAATAGTTATGCAACAACTTTTTGAAAAAATTTAGGCCAGTTTCTTGATTTCCTCTTCAAAGAGTTGGGCGGAAGTCTTAAACCCCAAAATCCCCCTGGGATAGTTGTTTATCCAGGTTTCTATATACTCTATGTCCTTATCCTGCTTTTCCTCGAAGTCCTCCCCTTTTGGTATATGGCGGCGGATAAGGCGGTTACTATTCTCGTTTGTGCCCCTCTCCCAACTGCTATATGGGTGACAATAGAAAAGAAAGGTCCGCTTTTCCCCATCATGCAAAACAGACCGTTCTAACCCCTCATAGTCCGCAAACTCCACCCCATTGTCCACGGTGATACTTCTAAAGACTTTAGGGAACATATCGCCCCATTTCCTTTCCAACCGGTCCAGGGCTTCCACTACGCTTGCCGCCTTTTGGTCTGGCATCTTAATGATGATTTCATCCCTGGTTTTACGTTCTGTTAATACAAGCATACATGACTTTGTAATGCCCTGCTTTCCCTTTACCGTGTCCATTTCCCAATGTCCAAAGGTTTCCCGGTCCTTTACTTCCTCCGGGCGGTTCTCTATGCTCTCCCCGGCGGATGCTCTTTTCTGCACCTTTACTTTCTTATTATGCTTTTTCCTCTTCCCTTTTATCGGCAGGTCCTTATTGGTTAATTTTAAGAAAATACCATTGTCTATATATCTATATAAAGTCCTCACACTGATAGAGGTCTTAAACTCAATCCCACTTTGGGTTACTGCTGCCAATGCGGCTTCCGGGCTATACTTATCGTTTACAATCTTATCCTCTATGTATTCAGCTAAAGGCATATCATTCCCAATTTTAAGACTGCGCCCCTTTCCCTGGGCGTTCCAATCATGGTTCTTTTGCCCCAAATCACTGCTATACCTCACTTCCTCGGTATAGTCACTATTTCTATGGGTATATTCTCCCCTTTTCATTTCCCGGTATATGGTGCTTCTATGAACGTGCAAATACGCCGCAACCTCCGTTACCTTATGGCCGGAATTAAGCATTGTTTCCATCTTTATCCTATCATTTTTAGTTAAATGCTTCCCCATGAAATCCATCCCTCCAAAAGAAACGGACACGGAAAGAATCCGTGCCGTCCAATGTCCTATTTTTTTACATCCTCTTTAATCTCTTCCCGGTAAGTGATTTCAATGGTGATGCAAAACGCATCTTCTAACGAATCATAAAAATATTTGTCCCTGCCGCTGTCATATCGTACTATTTTATAATTTCCGCCGGAAACCTCCGCTTCAATCTTCTGGATAGTTCCGCTTTCTATCAGCTTTTTTACCTTTGCCCTGCTGCCTTTCTTTATTTCTCCAATACATACATCACCCATAAAGGCTTGAATAGGTTCTACCCCCCCCGAACAAAAGTTCTATTTTTCCGCACAATTCATATTCATAGATTTTTTCATCTTCCAGGCCGCTTTCTATGATTTCCTTTTTGGAAAGTTTATAGTCCTCGTTTTCCTCCACAAGTTCCATAATATCTTTCATGTGGGCTTCTACATTATCCAGTTTATGCCGCTGTGTCTTGATTATCCCTTTTGGCCTTTTTGGCTCTTCCTGGGGCGGTGGTGTCGGTGTTGGCTCTTCCTGCTTTTTAGAGAATAGATTTTTTAAAATTCCCATGTTAAGTTCCTCCCTTTGCATGAATCTGTGATTTTGCATACCGCAAGCGGCCATCCGTCCGTATCACGCCCTACGGCTTTATAGGATGACTGCTTGCAATATACCGGGTGTTATCGTACAACCTTTTAAACGCCGGATAACTTCACCGGGGCGTGGCATGGTTTTCTAGTTCCCGGCCTACCTGGGAAGAATAGGCGTGTACGCTTCCCTGGTAGGTACTTTTTGCACCAGTGCAACCCATCAACAGTTTGTAGGGGCTTTGGACCCTCACGCCGCCCATGGTCAGCATGGCCGTTTTAGTTGCTCCCGGCGGCTGTCCTGCTGCCGGGGCGGCATCTTAAACCAGGCCCATCCTTGCATCAATGGCCTGGGTGATATATTGACTTACACTTTGTCCTGCTGCCGCTGCGGCTTCCGTTATGACCGCCTTTTTCCCTTTCGGAACCTTAATTTCTATACGGTCATAGTTTTTCTTGTTAAATTCATTCTGATAAGCAATCTGGTTAAACTCTCCGCTTTTTGCTCTTGGCATACGTCCCAACCTTTCTTCCGGCAAATTCACGCTTCCTTTCCCTTGCCAAATAGTGTATAATTGCACTTAGCAGATTGGGCGGCTTTGGCAAGTCCACCGCCCTTTCTGGTTCCCTTTGGTCTTACTTGTTAAGTAAGGCTTTTACTTTTTCCTTTGCTTCCGCAAGGTCTTTACAGTCATTCAAGATTTCAAGAATCTTTCTTGTTTGGTTTTCCTCAACGACTTCTTTTAACAGTTCGCTTGTGTTCATTTCTTCGTCCATATGCTCTTCCTTTCTATGCTTGCCCATGTATTTGTTAAGTATCTCCCTTAACTGTCTTTATTATATAACATATGTCGGCATATGTCAACACATATTCCGACATATTCCTAAAAATTTTTCACGAAAAAGGAACACGCCTATTTTGACGTGTTCCCTATCTTGTGACATATCATTATTCCTTGCTTTGGCCTTGTTTATCTCCAAAAGGCGGTTGTTTTACAGATTATTTCAATAACCCGTTTACCTTATCCTGGACGGCCCGGTAATCATACCCGGCGGCTTCCAGGCGTTTCTTTCTCTCCGTTCCATTTCCCCATTTCCCGGCAATCACTTCCTTTGCAACTTCCGTCACGCTCTTTGTGGGTTTTTCTTTCCCTTTCAGTAAAGCGTTTACCTGGTCCTGGACGGCCCGGTAATCATACCCGGCGGCTTCCAGGCGTTTCTTGCGTTCTTCACCGTTTCCCCATGCTCCGGCAATCACTTCCTTTGCAACGGCGGCCACGGTCTTTGCTCCGCTTCCGGCGGCATCCGCTCCGCTTTCCTTGGCATACCTGGGAACGCCATATCCCCTTATGTAACGGCTATCCACGGCCAGGACCCGGCGGCCAACTGCATTGTTTTTATTGCCCTCAATGACGGTAATCTTTCCGCCCTCCACGCTCTCAACAATTCCCACATGGTCCGGCCATCCCGTGCAATCCCCGGCCCCGGAATCGTCCCAATCATAGAAAATCACATCCCCAGGGGACGGCGTTCTGCTATCGCTTTCCTGCCATTCCCCCTTGGCACGGAATAATTCTATCATCTGGCCGCATCCGCACTCGGTTGGGATAATTTCCGTCAAGCCGCATTTTATAGCAACGGCAGAAACAAAGGTCGCACACCAGGCATCCGTATACTTTACCCTGTAACCCCTAGCAAGCGGCGTGTGGCCGTTGTATACGTCTATGATTCCCTTGTGGGTCCCGTCCGCTTCATTCCTGCCAATCCATTCCCTTGCCTGGGCCAGTGCGGCACTTGCTGTCTTTGCCATTCCCATTTCCCCTTTCACGTCATATTGCCGTAAATCATACTGTGAAACAATCCGCATGATATTTTCCACATACTTGCTGCTTGTGGCGTACCCGTCCGCCTTGATTGTTTCCAGGTATTCCGCCGGGTCCGTAATGCCTTTAAGGTTCTGGTATCTTTCCAGTTGGATGAAATCAAAATACCCTTTCACGCCCTCTTCCATGCTGCCATATACCCGGAAATTGTCCTTAATCTGCGTAATGGTTCCCGGCGTGTACTCTTCCATAGTTTTAAGGTTTACGCTTTTCCCGGTCCACCTTGTCCCACATTTCAGCCCAAAATAATTATGGTACACCGCCGCCAGACGGCTTTCCCCCCATCCACTTTCCAGGACTGCCTGGGCTATAATTGGGCTGTGTACTGCAATCCCATGGGCGGCGGCGTATTTCTGCACATACCCGGCAATCTTTTTGATGAAATCCTGCTTTTCCATTCCTTACACTTCCTTTTCCGCATCCTCGATTTCCACGCCTACTTCAATCCCGGCGTTGGCCGAATCCGTCAAACCCTCTCCAATGATATAGGCCACAACGGATGCCCCGGCCATGATAAGTGCCGTTACCTGGGCGGCGGTGTTTTCCGTCCCTCCCGTGGCAACAATCATCATGGAAACAAAGGAAGCTGCCGCCGTCCATAACTTACGGCTTGTAAGTTTCCTTACCCAATTTACATTTTTCATTGTCTGTTTCTCCTTTCGCTTTTCTTTTATTTCCAAACCCTTTTTGGGTGTGGATTCCTTTTAATAAATCCCCCGGATGCCCTGCTCCGTTAAGAAGTCCTTTTGTTCATGCTTTATTTCCCTGGCATACTGCAAGGCGGCTTCCGTTTCCCCGTTTGCGTGCCCGTTCTTTAGGGCCGTGGCGGTTGCTTCCCCCAGTGAGATTGATGCCATCACGCTTTTAATGATTAAGACTTCGCTTTTCTCCCGGATTTTTTCTTTTTCCTCCGTTTCTTTCTGCTGCTTCTTGATTTTCTCTTCAATGAGCCAAAAGCAGAAACCAGTTACCGCACTCGGAATACTCATTGCAAGAATCAGTGTTTGTAAATCCATTTTCTTACCCTCCATAAATAGCTTTATCCGTATCATACCGCCCATGGCGTTCAAATTCTGACCCACTTATGCCGGAACCAAAATGCCGCTTTCCCTCTGCTCCCACTCCCAAAACAGCAATTCATATTCTATGGCCTTTGTAACGTGGTAGGTGTCGGCGTGCCCCATGTGTCCCAGGCGGCTTTTATATTTCCGCTCAAAGGCTTCACGGTCCAGTTCCCCGGCTTCCAGGTGCTTCACGTCATTTTTCAGCCGCCGGACGGATGCCTTTCTGACTTTCCTATATTCCGGGTGGTGGATATAGCCGCAAAAATCAATTCCATTTCCGGCATACAGAATGGTGCTTTTGGGATTCACATGCAATTTCATTTCCTCTTCCAAAAACTCTTCAATCCGTTTCACCCATTCCTTTAGCTGTGCCAGGTCCGGGGAAAGGATGATAAAGTCATCCATGTATCGGATGTAATACTTGATATGCAAGGTATGTTTCACGAACTTGTCCAGGCGGTTCCCGTACACATTGGCAAATAATTGTGATGTAAGATTTCCCACGGGGATGCCCACGCCGTCCGGCAATATCCCGTTCTTGTCAATGATACTGTCCATAAGGAAGAGGGCTTTCTT
>NZ_CALPDH010000008.1:0-170796 GCF_943193215.1 Acetatifactor aquisgranensis | reverse complement strand
ACAGCTGACGCATACTAATAGGACGCAGGCTTAACCAGGGAGATGCGGGTTCCGCAGTCAGTATTCGGTTTTGAGGGCACAGCCCCCAGAGATTCCTCGATAGCTCAATGGTAGAGCACTCGGCTGTTAACCGAGTTGTTGTAGGTTCGAGCCCTACTCGGGGAGCTGAGTGGATATTGCGATAGGAAGCCTATAAACAAGAGTGTTTATAGGCTTTTGTGCACTTTGGATAAAAAGCATATGTGCGGAGGTATGAACATGAGAGACAGAGAGAAAGCAAGAAAAAGGGCTCAGGAGCTGGTGGGCAAGATGACCCTGGAGGAGAAAGCTTCCCAGCTGAGGTTCGATGCGCCGGCCATCCCCAGGTTGGGAATACCTGCATACAACTGGTGGAACGAGGCGCTCCACGGTGTGGCCAGAGCAGGGGTGGCGACGGTCTTCCCTCAGGCCATCGGCATGGCCGCCGCCTTTGACGCGGCCCTAATGGAAGAGGTAGGGCAGGCCATCGCGCAGGAGGGCCGTGCGAAGTATAACGCCTACAAGGCAGAGGGAGACAGGGATATCTATAAAGGGCTCACTTTCTGGTCCCCTAATGTGAATATCTTCCGCGATCCCAGGTGGGGCAGGGGACATGAGACCTATGGGGAGGATCCTTACCTGACAGGAGAGCTGGGCAAAGCCTTTGTGGAGGGGCTGCAAGGGGACGGAGAGCATCTGCAGGCTGCGGCCTGTGCAAAGCATTTCGCGGTGCACTCCGGCCCGGAGGGGGAGCGCCATCGCTTCGATGCCAGAGTCTCTCAAAAGGATTTGTGGGAGACCTACCTTCCCGCCTTTGAGAAGCTGGTGAAAGAGGCTGGTGTGGAAGCGGTGATGGGTGCCTACAACAGGACAAACGGGGAGCCCTGCTGCGGCAGCAAGACCCTGATAGAGGATATCCTGCGGGAGAAATGGGGATTCCAGGGACATTATGTGTCTGACTGCTGGGCCATCAAGGATTTTCATACCCAACACATGGTCACCGACACGGCCGAGGAGTCCGCGGCCATGGCCCTGAAGGCGGGCTGCGACGTGAACTGCGGCGTCACCTACCTGCATCTTTTGAAAGCCTGTCAGGACGGCCTTGTGACCGAGGAGGAAATCGGACAGGCGGCGGAGAGACTCTTCACCACCCGCTTCCTTCTGGGATTGTTTGACGAGACAGCCTATGACGGCATCGGCTATGACCGGATTGAGTGCAAGGAGCATCTGGAGCTGGCAGAACGGGTCGCAGCGGAGGGTATGGTGCTGCTGAAGAATAACGGCTTGCTGCCCCTGAAGAAGGAGGGCCTGAAAACAATCGGGGTCATAGGTCCCAATGCGGACAGCCGCAAAGCCCTGATAGGCAATTACCACGGAACATCGTCCCGCTACATCACCGTTCTGGAGGGAATCCAGGATGCCCTGCCGGATGCGAGGGTGTACTATTCCGAAGGATGCCACCTCTTCCAGGACAAGGTGGAGGGGCTGGGACACAGACAGGACCGCATCTCGGAGGCGCTGAGCGTGGTGAAGAACAGCGATGTGGTGATTCTCTGCGTGGGGCTTGACGAGACCCTTGAAGGGGAAGAGGGAGATACGGGAAACAGCTATGCTTCCGGTGATAAGGCAGATCTTCAGCTCCCCCAGTCCCAGAGAGAGCTGATCGAGGCGGTGCTGCAGGCGGGCAAGCCTGCGGTGGTGCTGAACATGACGGGCAGCGCTATGGATTTGCGGTACGTGCAGGAGCATGCCGATGCGGTGCTGCAGGTGTGGTATCCCGGAGCCAGGGGCGGCCGGGCAGTGGCGAAAGCGCTGTTTGGAGAAATCTCTCCGTCCGGAAAGCTGCCTGTGACCTTCTACAACAGCACGGAGGAGCTGCCGGCTTTCGAGGATTATTCCATGAAAGGCCGGACATACCGGTATTTCCAGGGCAGGCCCCTGTATCCTTTCGGCTATGGCCTCACCTATGGGGACGTGAAGGTGGAGTCGGCGGAGTGCGGCGGACAAAAGTGGACTGCGGGCACCACCAGCAGCCTGGAATGGGACGTGACCCAGGACATGACCGTCAAAGTCAGGATGAAAAACCAGGGCCATATGGCCACTGGAGAAGTGGTACAGGCCTATGTGGAGGCGCTGGAGTCCGACTACGCCGCTCCCAACGGAAAGCTGTGCGCGTTTGGCCGTGTATTCCTGAACGGCGAAGAGACCGGCGAGACAGAACTGATTATCGGGAATGATGCTTTTACTGTAGTCAACGAGGAAGGGGAAAGAATCGTAGATGGCGGGAAGTTCCGCGTCAGCATAGGATTGGGTCAGCCGGATGAACGTACCAGGGAGCTGACAGGGAAGGACTGTATCGTGTTTACGGTGGACAGAAAATAAATTTCCCATATGGAAAAATGGTCAAGAGGCGGGCTGACTGGGCAGAGAAATAGGCAATGCAGTACAGACAGATTATTATCTGGACAAGGGCTTGACGAAGGTAGCTGCCAATGTAAACATAGTTCTGGACAGTGATAGCACAGATATTGCTCTGAGCCCTATAAACCGGGAGAGCTGATGCACCATGCTGACATGCTCTCCGGCAGCCAGGCCAGCGGAGCCATTATCAGCGGTATGCCTTCAGAAGAGATGTACCAGAAAGGAATATTTATGAAATGCCCACCGATATGACGGCGGAAAACGGACAGGGGCCAGGGGGCTTAAGGGGGACTACCTGCTCTGACGCAGCGGCGACAAGAACATTGCCTGTACAAAACATAAGGAAATATTTCGCCCGGAAAAGCCGAATGAAAAATTGCCTGAAAAAAGTCCCCTGAAAAAAACAAAAAACACTTGCAAAACGCATATAATTGTGGTAAGATACCTTTTGTTAGGTCATTGCTAAAGCAGTATTCTGATAAAGGGACTTACCGGGAAACAGAACCGGAAAGGGCACACGGCTCCATGGTCAAGCGGTTAAGACATCGCCCTTTCACGGCGGTAACACGGGTTCGATTCCCGTTGGAGTCATCTTTGTTTCATTGAAAGAATGGCCTGCAAGGAAATACAGCGTAAGGCGCAGTAGCCAAGTGGTAAGGCGTGGGTCTGCAACACCCTGATTCACCGGTTCAAATCCGGTCTGCGCCTCTGAAGAACCCCGATTCATGCGGGGTTTTTTACTGCCTTTTTTTCCCTGCGATGGAAAAACAACATAGTGTTGCAAATTAAGCTAGGTCTTATTGCGCTGAAAGAGGATAAGGAGCTGACGCTGGAAGTGCCTGCAGGCTTTGGCGACGCTGATGTTCTTTCTTGTGATGACCAGCTGTTTACCATTTCAGGGAGGAAGCGATAGTGGTGAACCTGCTGTCGGATGATGGCAGCGGATAAGCATTGAAAAGAAAGGGAATGAAAAGAGGGGATTGAGAATGATAAAAAACGGTATTGACTGCATAGAGCAGTATGACAGTTCGTTCCGGGGAAAGCGTCTCGGCCTGATTACCTCGGTGGCGGGCCTGACAGCCGGATTTGAGAGCACAATCAATGTGCTGCACCAAAAATACCATCTGGCGGCAATGTTCTCGCCTGAGCATGGCGTGCGCGGGAATGTTCCGGCAGGAGGAATGGTGGACACATACACCGATTCCGTGACGGGAGTGAAAGTCTACAGCCTGTACAGCGGGGATTCACACAGGATGACCCGGGAGATGCTGGATGCCGTGGATATGGTGGTATACGATATACAGGATGTAGGGACGCGTTATTACACCTACCTGTATACCATGCTCTATGCCCTGGAGGATTGTGCGGGAGCTGGAAAGGAATTCGTCATACTGGACCGCGTGAACCCTCTGGGGGACCGGGTGGAGGGCAATGTCCTGAAACCGGAATTCAAATCTTTTGTGGGCGGTTTCCCCCTGGCCATGCGCTACGGACTGACGATTGGGGAGTTCGCCGGCATGGCGGATGATGTCCTGGGACTCCATGCGCAGCTGAGCGTCATTCCGGTGGAAGGATGGAAGAGGGACATGCTTTATCCGGAGACAGGGCGCTGCTGGATACCGCCCTCCATGGGGCTGCCCGGCTTTGACGCCGCGCTGATGTATCCGGGATTATGCCTGTTCGAGGGCACGAATCTGTCGGAGGGGAGGGGGACTACCCGGCCGTTCATGGAGATTGGAGCGCCTTTTGTGGACGCCCGGGAGCTGACAGATGCCATGCAGGCCAAGGGCCTGAAAGGCGTGGCGTTCACAACCGCATACTTTACGCCTGCCGCCTCCAAATACGAGGGGGAGGCCTGTCAGGGCGTCAATCTCTATGTGACAGATATGCGCGAGGTCTCGCCTGTGGAGGTGGGAATGACATTGCTGTATGAAATCATGGACCGTTATGGGGAAGAAGCCCGTTTCCTGCCCCCCGTGAAAGAGGGCGGCAGACAGTTCATAGAATTGCTGTGCGGTTCGGACATATTGACAAGGCAGAAAAAGAGCCTGTCCGAGCTGCTGGAGGAGTTCGGGGGGGAGAGCAGATCTTTCTCGGAGCAGAAGAAGCGATATCATTTATACGAATGAAAATAAACGAAAAAAGCTGCCGACAACAGCGTATCCGTGTGAATCCAGGCGGATGCTGTTGCCGGCAGTCTTTTTTCGTTGTAAGATTCTTATTACATCTGTCTGGAGGCCTGGCTCACGGACAGCAGCTTCTGGCGCATCTCATCCTCGATTCTGACCAGTTCCTGCTCCGCGGTCCGTCTCTTTGCCCGGCCGTCCTCCTGAATCTTCATGACCTCGTCCAGGGTACTGATCAGAGTCTGGTTGGTGGCGGTGAGGGTCTCGATGTCCACGATGCCCCGCTGGGTCTCCCTGGCGGTCTCTATGGTGGCAATCTTCAGGGTCTCGGCGTTTTTCTTAAGCAGCGCGTTGGTCATGTCCGTCACCTCCCGCTGGGCCTTTGCGGCCTCGGTGGAATGGTTTAAGCCGATGGCGATTACCATCTGGCTCTTCCACAGGGGAATGGTGTTCACCAGCGTGGACTGTATCTTCTCCGACATGGCGGTGTCGTTGCTCTGGATCAGGCGGATCTGGGGCGCCATCTGCATGGAGATGGTCCTG
The DNA here is from genome assembly GCF_943193215.1 of Acetatifactor aquisgranensis. NCBI lineage: Bacteria > Bacillati > Bacillota > Clostridia > Lachnospirales > Lachnospiraceae > Acetatifactor > Acetatifactor aquisgranensis. Next base: position 165,688 of record NZ_CALPDH010000008.1, on the reverse strand, counting down.
GTCAGCTCCAGGTCGTAAATCTTCTTTTCAAAGCGCTCGCACATGGAGGCGAAATCATTGGCAGCCTGGGTATCCTCGGGAAGCCCGCTCTGCTCCGCTTTGGCCAGGAGCGCCGGGAGTTCCACCGTCCGGGCATGCTCCAGCTTCTGCTTGCCTGCCAGGATGTACATGGACAGCTCCTTGAAATAGTTCAGGTTCAGCTCATACATCTTATCCAGCATGGCGGCGTCCTTTAACAGGGTCACCTGATGGTCTTCCATCACACGGCAGATTTTATTGATATTGCCCTCTGCCTTGTCATATTTTATCTTCAGGTTCTCCAGCTTGTTAGAGCCCTTCTTGAAAAAGCCAAGGAACCCTTTCTCTTCTTCCTCATTGTTGAATTCTTTCAGTTCGGCCACCACGCCTGCCAGCATCTGCCCGATTTCCCCCATATCTTTGGTGCGCACATTGCTCAGGGCGCTCTCGGAAAAATCGGCAATCTTCTTCTGGCTGCCCGCACCGTACTGCAGCACCATCTGGGTATTGGTGATGTCGATCTGGGAGGCAAAGTCATTCACCATCTTCTGCTCTTCGGGGGTCAGCACCACTTCCGGCACTTTCTGGGTGGCCTCCGACACTGTGGGCACCTCAGGAGCCTCGGGCTGTGAAAAGGGTTCAAAAGTCAGGGTAGGGCCCTGGTTCAGCATTTCGTCTAAATCATTGCTCATTTTCGTATCCTCCAGTCTTTGCTTCAATCCTGTCAGTTTGGTTCAACTCATTCATTTTCGCCGGCGGCAAAAGCCATCTCTTTCATCAGTCCCTCTCTGGCCAGCATGGACTTTAAGACCTGCGCGTCCGTGGTGGCATCGAACACCGCATCCTGGAACAGAGTGTTGAGGAGCTCGCGGAAAGCCTCATTGATGGTATCCAGCGTGTTTTCTATTTCCGACTTTGCCTTTACGATGTCCGGCCCCGGGGAGCTGACCCGGTCGAATTCCTCATAGGATTCCACCAGCTTTATGGTGGTGGGCAGATAATAATTCATCAGCTTGTGCATACGCGGCATCTGCTCGGGATGGGTCCGCACGCTGTCAAAGATATCCTTTAACAGATTCTCCAGGCAGAACAGCTTTGCCGAGATGACCTCGCCGGGAATCCTGTCATTCAGGTTCCGGAGCTTGCGTATATACTCCATGCCCTCACGCACCATAATCTGCAGTTCCGATTCCTGCTCTCTGGAAACCTCCGGCGCAGGTTCCGGCGCCTGGGCCGCGCCCCTGTCCTCCAGGGCCCTGCGGTTTTCGGCTTCCCGAATCTGACGGCCGTGCTCTGCCTCCAGATACTGCCGGTATACCACATCATTCAACATGAAACAGGTCTTCTGCTGATCCAAATGCCCCTCGGGGAAAATGCCCAGAGCCAGCATTTTCTGCAGATCTTTCACGACATACTGCTCGCTTTTGCCGGTGCCTGCGGCCAGCTTTGCGATTTCTCCGTATACCCGGTAATCACACAGCTGCAGATAGCGCTGGGCCCGTTTCAGGCGTTTTTTCTGGCCGATTCCGAAACGTATCATGCCGTAAAAGCCTGCCAAAAACAGGAAATTCACAATCCATCCTCCCAGCGTGGTATCCCCCGCCAGAAAGACGAATATCCGGAAGAAAGTCACCAAGCCGGTGATTCCCAGTCCGATGCCGCCGAATACCTGGTACAGCACATTGGAAACACTGCCCACTTTTTTGACCTTGATAGCAGGGAGGGACTTGCGAAAAACCTGAGGAGAGCGCTGGCGGTTCTCCAGGTCCTGCTGCCGCCTGGCCTGCTTCTGGCGCTCCCGCTCCATAGCCCTCTGCTGCCAAAGGGGAATATCAGGCGGCGGCCCATCCTGCGTCCCCTGCTCCGGAGAATCCTGAGCACCGCTACTGCCTGTCCACTGCTTCGCCGCATTATTCAAAGGTACCCGTCTGCCCACCTCATTCAGAGCATCCGCCACAGTCTGGGAAACCAGATCGTTCAGATTCTTAAAATCCCCGTTCTGCAAAGCCTCCGAAAGAGCGCTCTTAATCTGCTCCCCCGTCCCGCTCCAATTTCGACTATCACTCATACCAAAAACCTTCTTTAATATATTTGTTCTCTCCGCAACACAACTTCTTCTCACACTATTATGGCACAACCTGGCCCCATCCGCAACAATTTTATCCTTAATTCTCTCTGAAGAGATCGTCCCTGGTGATGTTGTTGAGCCATTTCCCGCTCCGGTAATGCCGGATGACCCAGGGCCATTTGACGAACTCGTCGGTGCACAGCAGGAAATACACCCACAGCACCGGGAACTTCAGCACGAAAGCTGCCAGGAACCCCAGGGGAACCGCGTAGCACCACATGTCGATGGCATCACAGATAAAGCCGAAGCGGCTGTCGCCTCCTGCCCGGAAGACCCCGGCGATCAGGGTAGTGTTCACCGCGGCGCCCATGACATAGTAGGTATTGATCAGCAGCATATATTTCAGATAGTGCATGGCGTCTTCCGTCAGGGTGGCGTATTTCAGCACAAAGGGAGTAGCCGCCAGTACGATCAGCCCGCCGATGGCCCCGGTGATTACCGTGAGCTTCATGAGTTTTCCGGCATCCGCCCTGGCCTCCTCCAGCTTGTTCTCTCCAATCACATTCCCCAGAAGTATCCCTCCGGCGCTGGCCATGCCGAAGCACAGGATGGTGCCGAAGTTGCGTACCACCACCACAAAGGAATTGGCGGCCACCGCGTCCGTGCCCAGATGCCCCATGATGACGGAGTACATGGAGAAAGCCACGCTCCAGATGATGTCATTGCCCAGGGCCGGCAGGGAGAGCCTGACGAAGTCGGAGAACAGGAGCCTGTTTTTGGCAAAGAGATACCGGAAATCCAGCTTAATGTCCTTGCCAAGAGCCGAGACAACGAAGCATGCTCCCAGCTCGATCAGGCGGGAGGCGGAGGTGGCGATGGCTACGCCCATGGCCCCCAGCTTCGGCGCGCCCAACAGGCCGAAGATGAAGACTGCATTCAGGATGATGTTCAGGGAAAAGGCCAGCACATTCATGAGCGTGCTGACAGTGACCCTGCCGATGCTCCGAAGGACAGCCAGATAGACCTCCGTGATGCCCCAGCAGAGGTAGCTGACGCTCATGAAGCGCAGATATGAGGCGCCGACGGCGATCAGCTCGCTGTCATTGGTAAAGACGCGCATCATGCCCTCCGGGACGAACAGCGCCGCGGCGGCGAAGAGCAGGGCGAAGCATAGGGAAAAGCGCATGGCGATGCCCTCCACCACCTGGATCGCTTTCATGTCCCCTTTCCCGTAATACTGGGCGCAGAGCATGGTAGCCCCGGTGCCCAGGCCGTAGAACACCATGAAGAGCACATTGGCGTACTGGGAGGCCAGGGAGACGGCGGATATGGAAGATTGTCCCACGTAATTGAGCATGACCACGTCCGCGGAGCTGACGGCGGCGCTTAGGAGATTCTGGATGACGATTGGCAGGACGAGCCTGAAAATCTGGATGTAGAACACATCGTCTTTGATTCGGTTCTTCTTTTGCATGGCAAACCTCCATTGGATAAGAGTCAGTATGACTTATCTTATCACAATCATTTCTGTAATTCAATGGGGGAACAGGCACCGCGGTGTCCGGCGCTTTTCATCTGATTTGTACATAGGATAAGGCGGATTCGGACATACTGGCTGGTATGATGAGAAAAGGGATGCCGCACGAATTTGATTATTATGTCCTGCTGTTTTTTGTCATGGCTTTTATCGGCTGGCTGTGGGAAGTGGGGCTGTTTTTCTGTATGGAGCACGCGTTCATCAACAGAGGGGTGTACAGGGGGCCGTATCTTCCGATTTACGGGATGGGTGGGCTGGCGCTGTGTTTCCTGCTCCGTTCCTTTCGGAGAAAGCCGGTCAGGGTGTTTCTCCTGTCCATGCTGCTCTGCTCCGGGCTGGAATATTTCACCAGCTGGTTCCTGGAGCGGCTATGGGGAATCCGCTGGTGGGATTACAGCGGGCATTTCTGCAACCTGAACGGGAGAATCTGCCTGCTGGGGGCGGTGGTCTTCGGCCTTGGAGGGACGGCGCTGGTCTGTCTGCTCCTGCCGCTCTATGACAGGCTGTATCCGAAATTCCCCAAAAAAGTGCGGATGGTACTGTGCCTGATTCTGTTGGCGGTCTTCATCGCGGACATCACCTACTGCGCCGTGCGGCCCAATACGGGGGAAGGGATTTCCTGGAGCTAAGGCCTGGAAATCTTCTGGAACGGTCATGCATATTTCACATTTGACAGGGACAAAAGGGGACATGCGCTTTTGTCCTTTTTAAATGCCCTTTTGTCCCTTGCATTTCCTTTTCAGACAATCTATGCTGACAGTGCAGACGAAAATGTGGATGCAGGAAAGAAAGAGAGGAAAAGGAAAATGAAGCGTTACAAATGGAAAAAGGTAGCCGCATGCATCATGGCAGCGGCAATGCGGACAGCACAGCGGACTCCGGCAGCCCGGAAAGCGCCCCGCCTCTAAGGAGGTTTCCGCCGGGGAACGAGGGTATTGAGCGGAACCCCAAATACATCTCCAGAGTGTTCAAGGAGGAGACCCAGGAGGGAATCCTGGACTATATGAACCGGCTGCGGATCAAAAAGGCCCGGACTCTGATCAAATCCGGAAAGTTCACGCTGGAGCAGATCGGTGAGATGGTAGGGTACGCCAGCATGAAGACTTTCCGGAGGGCTTTCCGGAAAGAGACCGGGATGACGCCTGCGGGCTATCGGGACAGTCTGCTATGATGCCGGGGAGGGCGCTGCTTTTATCTCGCGGCAGCTGATGTGCCCGCCGTCCCTGACAGAGAGGCCGATGACGCCGTTGAGATAAGGATGGAGCTCGTCGGTGACATCAAACATTTTACGGCCATTCGGTGTTACGATGAAACGATTTCCGATTGCCGTCACAGCGATAGTCCTCTATGGGAGCGCCCAGCCGCACGCCGATGACTTTCGCCAGCCGGCGTAGATTTTTTCAATATATTCCGGGTTCATAGTGCCATTTTTTGCCTCCTCTTTCCGTTGGGAATACTTTATTTCCAGACAGGGTAGCTGTGGTTTTTCACATGCTTTTTCCATATAAGGTAACTCAACAGGCTGCGGAAAGCCAGATCGGCGGCGTAGCCGATCCAGATGCCGGGAAGCCCCAGGCCCAGCCTTATGCCGAACAGCCAGGACGCGCCAATATTCAGCAGGGAGCCTGCGATGACCATGAAGAACGGCATACGGACATCGCCGATTGCTTTCAGGCAGGCTATTATCAGGGAGGCTATACAGCGGAACAGTTCCATGGCAATCTCCGCTTTCAGGATCACCATGCACTGATCCAGGATCTGGGGGTCGTCTGTGTACATGGCAAAAAAGCTTCTGCCTATGAGCAGGGCGATGACTTCCAGCGCCACCGTAGCAGCGCATACCAGCCGGACGCTCTGGCGGAAATACCGGATCAGCCGCTCTTCGTCCCGCATCCCCAGGCTTATCCCGATCAGGGTAGAGGCGACGATGGGAATGGAAGAGGCCGGCAGGATTATGTAATTGATTAAATTTGCGGTATAGCCCTTTACCAGAAGCGCCTGCGTGCCCAAGGCCCCAATCATGGAGACCACTATCGTCTGGGAGAGCACATAGATGACGCTCTCCATTCCGCTGAATATGCCCAGGCGCATAATCTGGCCGGTGGTGGCCCGGAAACGGGACCGCCAGTTGGAGCGGAAGAACTTCAGGCGGATGTCCTTATCTTTGGCGGCCCGGCGGATATAGAAGATGCCGCCCAGGATATGGGCCAGGATGGCGGCAAGGGCATACAGGCTGATGTTCTGTCTGCCTGCGGGAACCAGCCACAGGATCAGGGCCTCCCACAGAATCCAGCTGCCGTTGATGAGGCAGCTCCCCGCCATGGCGGTCTTCATATTGCCGATTGCCCGGAAAGCAGTGGCGAAGGTGGCAGTGATGCCCTGGAAGACCGACAGACCAAGTACTACTGATAAGTAGTCGCCGGACATGGCCCACAGATCCGAGGGGACATGTATCATGCGCATGATGAAATTGCCTGCGCCGAACCAGATGGCAGCCAGCAGAAGCCCCAGCAGGATATTGTCGATCAGGCCCACTGTCAGAATCTGGCGGCCCTCCTCATACTCCTTTCTGCCCCAGCAGGGCGCCAGGAGGATGCTCTGCCCCGCATAGAAGACAGCGAAAGTGGTCAGCATCAGCGAGGAGAAAGTGCCCACCGCTGTGGTGGCGGCTATCGCCTGAGGGGAGAAGCGGTTGAGGATCATTTGGTTGATGCTGCTGCAGATATAGGCGAAAATCAATTCCAGCACGATTGGGTACAGCATTCCGTACAAGGTGTAATCCCTGGCCCCCGAGCCAGTTCCTGCGATCCATTTCTTCTGAGCTGTCTTCATCATCTTCGTGCACCCCGACACATAAATTTTCATAAAAAAAGCCAAAGCCCTGATTTTCCCATCCCGCGCAAGGTAAGTTGGCAATGTGCTGTTTGAAGAGTATAGGTGAAACTCTTTCTCTGCTGCCGCGCTCCTTTACGCGTGATGGCCGGCGGGAATGAACCCGCCAAAATGGCTTTGGTTATTTTCTTAGATGTATTTTAGTTTCATCCACAGCGAATGTCAACAAAAATATGACAGCAAAATTGCACAATAATTTTTCAAAAAAGTAGGAATTACAAGTGAATATTGCCAAATAGGATTGCCTGTTTACTGCCTCAAAGGAATGCTCATGTATGGTAAAGAAGCAAGCAACCGAAAACAAGAGATAGACCGCCAACACCACACTATTCCGAACCAAAGAAACCAAAGACCAAAAGACAAGCATTGTGGTAAAATCTAAACTTTTGGATTTTTCCACGAATGCCTACGACTACGGAATCCCCTTCCAATTACTAATATCTTGACATAACTAATATGATTTGTTAAAATACAAATCGAAGTAAACAAAAGGAGGTGCTTTATTTTGCCCAAAATAAAAATTGATAAAGAATCGGTTATCAAAGAAGCCGCATATATGGCAAATACGATAGGCATAGAAAACTTATCCTTAAAAACGCTTGCAGCGCAATTAGGTGTTAAGTCCCCATCGCTTTATAACCATATTGACGGGTTTGACGACCTAAAACAGCAGCTTATGCTTTATGGTTGGAAAGAATTAGAGAACAGAATTATTGAAGCCGTAATAGGACTTTCTGGATATGATGCGATTAGAGCTATGTGCTACGCTTTCCATGAATATGCAATAGAGAATCAAGGAGTTTTTAGTACTATGCTTTGGTACAATCAGTTTGATAATGAACAGATGAACGAAGTGACTTCAAAAATGTTTACAATTTTTTTCAAAGTAACTAAGTCGCTAAATATTTCACAAGATAATTGTGTTCATTTAGTCAGAATGTTTAGGAGTTTTTTAGAGGGCTTTGCATTGCTTGAAAATCATAACGCATTTGGTAATACACAGTTGATAAAAGATAGTTTTGAATTATCAATAACTATTTTAATTGAGGGGACAAAAAAATTAGAGGGGAAATGATAGCGAATGGTATATCAGAATAAATTGAGGGGAACGGTTTTATGAATCGAAAAATCAGACAGATTATTTGTGTAATACTGTCACTAATTTGTGTTGTTTCTATATGGTATAAGCCTGTTTTGGCAAATGAAAAAAGTAGCAATTATAGCGATATTGACAGCCGGTTAAAAAAAGAAATAAAAGAATTGCATATTCCCGGAATGGCGATAGCCATTGTAAACTATAAAGAGGTACTGTTTTCTGAAACTTATGGAAATTGCGATAATTTAGATACGCCTTTTATTATAGGTTCCTTGAGCAAATCATTTACAGCATTAGCTGTTATGCAGCTTGTGGAAGAAGAAAAAGTAGATTTAGACACAAAAATATCTGATTATATTGATACCTCTGCCTATTTTATAAATGCGTCCGACGGAGATAGAATTACTATAAGACAGCTTTTGAATCAGACAAGCGGTTTAGGTACATATCAGCGTTTTGGAAATGCAAAAATAACAGAAAGTTACGGACAACATCAATATGCAAATATCAATTATGGATTGTTAGGAGAAATTATAGAAACAGTCAGCGGAGTTAGCTATTCAGAGTATATGGATAAAAACATTTTCTCTCCACTAAGTATGAGCCATACGGCAGCAACACTTATACAAAGCAAAGAAAACGGATTGATAACAGGGTATCGAAATTATTTTGGACTTCCGATTGCGGGAGAACCGGACTATCCCGATAAATATTCATGGTCTACCGTTCCGGCAGGTTATTTAAGTTCCAGTGTATCAGATATGGCAAAATATCTGCAAATGTATCTAAATGGCGGAATGGGAATCGTCAGTCAAAACAGTTTAAATGCTATGCTTTATGACAATGTATATGTAGATGGTGACAGCCCCTATTATTATGGAATGGGGTGGACTTTGACGGAGGAATATACAGAGCCTGTATTGGGGCATTCCGGACTGGTTGAGAATTATATGTCAAATATGTTTCTATTGCCGGAAAGCGGATTAGGAATCATTTTCCTCATCAATATGAACGATTATCTTGTCACGAACCAACTGGCGGATATTATAAGCAAAAATGTGATATTTGCTCTTTTGGGCAGAGAACAATATGATATATCTGGCAGCCCGTATATTGTAAGACACCTATTGCTGAATGGGGCATATTTAGCGTTGGTTGCAGTGGCGGTATATCCAATAGCAACAATAAGAAAATGGAAAAAAAAGAAACAAACAACGAGACTGATACTCTTTGACATTACAAGGCATGGCATATTGCCACTACTGTTACTCTGTTTGCCCTATATGGTAGGGATTCCATTATGGGTAGTATGGTATTTTGTAAAAGACTTGTTCCTTGTTTTGTTGGTAAATTCAAGTCTGCTTTTGGTTATGGGATTATACAAAATATTATTTGCGGTATTTAAGACATAACAGACTACGTGCGGTTATTGCTCTGAATTATAAAATGCAACTGTAAACTATGCAATGCCCTATGTGGGAGAAAGAGGGAATTATTTATGGCTTGCACAGAAGCATACAAGGAGCATATCGAATACACATTTAATGCCTTTTGCAGAGTAGTCATACACTATGCAGCTATCAACGCATGGCGTGACAGGGATAAGCGGCGGCAAAGGGAAATATCCTTTGAATACCTCACCGAAGAAAAGTTTTACCCATTCAGTACAACAGATAAATATTTTATAGACCCTTGTAAGCAATACCCTGTTACGATATGCGGTCAGGGGGTTATCCTTACGAGCGGGGAGCTTGCCGAAGCCCTGTCCTCTCTGCCGGAGAAAAAGAGGGAAATCATCTACCTTTACTTTTTTGGACGTTACACACAGCAGGAAATCGGAGAACTATACGGACGCTGCCGGAGTACGGCGTGGCATCACATACACAGTGCTTTGCAAATGCTGCATGAAGAAATGGAGGTGCTTTTCCATGAGGAATCCTAAACTTGTGCCGTATGAAACTATTGTCAGAGCAACCAGCGGAGAGCCGGAAGCCATTGACGAGGTTTTACGGCATTATGGCAAAAGAATCCGGCTTGCTTCCCTTGAAAACGGACAGGTCAACAAGGACACCGAGGACAACATAAAACAGCGTCTTGTCGCTGCCCTGTTCAAATTCCGTTTTGATGAACGGGAAGTATAAGAAATTACTTCCATTTTTGGAAAAACGGATATATAATAAAGCAACAGCAAATCGGAATCGGTAGACATACCTTGTCGGGTAATAAAATAAGGCATTTCTCGCTTTGTGTCCTGTTTTTTATCGGGCAGTTTTGATAGGATTTTTCTGAAAGGAGGAAAAGCATGAACCAAGAAAAAATCGGAAAATTCTTAAAAGAACTCCGTAAGCAAAAAGGACTTACCCAAGAACAGATTGCAGAAAAATTTAATGTATCAAACAGAACAATATCCCGTTGGGAGAATGGCAACAATATGCCGGACTTAGATATTTTGATTGAAATATCAGATTATTATGAAGTTGACTTACGGGAAATTCTAAACGGAGAAAGGAAAAGCGAGAATATGGATAAAGAAATGAAAGAAACTGTATTGCGGGCAGTGGATTATACAAACGCAGAAGCGGAACGCTACAATAAGCGTGTACGGATATGCAATGGGATAGCAATGCTTTTAGTATTAGCCTACACTATCATTAAAGGAACAAGTCTTTATGATAATCCGACAGTTATGGCTGGACTGGATATTGTACAGGGATTTGCAGTCGGAATGCTTTTGGTGGGTTTGCTATATTCAAGCCGCTATGGTGCGAGGATTAGAGCATTCAAAAAACGACTGATGAAAAGGCAAGAATAAATCGAAGTTTGAAAGGAGTAACAGACATGGAATTTCCTTTTTATGATTCACCCGATACTGCTACGATTATCTGTTGTCATATATTGGAGCGTCAGGCACCTATTCTATATGTATCACATGATGAAGATGACGGAATGTGGCAATTTCTATGCGGGGAAACACACGAAACAGATGAAGCAAAGTTAGTGTCTTTAAAATGGGTTTTTGATTTAGATAACTCTGTTAGTACCTTAAAGGATATGCCTTGCGGTTACTATGCAGAAAGGAAAACCCAAGATGACGATTGGATTATCAGAAAGCGATAACTTCCTAATTGGACAAAATCGCTGCGCCACAGCCATGGCAGGCCATCGCGCAGCGATTTTGTTCAATAGGAATTTTCAAGGCTAAGGAGAATGTATAATGAGTAAAGTGAGTAGACAGTTTCTATAATAAAGCAGCAACAAATTCAATCGAGATTTGGAGGTATTAGCGTGAAAAAAATATATTGTATTATAGCACAGTTGATATTGTTGCTATGGTTTTTTTTGGCTATGACAGGATTGTGCTTTGGAAATAAATGTTTAGTTTCGAGGTCATATAAAGATGATGCTATATTTTTTCTAATTTATTTAATAGTAGTGATATTGTTCATTGTTAAAGAACAAATTGGTAAATGGTTTGTAATTGTATGGCTTACGATGTGGTTTGCGATACAGTTTATCTGCCATGAATGGTACACTATTTTTAATAAAGGATTTATGGGTACATTAGAAAGAAAAATTGAATATTTTTCAGGCACAATACAGTGGTTACAAATAGAAGGCAAATATATACCCGATGTATATCATGCTATATTGCATATTCTCATATTGTGTACCTTAATCAGCACCATTGTATATTCCATAAAATCACAAAAAAAGAAATAGAAATTCTGGTTTGTGGAATTATAGCCAGCTAAAAACTGAATAACCGCCGCTACATAGAACGGCACACCAAGACAGGAAATCAAGAAAAGGTTTCCTGTTTTTTTGCGCTCATTTTTGGCATTTTCAAAAAATGTCGGTATTATGCCGTGCAAAGGGGGGATAGAAAGAAATTTTCACAAATTCCCGCCTATTCGGGCTTGTGTGGTTTTGTAGGTAGCAGGGAGAGAAATATCGCCGCTGCTTTGGCAAAATCCCCGCTTGCGGCACTAAAGGTATTGACGGAAGCCCACACAGGGGAAGCCGCCACTTTCTAAGAGCAAGATTCTACCACAGTACCAAATTTCGCCTATCGGCTCATTTTGTCCTGCGGGAATCTTGTTGGGGTTGCCACCCCAAGCCCGCCTTTTGCGGCTTGCGCCGCTTGAAAAAATCCACCCAAGAAAGGAGGTTCACAGCCATGAAAAGATACAACACGCCCCACCGCCAGCGGGTAATCAAAACACGCTTGACCGAGGAAGAATACGCCGAGTTTTCCGAGCGTGTCACCCTCTGCAAAATGAGCCAAGCCGAGTTTATCCGGCAAGCCCTTACCAAGTCACGAATACGCCCCGTCATTACCGTTTCCCCGGTCAATGATGAACTGCTTTCTGCCGTGGGAAAGCTTACAGCCGAGTACGGGAAAATCGGCGGCAACTTGAATCAGATTGCCCGCTGTCTGAACGAGTACGGCGCACCTTATAACGCCCTCTCCCAAGAGGTACGAGCCGCCACAGCGGAGCTTGCCGCCTTGAAGTTTGAAGTCTTGCAGAAAGTAGGTGAAGCCGTTGGCAACGTTCAAACATATCAGCTCTAAAAACGCCGACTATGGAGCTGCCGAGCAGTACCTAACCTCCCGGCATGACGAGTTTACCATGAAGCCCACCCTTGATGAAAACGGGCGGCTTATCCCCCGTGATGATTACCGCATATCTTCCCTTAATTGCGGCGGGGAGGATTTCGCCATAGCGTGTATGCGCTCCAATCTCCACTATGGGAAAAACCAAAAGAGGGAGGACGTAAAGAGCCACCACTATATCATCAGCTTTGACCCCCGTGACGCACCCGACAACGGCTTGAACGTAGACCGGGCGCAAGCATTGGGCGAGGAATTTTGCAAGACACATTTCCCCGGACACCAAGCCCTTGTATGCACCCACCCGGACGGGCATAACCACAGCGGCAATATCCATGTGCATATCGCAATCAATTCCATACGGATTGCGGAAGTGCCGCTATTGCCCTACATGGAAAGACCAGCCGACACAAGGGAGGGCTGCAAGCACCGCTGCACGGACGCAGCTATGGAATATTTCAAAGCGGAAGTCATGGAGATGTGCCACCGGGAAAACCTCTATCAGATTGACTTGCTGAACGGGAGCAAGAACCGAGTTACCGAGCGTGAGTATTGGGCGAAACGGAAAGGACAAGCCGCACTGGATAAAGAGAACACTTCCCTTGCCGCCGCAGGTGAGCCGCCCAAACTTACGAAATTTGAAACCGACAAAGAGAAGCTACGGCGCACGATCCGCACCGCCCTGTCCTCTGCTACCTCTTTTGAGGACTTCGCCGGGAAGCTGTTACAGCAAGGCGTGACCGTCAAGGAAAGCCGGGGAAGATTGTCGTATCTCACGCCGGACAGGACGAAGCCCATCACCGCCCGGAAGCTGGGTGATGATTTTGACCGTGCCGCCGTACTGGAAACACTCTCCCAAAACGCACAGAACGCCACAAGAGCCGCCGAAAAGCCCTTACCCAAACAGGAATACTCCCGCAGCATAAAAGACCGTTTACAGCGCAATAAAGCCGCCATAAACGCACCGAAACAGGACACTTCCCAACGGGAAGTTGTACAGCGCATGGTAGACCGGGAAGCCAAGCGAGCCGAGGGCAAGGGCATAGGATATGACCGCTGGGCGGCTGTCCACAACCTAAAGCAAATGGCGGCGACCATAAGTATTTACGAGGAATCCGGCTTTTCTTCCCCGGAAGAACTGGAAGCCGCCCTTGCCGCCGCCAGTGCGGGCTTGCATGAAACCACCGGGAAACTGAAAGCCGTGGAAAGCACTTTACGGGAGAAAAAAGACTTGCAGAAACAGCTATTAGCCTACATCAAGACCAAGCCAGCCCGTGACGGATTGCGGGCGCAGAAAACGGAGAAAGCCCGGAGAGCCTACCGGGAGCAGCACGAAAGCGAGTTTATCATTTCCGAATCCGCCGCCCGGCATTTCAAGGCACAGGGAATCTCCAAGCTGCCAGCGTCCAAAGCATTGCAGACCGAGATTGAGCAGCTTACCAAAGAGAAAAACGCCCTTTACAACGAGTACCGGGAGAAGAAAGAGAACGTCCGGGAATTGCAGACCGTCAAGGGCAATATCGGGCAGATTTTAAGACGTGAGCCGGAACGGGGAAAGGGGCGGGAAAATGAACGGTAAACGCCCATACATGGACTACCCACAGTACAGAGCTGCCCGCCGCCTTGTGCATGAGTGCTGCAACTATGACAACGGCAACTGTATCTTGCTGGATAACGGCGAGCCTTGCGTATGTGTACAGAGTATCAGCTATTCCCTTATGTGCCGCTGGTTCATTGCCGCCGTGCTGCCGCTGGACGGAAAACTGGAAGCCGCCCTTTTGCACCGGGCAGACAGGAAACGCTGTACCGAGTGCGGCGGGTATTTTCTCCCCAAATCCAACCGGGGGAAATACTGCCCGGATTGCGCCGGACGCATGAAAAGAATCCATGCCGCACAGCGCAAGCGGAAACAGAGGGGTAAATGTCACGCTTTAGGATATTCCAAACCCCCGTAAATCAAGGCTTTTTTGACCGCCCTCAAAGGGTAGCCGATACATTTATCCTTTACCCCCACAAGAGCCGCTTTAAATGCGTAACAGAAGCCACAGAACAGACCAAAGGAGGAACGAATGGCAGACAACCGCAAATATTACTACCTAAAGCTGAAAGAGAGCTATTTTGACGAGGACGCTATCGTGCTGCTGGAAAGTATGCAGGACGGTATGCTCTGCTCAAACATTCTCTTGAAGATGTACCTAAAATCGCTGAAAAACGGGGGAAAGCTCCAGCTTGCCGAGAATATCCCCTACACCGCACAGATGATAGCCACCATCACCCGCCAGCAAGTCGGCACAGTGGAAAGGGCTTTGCAGATTTTTATGAAACTGGGGCTTGTAGAACCCTTGCAGAACGGGGCTTTGTACATGAGCAACATAGAACTCTTAATTGGTCAGTCCTCTACCGAGGGGGAGAGGAAACGCCGTGCAAGGCTGGCTTTGCAGGAGCAAAAGGCATTGCCGGAAGCCGTGGCGGACAAACGTCCACCATATGGGGCGGACATTTGTCCACCAGAGATAGAGATAGAGAAAGAGATAGATATAGAGTTAGAGATAAAGAGAGAGGGAGAGATAAAAACCGGACAGACCGCCCCCGCCCCTTTTGGCAGATATGAAAACGTATTTTTGTCAGAAAAAGAGCTTGCGGAGCTGCAAGAGGAGCTTCCCGGCAAATGGGAGTATTACATTGACCGTCTATCCGGCTATATCGCTTCCAGCGGGAAGAACTACAAGAACCATGCCGCCACTATCCGGCGTTGGGCGGCTGATGACAAGGCAAAGGGGAAGCCAAAAAAGGGAATCCCCGATTATTCCTACAAGGAGGGCGAGAGCCTTTAACCGCATAGACACAACGCCCCGTAAACAGGACGTAAAAGACCATGAACAAGGAGGAATGATTTTATGAGTGATTATGATAACGCTGTTTTCCGGCTTGCCACGGCACAGGAAGCAGAGCCGGAGGACTACACGGGCGAGGACGGGCTTTTGTATTGCGGGAGCTGCCGCCAGCCCAAAGAAGCCTATTTCCCGGAGGGCAAGACCTTTTTCGGACGTGACCGGCACCCCAGAGAATGTGACTGCCAGCGGAAACGCCGGGAAACGCTGGAAGCCACAGACCGGGAACACAAGCACCGGGAGGAAGTGGAACGGCTGAAAAGAAAGGGCTTCACCGACCCGGCTATGAGGGAATGGACGTTTGGGAACGACAACGGCAAATGCCCCCAAATGGTGAAAGCCCGTGCCTATGTGGAACAATGGGAGCAGATAAAGGACGGAAACCACGGAATGATTTTGTGGGGAGAAGTCGGCACAGGCAAGAGCTATTTTGCCGGGTGTATCGCCAATGCCCTCATGGAGAAAGAGGTTTCCGTGTGCATGACGAATTTTGCCCTTATTCTCAATGACCTTGCCGCCAGCTACAAGGACAGGAACGAATACATATCCCGCCTTTGCAGCTTCCCTCTGCTTATCAAGGCGAACTGCGTTCGCCTGACGATATTCGGCATGGAGCGTAGCACGGAATACGGGCTTGAACAGGTTTACAACGTGGTTGACAGCCGATACCGCAGCAGAAAGCCGCTGATAGTCACCACAAATTTGACGCTGGAAGAATTGCAGAACCCGGAGGACACGCCCCACGCCCGGATTTATGACCGCCTTATTGAAATGTGTTCCCCTGTCTGCATTACCGGGGAGAATTTCAGAAAAGCCAAAGCAAGGGAGAAAATGGAACAGCTTAAAAAGCTGCTGAACAGAAAGGAGAGCCTATGACCGACACCCCCAACAGAAGCACCGCCACTACCGCCCGCCGCCCGGATTGTGTGACCGAGGTACGCCGGGGGAACACCGTCCTTGTGGTTTCCGGCTATTTCAAACAGGACGCTACCGCCACCGCCGCCGACAAGATGATGAAAGTGCTGGAAGCGGAAAGCGCAGCCGGACACAAGCCGCCATTTACCGCATAAACCGGGCATGAAAAAGCGGTCATGCCGTGGAGTATGACCGCCAGTTCCTGCCTATTTTCTTTTTTGGAATTTTTCGACTGAAAATTCGTATGCTTCTTGAATAAGGGGCTTTAACCGTTCAAATGTCTGTTTGGACGGATTTAGGACGCTTACCCACCCCATCCAAGCATAAACCGGGTGGGGAATGATAATGTCTAAAGCAGTGAAATCACAATCCATATCCACGACACCGCCCGCCGCCGGACGTGCCGGAATTTTACCATACATCTTTTGGAATGTGCTTTTTCGCAGCCCAAGATTGACACGGTAAATACCTGTTCTGTCAAGATTGGACGCTTTATCGTTATCACCGTCTTTTTCCTTAACAGTCAGAACATATACACCACGTTTTAATACAAGACCGGGATTGTAGAAAATCCCTTTTTCGCCCCAACTTTCAACGAGTACCGTACCGTTTAAGGAGGAAAGGCAGTAATCCAATATTTGTTTTGCTTCCATAGTGTTCTACCTCACAAAATATAAAATAAAGAGCTGTCGGATTATTGTAGCACAAATCAGAGATTATTTCCATAAACATCTAATTTGCGACAAGCCTTAATGAAAAACCGTGATATTTTTCGACATAAAGTAGTAAAAAGAACTGTACAGCCCACCCCGCCCTATGCTATAATAAGCCTACGGAATAGTGGGGCTGGCTGTCGGAAACGGAGGAATCTATGTCAAGACAGACCACCCAGCAACTTATTACCGCCCTATATCCGAGATTATCCCATGAGGACGAGCTTTCCGGGGAATCCAATTCCATAAGCAACCAGAAAAGAATCCTTGAAGCCTACGCTAAACAGAACGGCTTTACGAATCTGAAATGGTACACGGACGACGTATTTTCCGGGGCAAATTTCCAAAGACCCGGTTTCCAGTCCATGCTTGCCGATATTGAAGCGGGGCTTGTAGGAACGGTCATAGTCAAGGATATGTCAAGGTTAGGGCGAAACTATCTTCAAGTGGGAATGTATACAGAAATGATTTTCCCGCAGAAAAACGTCCGTTTCATTGCCATCAATGACGGCGTTGACAGCGCACAGGGTGAAAATGATTTTGCGCCCTTGCGTAACATTTTCAACGAATGGCTGGTGAGAGATACGAGCAAGAAAATCCGGGCGGTAAAACGCTCAAAAGGCATGAGCGGGAAGCCTGTCACAAGCAAGCCCGTTTACGGCTACCTCATGGACGAGGACGAAAATTTCATCATTGACGAGGAAGCCGCCCCCGTGGTGAAGCAGATTTACAGCCTATGCCTTGCCGGGAACGGTCCGACCAAGATAGCCCGTATGCTTACGGAGCAGGAAATCCCCACGCCGGGAACGCT
This sequence comes from Acetatifactor aquisgranensis, assembly GCF_943193215.1. Lineage (NCBI taxonomy): Bacteria > Bacillati > Bacillota > Clostridia > Lachnospirales > Lachnospiraceae > Acetatifactor > Acetatifactor aquisgranensis. The sequence goes on along the minus strand of NZ_CALPDH010000008.1, from coordinate 148,135 downwards.
GGAATACCGCAGGACGGGAAGCACCCGCCGCTACCACCCCGGCTATGAGTGCAAGTGGGCGGCGAACACCGTGGTGCATATCCTTGAAAACCGGGAATACACGGGCTGCCTTGTGAACTTCAAGACCACCACCCAATCCTACAAGTGCAGCAAGATTATCTACAACAGCGAGGACAAACAGGCAATCTTTGAGAACCACCATGAGCAGATAATCGACAAGGACACATGGGAGCGTGTGCAGGAGCTACGCAAGCAGCGCAAACGCCCCAACCGCTATGACGAAGTGGGCTTGTTCTCCGGCATACTCTTTTGTGCCGACTGCGGCAGCGTCATGTACCAGCAGAGGTATCAGACAGACAAACGGAGGCAGGACTGCTACATATGCGGCAGCTACAAGAAGCGCACGGCAGACTGTACGGCGCACTTTATCCGCACCGACCTGTTGACCGAGGGAGTGACCGAGAACCTACGGAAAGTCACCAGCTACGCCGCAAAGCACGAAGCCCGGTTTATGAAGCTGTTGACCGACCAGACCGAGGACGGGAGCAAACGCCGGAACGCCGCCAAGAAGAAAGAGCTGGAAGCGGCAGAAAAAAGGATTGCGGAACTCTCCGCCATCTTCAAGCGGCTGTATGAGGACAGCGTGACCGGGCGCATATCGGACGAGCGTTTCACGGAGCTTTCGGCAGACTACGAAGCCGAGCAAAAGGAACTGAAAGAGAAAGCCGCCGCCTTGCAGAGCGAACTTTCTAAAACGCTGGAAGCCACGGCAAACGCTGAAAAGTTTATGAAAGTGGTACGCAAGTACACCAGCTTTGAGGAACTCACCCCTACCCTGTTACGGGAGTTTGTGGAGAAAATCGTAATCCACGAATCGGAAGCCCTTGACGGGAAACGCCGGGGGAAGCTCCGCAGACAGGAAATCGAAATCTATTACTCTTTTGTCGGCAAGGTAGAGTTGCCCGACTAAAGCCCGACCCGTCCGGCAGTCAGCCGGATAGGGAACGGCAAAATTTTTTACACTTCTTTTACTTCTTTATCTCACATGAGCAAAAGCTCCGGTCTGCTTGACAAAGCCCGGGATTTCCATTAAAGTTAAGGTAGGGTAGAAGAATGGATGCGGGAGAAGGATTGTCTGCGGCAGTGAACGGGCGGTTGCGACAGACAAGAAAGGAGACCATCTATGGAAATGCCAAAAGGAAAGACCTGCTATACGGAAGAGGACTATGAGCATCTGCCGGAGGAAATCAGAGCGGAGCTGATTGACGGGCGCTTTTATGAAATGGCGTCTCCCGGCAGGATTCATCAGGAGATATTGGGTGAACTGCACTTTCTGATTAGAAACTATATCAAATCAAAGGGCGGTTTCTGCCGGGTCTATCCCGCCCCTTTTGCAGTGAAGCTGTCCCGCAGCCGGGACACCATCGTAGAGCCGGACATCAGCGTGATCTGCGATGCGGGCAAGCTCACGGACAGAGGCTGCAGCGGCGCGCCGGACTGGATCATAGAGATTATCTCCCCCAGCAATCCCGGCTACGACTATATCCGCAAGCTGAACCTTTACGCGGATGCAGGCGTCAGGGAATACTGGATTATAGATCCCACGGTGTGGGAGGTGGCGGTATACTGGCTGGAGGACGGCACATTCCGTGCGCGTTCCTATACTTTCCGGGATACTGTCAAGGTGAATATCTTCGAGGACTTCAGCATTGATTTCCGGATGCTGGACATAGATATCCCCGAGGCGGCTTTCAGCGGAAAGCATCCATGGGACTGATGTTCGCCGGGAGGGCGGAGGCAGCGGCCTGCTGAACGCTGCTATGTAAAAATATGAGAGTATGCATAACGCTGAATACTGCCTAATGTAATCATGCGATGGGACCAGTCAGCGTTAAGCAGTCTGGTTTCACGGCAAGTGAAATCATTAAGCAGTATATCTTATGGAATACTCCTCGTGTCTGCGGGGATGCAATCAGGAGGCGCATATATGGAATCAGGATACATAAAACCCCCGGTGGAGATCCGGTATGGGGATGAGCTGGAGGCATTGAAAGCAAACGATACGGGCAGCAGGCCGGAAAACTGGCAGATGTCGCCCAGGGCGGTGCGGACATTCATACTGGGGAGCGCGAAGCCTCTCTGGTATGACGGAAAAGAGATAACGATAGAAAAGAAATATTTCGGCAATGACGCGCTGGTGGAGCGCTGCATCGTGACCCTGGCGGGCAACAGGGGACTGATGCTGGTGGGGGAGCCGGGAACGGCCAAGACCATGCTCTCGGAGCTCCTCTCCGCCGCCATCAGCGGGGTCAGCACCAATACGGTCCAGGGAACGGCGGGGACTACCGAAGATATGATAAAATATTCATGGAATTACGCACTTCTGCTGGCCAGTGGGCCCAGCCGGGAGGCGCTGGTGCCTTCGCCTCTGTATGTGGGGATGGAGAAGGGAATCCTTACCCGGTTCGAGGAGATCACCAGGACTCCGGCGGAGATTCAGGACAGCCTGATCAGCGTGCTCAGCGACAAGGTGCTGAATGTGCCGGAGCTGGGGGATGAGGGCTTCCTGTTCGCGAAACCCGGCTTTAACGTCATCGGCACGGCCAACACCAGGGACAAGGGCGTCAACGAGATGAGCAGCGCCCTGAAGCGGCGCTTCAATTTCGAGACGGTGATGCCTGTGCGGGAGGCGTCCATGGAGAAACGGATCATCGTGAACGAGGTGAACAAGCTGGCGCTGGAGAGCCATATCGCCATGGAGGCGGACGAGGATGTGGCGGAAATCCTGGCGTCCACCTATCATGAGCTGCGGGAGGGTGTCTCCTCCTACGGACACCGGATCGACAAGCCCTCCTGTGTGATGAGCACAGCGGAGGCGGTGTCGGTATATTACCAGGCCATGATCACAGGCTATTATTATGGGGACGGGACTTTGAGCATGGACAGCCTGGTGCAGAATCTGGTGGGGGCCATTTCCAAGGAAAACAAAGACGACCTGGAAAAAGTGAAAGGTTATTTCAACACGGTCATCCGTGACAAGAGCGGCAAAGAGGGCGGACTATGGAAAGAATATTACGAAGCGAGAAAATGGCTGAGATAATTCTGCTGCCTGTCCGCCACCACAGCCCGGCCTGCGCGTTCCATGTGAATCGGACGATCGAGGAGATTCGCCCGGCAGTGATTCTGGTGGAGGGGCCGGACAATGCGGATGCCCTGATTCCGGTGATGGTCCATGAGGAGACGAAAGCGCCTTTTGCCATCTACTATTCCTATCATGACCAGTCGGGGCGCATTTCGGAGGAAAAGGCGCATTATAAATGTTACTATCCCTTTCTGGATTATTCGCCGGAGCTGGCGGCGCTTAGGGCGGGGAACAGGCTCGGCATCCGGACGGCTTTTATCGATCTGCCCTACGGGGACATCCTTGCGGCCTCCAGGGAGGGGAGAGGGCTGCTGAAAGCCGAGGAGGAGAAGAGCAATTATAATGACGACTATCTGCTTTCCCGGAATGAGTATCTGCTGAAGCTCTGTGAGCGGACAGGGCTGCGCAGCTTTGACGAGTTCTGGGAGAAGTATTTTGAACTGAACGGAATGCAGAAAGAAAGCATACGCTGGTTCGATAATCTGCTGGTCTACTGCGGGCTGGCCAGGGAGAATACGCCCCGGGAGTCCATGGAGGAGGACGGCTGCCTTGCCAGAGAGGCGTATATGGCGGAGCGGATCAGGGAGCATGCAAAGAGGCTGGCGGGAACGGAGGGCAAGGTGCTGGTGGTGACGGGAGGATTCCACACTCCGGGGCTGAAAGCGCTGCTGGCCGGAGAAGAAGAGCGAAAGAAACATGATAAGGTTCCGGAGAAAGACCAGGGCGTCTATCTGATGCCCTATTCCATGGAGGCGGCGGACGCGCTGAACGGCTATGCCAGCGGCATGCCTTTCACGGGTTTTTATCAGAAAATATGGGACAGGACAAATGAGTCGGGGACTCCCTGCGAGGACGTGGTGCTGGACATGATCGTGGCGGCGGGAAAGGAGACCAGGCGCAAGGAGGGATACCTTTCCACCTACGATGAAATCTGCGCCTGCGCCATGGCCAGAGGGCTTGCCGGACTTCGCGGGAAACAGGAGCCGGGAGCCTATGAGCTGCTGGACGCGGTGCTGTCCTCCTTTGTGAAAGGGGAGTACAATCTGGCCTCCGACGCGCCCATGCGCATCCTGCGCAGGATGATGACGGGGAACGCCGTCGGCGCGCTGTGCCGCCAGGCCGACGTGCCGCCTATCATCTATGATTTTCAGGAGGAATGCAGGCGTTTTGGGCTGAAGATTAATTCCACGCTGGAGACGGAGGTCACATTATCGATTTTTTCCAATCCGAAGCACAGGCGGGAGAGCATGTTCTTCAACCGGATGCTGTACCTGAATACGGCTTTTGTCAGGAAGATAAAGGGGCCGAACCTGCAGCTGAAAAAGGACAGGAACCTGATGCGGGAAATCTGGAAGTACAAGTGGAGCAGCCAGGTGAACGCCGCTCTGATTGAGGTGTCCGTCTATGGGGCCACTCTGGAGGAGGCCGTGATCAGCCTGGTGAAAGAGGAACTTAAAAAAGAACTGGGGGCCAGGGAGAGCGCGCTGCTGCTGACGAGGGTCTTCGAGATGGGGCTGAAAGACCAGACGGAGCCGGTCTTCGTCCGGGTGCATGAACTGCTGCTCCAGGATACGGACTTCTATTCCGTCGCGGAGGCATTAAAGAGCCTGATGATGATGGAGGAACTGGAGAGCCTGTACGGTTCCAGGCTGGACTTCGGGGAGCTGATAGCCATCGGCTGCAGAAAGCTGATCGGCCTGCTGCCCGCCATGGCAAGGATTAAGGACGAGGATTTGGATTCCTGCATGAACGCGCTGAAGCTTCTGTACCGGGTTACGGGGCGGGAGAGCATGGCAGGGCAGGAAAGGAGCGACTACTTCTCTGCCTTGGAAAAGATGACCCGGGACGGTGAAATCAACGCGGGCTTAAACGGCTGTGTCCACGGCATTCTTTATGGGAGCGGCAGGGAGGCGGCTGACGAGATAGAGATGGTCTGTAAGGGATATCTGGGCGGGACCAAAGAGCAGCTGTTTTCCACGGCACAGTTTTTCCGGGGGCTGTTCTTCACGGCAAGGGACCTGGTGTTCATCGGGGAGCAGTTCGTGCGGATGCTGGACGGGTTCTACGGAACGGTTTCCGAGGAGGAGTTCATGGAGCTTCTGCCGAAGCTGCGCATGGCCTTTGCCTATTTCACGCCCCGGGAGATCGACAGGATCGCCGCCATGGCAGCGGGGCTTCACGGAAAGGGCGGACAGGATATTCTGGAGCGGACGAAAGTCTACCCGGACTGGTACGCCTATGGGAAAGAGCTGGATGATTATGTGAGGGCCCGGATGGCAGTGCGCAAAGATTTTCTAAGCGGTCAAAGTACGACCGCTAAGAAAATCTAAGTTGCGCACGGAAGAATGCCTAAAGTGCAGGCATTCTTCCAGACTTGCACCAATTGTTTGGGCCGCCGAAAGGAGTTTACCAAATTGTCGTAGGCGACAATTTTTAGAGCCATCGCGCAGCGATTATATATAGGAGGGAAGTATGGCAGACGAACAGGAGATTTTGAATCGCTGGAGGCTTGTGCTGGGGAAATATGCTTCGGGGCAGATTCCCTTTTCCTCCGGGAATTTAAATTACATGGACATGGAAAATGTGCTGGACTATCTGTATTCCAGAGAGTATGGGGAGGAACAGGAGGTGCGCAGGGACCGGGCGGGAGGCAGCGATGGTTCCCAGCTTACGGTGCCCTACTGGCTGCATGAAATCAAGCGGCTCTTTCCCAGGCGGACAGTGGAGGTCCTGGAACGCCACGCCCTGGAAAAATACGGGATGACGGAACTCCTCACGGACCCGGATGTGCTGCGGAAACTGGAGCCCAACAAGGAGCTGTTAAAGACCATCCTGGAGCTGAAGCACATGATGAAAGGGGAGGTGCTGTCCCTGGCCCGGGAAATCGTGCGGAAAGTGGCTGAGGAGATCGCCAGGAAACTGGAACAGGAGGTGCGGCTGTCCTTTTTCGGCCAGATTAACCGAAATGCCAGTTCCCCGGTGAAATCCGCCCGGAACCTTGACATGAAGAAGACCATCCGCATGAACCTGAAGAATTATGACAATGAAAGGCAGCAGATCGTACTGAAAAATGTATATTTTAATTCGCGGATGAAGAAATACAACCAGTGGCGGGTGGTGATCTGCGTGGACGAGAGCGGCTCCATGCTTGACTCCGTCATCCACAGCGCCATCATGGCGGGGATTTTCGCGAAGCTTCCCATGCTGGACACGAAGCTGGTGATATTCGACACCAATGTGGTGGATCTGAGCGGTTATGTGGAGGATCCGGTGGAGACTTTGATGAGCGTCCAGCTGGGCGGCGGCACCAATATCGCGGGGGCTTTAAGCTACTGCGAGGGGCTGATCGACTTTCCTTTCCGGACCATGGTGGTGCTGGTGACGGATCTCTACGAGGGCGCCGGATACCAGCGGCTCTACAGCACGGCGAAAGGAATCATCGAGAGCGGGGCGAAGCTGGTGGTGCTCACCGCCCTGGACATGGATGCCAATCCCAATTATGACAGGAACGCCGCCCAGGCGCTTTCGGATATGGGGGCTTTCGTGGGAGCCATGACGCCGGAGGAGCTGGCGGGGTGGATCGGGAAGATGATTGCGTGAGGAGTCGGACTTAATTTTGAATTATGGCCTATGGAGCGCAGGGCAATGGAGGTGGTCAATGTACGGTAATGGAGTGGCTGGACCTGCCAGCCTGATAAGCTCCCATAAATAAATTTTCTGTAATAAAAAACAAAAAGATCCTGACATAAGCATGAAAGCCAGAGCTGACAGACTTATGCCGGGATTTTTGCGTATACAAGCCTGGCGTCATCGCGCCAAAAAGCGCTGACGGAGAAAGGGCAATTCTGCCACCCATTTCGTCTTGACATGAACTATGGCAGGAATTACTATATTAATAAGAGGAGATTCATATGGAAAAGTGGAGAGAAAGACTGGCAGGGATAGACGATGACTATCTGATCGGCATCAGCAATAAGGGCATCGTCAAACGCGCCTATAAAGACATGGAAGAGGGGCTTTCCGGAGGGGAGGCGTCGGCCGAAATCGGGGCTCTGGGAGACGAAGTGGCGATAAAGGTGGGAGGAGAGACCGTGACGGTGCGGTTTCCTCTCGGAGAGAGCAAATGCACCTGTCCCTCCCGGAGCATCTGCCGCCATGTGGTGCGTGGGATTCTGCTTCTGAAAGAGAGATGCCTGGAGGGCCATGGGGCGGATGCGGCGGAAAGCGCCCGGGAGCCGCTGGCATCCGCGCCTGAATGCATACAGGGCGGGGCAGATGGTCCGGAACAGAAAGCCGCCCCTGATTTTGCCGGTATGCCTGACAGGGCAGACGCATCTGACCAGAGCAGGGATGATGACGCCGGGAGCAGACAGAGCCAGGAAAACCATGTGCGGAAAGAAATTAACAATTTTTCGTTTACAAAATTAAAAAAGACGCTGGGGAACCGGCATTTCCAGACCTTTGTCAACCAGGTGGCAGCAGATATCCGCCCGGGGATACAATACGCCTCCGTGGTCACGGTACAGCTGGCGGAGCCGGGAATGGTGGTAAAACTTCTGTCCCCTCTGGAATATTCCACCTGCACCTGCCACAAAAAGGAACTGTGCCGGCATAAGGCTGCGGCCATTCTCTGGTGCCAGCTGGAAGCAGGCGTCTTAAAGAAAGAGGACTTGATAAAAGAGGCGGAGGACGCGCCCGCATACGACATGGAGGAGGTAAAGGATGCGGCCGGACAGATGCGGGCCTTTTTGGAGGAGCTGCTGGGCACCGGGCTTTCCCGGGTGTCGCCGGACGTGCCAGACTTCTTGGAGCGGCTGGCCATCATCAGCCACGATGCGCTGCTGGCCAGGTTCGAGGGATATTTCCGGGCTCTGGCCGATTCTTATGACAGATATCTGAAGCGGAAAGCGGCATTTCAGACAAAGGATCTGATGGAGCAGCTGACCAGGCTCTACCGACGTGTGGAGGGGCTGCTGCAGGCAGAGGACAGCGCTCAGGTGGCGGCCCTTGCCGGGGAATTCAGGGCCGACTATCTTCCCGTGGGAAATCTTGACCTGATTGGAATCGCCGCGGAACGGTTTCAGAGCCAGACCGGGTATGAGGGGGAGACCATATATTTTCTGGAAGAGAATACTAAGGAATGGTATACCTACACCAATGCCAAACCTGTATTTTACGATACGGCCCGGAGAAGAAGCAGCGGGAAAAAAGAGGCGGCCCTGCAGGGACCCGCTCCCTGGGGACTGGGAATCTCCCTTGAAAATCTCCTGAAAGTCAGGATTCATCTGACCGGGGCAAAGTGCGACGCAAGGAACCGTCTTTCCTCCAGCCAGGAGACAAAGGGAGAGATAACAGGGGAACGGGGGCTATGCGCATACGGTATTAAGGAATGGTATTATCAGGATTTCGGCATACTTTTCAGGGAACAGATTGGAAAGCGGCAGGGAGAGGGATTTGGCGGGCAGAAAGAAGCCGGAAAGGGTACGGAGCTTGTGTTTGTCCAGCCGGATTCCTGCGCCAAAGCGGAATTTTCCCAGACAGGTCAGCAGCTGACCCTCCCGCTGTATGACAGGGCGGGGCATGAACTGCTGGTGGAGGTCACATATTCCAGGGAGGAGGCCGGAACCATCCGCTATCTGGAGCGGATTTCGGAAAAGAGGCTGTCCTGTTTTCTGGGCAAGGTGACCCTGCGGGACGGAAGACTGCGGATGTACCCGGTGGATTTGCTGGACATAGAGGAGCCGGAGGATGGGGATGCCGCCGGGGACAATGCGGGCGCACCGGACAGCCCGGCGGACAAAGAGGCCGCAGCTGACGGAAAAGAAGCGGATAGCCGGAAGACGGAAACGGAGGTTTCCGCGGGCCGCCAGACGAAATATGAAGTCGCAGAGGACATTGCGAAAGAGATTCTTCTGCTGATGGAGGATCTGTGCCAGAGCGGTTTCGACACGGTTCATGAAAGCACATGGAAAGACATGCAGAAAGCGGCCCGGCTGACGGAGCAGTACGGTATGAAATATCTGTCAAAACTGCTGGGGGGTCTTGCAGGAGAAGCGGAGGCGGGACGCCACCGGATGGAAAGACGGATAGGGCCTATGGCCGGACTCTATGCCGATGTCATCGAATATCTGCATTTTGCCGCCCAGAAAGCGGCCTATGACAGAGGTGCGGATTACTATACATAAAAATACGAAATAGAAATAACCAGGAGGTGTTCAAAATGATTAACCCACAAAATCAGAGAACGGCAAAGATGATGGATCTTTTCGAGCAGATGAATCTGTTTTCGGAGGATGAGCTCACATGGATGGAGGACTATCTGGGCGGAACGGAAAGTCCCCAGGGGCTTGAGAAACTGGCATTCCATGACCTGACCTGTGTGCCCCGGGACTTGTCCTCTAAGATGCGGGAGCTGGTGAGAAAGGCCCGCGACCAGGAGGCGGGGAGAGCATGCGACCTGCTCTTTGCCCTGGGGCAGTCTACCTGTCACAGCATGGTCCCGCCCATGTATGAATACACCCATCAGAGGAAAGATGTCATCCTGCCGGAGCCTGAGAGGAAAGCGGCAGTCTACGCGGTGGAAATCGGGTCTTCTGAATACCTGATCAGCCGTTCTACCATTCAGAATCTGACCAAAATCGCAGATGACAATCCGGAAATCATCCGGAAAGCATGCTCTTATCAGAAAGGGAAACAGGCTAACGGCAAGCTTGTCCTGCTGATGGTCTATTTCCAGATGAAATATCCCAATGTAAAGCTGGTGGAGGCAGGCGCGGACGGCAAGCCCGCGGGCATTTTTGGGGGAGTGGGGAAACTGCTGGGCCGCGGGGAAAAGGACGCAGGAGCCATCCGGGAAGTCCCAAAGGAGGACATGGAGCTTTTAAAAGAGTATGGGGAGATTCTCGCAAACAGCTTAGGGGCTTTGTACAATGGGCAGATGCCGCGTCTGGAACTGAACGAAATCCAGAATGCCGTGTACCAGGATAAGGTGGATGAGCGGATTCTGAAGATGGCGGGAAAGAATCTGCCGGTGAGCCGCTATATGCTGCGGCTTTTAGGAGGCACGGCTTTCGTCAATTACGCCCAGTCGCCGCTGATAAAGAATGTGCTGCGGATATGCCTTGCTGCAAGCGCTGAGGCGATGCTGGACGTCATGGCGAATATGGATCTGCGGGACGACCTGAGCCGGAATGGCGGAACCTATGACGAGATATTCGGCGTGGACGCTGGTCAGTTCATCGCCTGGGCGGCTGCCAAGGGACGGACAGAAATCCTTAAGAGTCAGTTCCGGCGAAACAAAGAGACCTATCTGGAACTCATGAAGACAGCGGATTTCGATGCCTTTAACAGGATGAATGCCGTCATCCGGGAGCTGGACCCCAGGCTGTATCAGGAGAGGGCGGGAAAGGATATGTCCAGGCAGCAGTCCCGGGTCATAGACTCCCTGGTGAAAATCGTGGATCCTCAGACGGCCGCCGTGGTGCGGGATTATCTGGAAAACGGAAAGGGGATAGAGGCTCTGTACCCTTATGAGGATAAACTCCAGGGCAGCACCAGTTACAGATGGGGCGGAACCCACTGGAACATCCTGCAGGGCTATCAGACTGCCTACGGCTATGACGCCCTGAGCAACCGCTGCGAGGCCTTCCTGATGCTGTACAGGGCATATGCGAACACCAACAGCCTGCGGAGCAACAGCGAGATCAAGGGAGATAAGGTGAAGCGGCTCTTTGCCGCAGTGGACGCGGAGGGACTGGACTTGAAGCGGCAGCTGAACGGATACGCGGATGCCTATGAGGCGCTGTATCTGGACAAATGGAAAGACCAGCTCCGAAATACCGTCAGAGGTATCTTCCAGAAGTATCTGGAGATCAGGCGGGAGGAGACGCTGACCGCTTTCCGGGAGACCGGCAGCACGGGAAGATGTCTGGGGCTCATAATATTGAAAGAGAATCCGGATCAGAACAAAGAAGCCATCCTGGGCTTTACCCAGGACACCTCCAAGGCAGTCCGGGAGGAGCTTTTGAAGATTCTCTATGTACAGAAAGGCTGGGAGGAGGAAATCCTGAAACTGCTGTCCTCCAAAAAGGCCGCAGAGCGTGAAATCGCTGTCCGGGTGCTGACGAACTGGGACGGTGAAAAGTATGCGCCTGCTCTGAAGGAGAGTCTGGAAAAGGAGAAGAACAACAAAGTCAGGGCATTGCTGGAGAATGTGCTGCATGTGAGCAGCGAGGCCGGTGAGAATGCAGGCGGGAAGACATTGACCCGGGAGGACCTGGTGAAAGACCTCCACAAGGGCGGGAAAAAGCGCTCTCTGGCCTGGGCCTATGAGACGCCGTTCTCCGTGGTACATAAAAAGAACGGTGAGGAGGCCGGCGAGGAGTATCTGCAGGCTGTGTTCTTAAGTTATGCGGCCATGTCCCCCTGCGGCATGAGTCCCACTGCCGCTACCCTGGCTCGTGAACTGGAGGAGCGGGAATTCGCCGTCTATGTGAACGAACTTTTCGACAAATGGATGGAGGCCGGAGCGGAGTCCAAGAAGCGCTGGGTGCTCTATGCGGCGTCCATCCACGGCGGCGCCGATATCGTAAAGAAACTTTACCATCAGATCCAGGAGTGGCCCAATGCCGCCAGAGGCGCAATCGCATCGGAGGCAGTGCAGGCGCTGGCCCTTAGTCCGGAACCGCAGGCATTGCTTTTAGTGGATGGGATTTCCCGGAAATTCAAGTTCAAGCAGGTGAAAGCGGCAGCGGGAAAGGCCCTGGATTTCGCGGCTGCACAGCTTGGAATCACCACGGAGGAGCTGGCGGACAGGATCGTGCCGGATCTGGGCTTTGACGAGAATATGGAGCGGGTGTTCGACTACGGAGAGCGGAAATTCACCGTGACCATCACCACGGCTCTGGAGATAGAGGTCTTCGACGCAGGCGGCAAGAAGCTGAAGAATCTTCCCGCGCCGGGCAAAAAGGACGACGAGGCGAAAGCTGCCGCGGCCTACGACGAATTCAAGCAGATGAAGAAGCAGATGAAGACCACCGTGAGCAGCCAGAAGATGCGCCTGGAGATGGCATTATCCACCGGGCGGCTGTGGAGCATCGAGGCCTGGAAGAATCTGTTCGTGAAGAACCCGGTGATGCACCAGTTTGCCATGGGGCTGATCTGGGGGATTTATGAGGACAGGAAGCTGGTGAGCACATTCCGCTACATGGAGGACGGCTCTTTCAACACGGAGGACGAGGAGGAGTTTGAACTGCCGGAGGGCGGCCGGAATCAGGAGGACGGAGGGCAGCCCACCGGGCGAGACCGATATATTGGTCTTGTGCACCCTATCGAGCTCTCCGAAGATTCCCTGAAGACCTGGAAAGAGCAGCTGGAGGACTACGAAATCACCCAGCCTGTGGAACAGCTTAACAGGCCGGTATATTACAGGACGAAAGAAGAGGAAGAGCAGAAGAGCCTGGAACGATTCGGCGGCTGCATCGTCAATGATCTGTCCCTGGGCGGCAAGCTGATGTCCATGGGGTGGTACCGCGGCTCCGTACAGGACGCGGGCGGCTTCTACAGCTATTACAGGGAGGACAAGGAGCTGGCGCTTGGAGTGGAGCTGCACTTCTCGGGCAGCTTCGTAGGCGGTGAAAATGAGGACGTGACAGTGTATGAGGCCAGATTCTACAACGCGGGAGGCACGGTGCTCGCCGGGAACGGCGGCGTCCTTGCAGGGAGTGTCCGGGACAGCAATGTGCCCGCGGGCATCAGGCGGGGCAGCTATGTGTATGATGAGGCCGATGACAGCAATTCCTATTTTCTGAAGGATGTGCCGGAGCGGTATTTCAGCGAAATCGTACTGCAGCTGGCCAAGGCCACCGCAACCAGCAGGGAAAAGGATGCCAACTGGAGGTCCGGACGGTAATAACAGTGCGGCAGGACGAATGCGGAATATGCTGCGGAATGCCGGCTGTTATCGGCAAGTCCGCAAATATCAGGATAAACCAGGGGCAGTCTGCCCCGAAAGACGGAAGAACCCGCCCCACGGGAACAACAGTGAGGCGGGGCTCTTTTATGTCTCCAGGGAAAATGAGCCGTTTAGATGCCGCAGGATACGGGCAGAATGGCTCTGTTTCTGCAGGCAATAGGCGGAGCTGCCGTGGAGCGGTCATTTGCCGGATATACTGCGGGGGCATGCGCAGCATTGCCGTTACAGCTGCGCAAAGACCTCCCCGATAGGCGCCTGTATCAGCAGGTCGGCATGGGAATCTCTGGGCGTGGGCGCCTTATTGATGACTACAAGTTTATCGCCTTTAAAGTAATCAATCAGTCCCGCCGCAGGATACACAGCCAGGGAAGTGCCGCCGATGATCAGTGCCTGGGCATCGTGGATAAAACGCATGGCATCCGTCATGGTCCGGGAATCCAGGCCCTCCTCATAGAGCACCACGTCCGGTTTCACGGAGCCGCCGCATTTCTCGCATTTGGGAACATCCGTACTGTCCCGGATATAGCGCACGTCATAGAACTGCCCGCATTTCTCACAGTAATTGCGCAGCACCGAGCCGTGGAGCTCCAGCACGGTCCTGCTGCCCGCGGCCTGGTGGAGACCGTCGATGTTCTGGGTGATGACGGCTTTCAGCTTTCCCCGGGCTTCCAGCTCGGCCAGCTTCACATGGGCGGCATTGGGCTTCGCGTCCAGGAAGAGCATCTTGTTGCGGTAGAAGCGGAAGAATTCTTTCGGCTTGCGGCGGTAGAAAGTGTGGCTGAGAATCGTCTCCGGCGGATAATCATACTGCTGGTGATAGAGGCCGTCCACGCTCCGAAAATCCGGAATCCCGCTTTCCGTGGACACCCCTGCCCCGCCGAAAAATACTATATTGTCGTATTTTTGTACAATTTTCCTCAATTCTTCGATGACTTCCCGATAATTTTCCATAATAATCCCCTTTCTTTTATTGTCCTGAACTTTGCATAAGCCATTCTCGCATATCCTTTGGCAGGAGGTTGTCCGAGTAGATACCGTCTGCGCCGAGGAAAGCGAGGCGCCTGGCTTCTTCCTCATCATCTACTGTATGGCCGTATAATCTTAAAGAGCAGGCGGCCATATCCTGACAGATGTTCTCATCAATCCATGTACAGGGCATCACCACTACAGGAATCTGGTTCTCTGTACAGAAAGCTTCTACCTTTTCCCTGCCCGGATAGCCGATATAATATAAAGTATACAGATAATTGTCAAAATGATAGACAGCCTCTACCGCATCATACATCTCTTCGTAATAGAGCTGAACGACGATTCTGCGCAGAACGGATTCATAGCCATTATCCAACGCGGTGTCAACGATAATGGAGAACTGTCCGACGACATCTTTCTCGTACTTTGGATCGATAATGACATACATATCTTCTCTTTCGCTCATTATTTTATAGAGATCCAGCAAAGCCATGGGCGTATACTGCCCATAAATGGGAGACTGCAGAAATTCGGCGGAGGTGGGGATTGTTCCCTGCCCCAGTCCGAGTTTTTCGGCCTGGCCCAGATCAGCGTCCCAATCATGGCGCAGTACGGCCACGCCGTCAGAGGCGATAGCAATATCCACCTCGAATACTCTCTGTCCCAAGGCATAATTATATTCCAGGGCTTCTTTGGAATTGGTTCCGGCTATCCCTTCAGCTGTCATACCCGCCGCATGACAGACAACAGGAAACTTTTCATACCAGGAGGCATCTGTCTGTGAGGAATTATTTCGTATGCGGGCATCAAGGCTCAACAGATAGCCATAGCGCAGCTCTGTTTCCCAGGCGGTCTTCCGGGAAGTCTGCTGTCCGGGCATTGCAGGATAGGCCGGACTCCGAAGAAAGTAGAAGAACAGGATATAGGCGAGAGAAAGGCCTGTGATGCATGAATGGTATTTTATATTCCTGGCAGACGGGATATCACACCAAAAACCCAGCACAATGAAAAAAAGGAAGTAGAGAATGCTGTACCATAGTTCTCTGCTCATGGCCGGCTGGCGGCCGTTCAGAAATGGGAGAGCCATTCCCAGGGATTTCCAGTCCTGAAAGAAGAAAGGGCTTCCATGGGACTGCATGTGGTAATAATTTAGAAGAAAAAGGAACAGAAGAACAATTCCGCCGCTGCCTAAAGCAAGGTTGACACGCTGGGACACCAAAAGCAAGAGCGCATAAACCAAGACTATGATGAGCAAATTCCAAAATATTGCATCTTTTTGGATTTCTGTCATATTATGAATCGGCTGCTCCATGCGCTGATATATTTTATATGGGACAAGTATCAGGTAAAACAGTACCAGCAGGAAACGGACATATCTGCATTCCGGCCGTGGGCAGGCGAGCAGGGCGCCTGTGAGCAGACTGATGGCAGTGAACATAAGGAACCGTTTGTTGATGCCGCTATAGAGATAATGGAAAGATATTGCAAACAGGATTGCGGCAGTCAGAATGGCCACGGCAAGCCGGATTTTTCTGCTCCATATTGTCAGACAATAATCTTTCGCTTTTTGTGTCAGGTCAGACATGGGGAATCTCCTTCCAAAGTTCCTGCTCATAATGCTTGAATCAATTGCCGGTGGTAAATACGGGATTCGGGATTTCCCTGTCCATCAGCTGACTGTATTGTAGTATCTGATATTTTTGGACGGCTTCTTCCTCCGCAAGCTCCTCAATGGTACGTTGGGATATCTCGGGATATTGCTTTTGCAATTGCAGCAGGTATTTATAGTAGGGGGGAAGTTCGACACCGGCGCATTCGAGTACCGCCGCCCCCAGATAGTTGGCGCTCATATCTCCGTATTCCGGATACTCCCGGTCGTAATTCGCCCAGATGACATAAGGAGTGATGAATTTCCTGGCAACCTGTTCTGTCTCTGAGAGACCGCTGTCTTCAAAAACGGCCTGATAGAAGATATCTCCCAGAAGAGGCTGATGATCTCCGAACATGCAGATGATGGTGGGCTCCTCTACCTCCGAAAAATATGCCAGCAGATTTTCGAACGCTTCATCAGTGACCTTTATGGTGTTCAGATAGGTCTCGGCACTATCCAGATACCCGTTATCATACATGGCAGTATTGCCGATTTTCTGCAGATGGATAGTATTGTCGAGTTCGTGGTAATAGCCGCCATGGTTCTGTATGGTGACATTGAAAAGGAAGAAAGGCTTATCCGTGTCCCTGTGCTCATAACGCCAGATGATTTCGTTGAAGTCACATTCATCAGAAATGTAGCTCCGGAAAGTCTCGTAAGGCACTTCAAAGTGATTGATGTCGATAAAGGTGTCAAATCCAAAGTAATCATACACATTATCCCGATTCCATGCGCCGGCGCCGCTGGGGTGCATCGCCATGGTCTGGTAGCCCTGTTCTTTCAGGACGCGGGCCAGAGAATACATATCATGGTTTACTTCCAGCTGATAAGGGATAGCAGTGGGCGTAAGAAAGGCAAGGGTGTCCCCTGTGAGTACTTCAAATTCCGTATTGGCGGTAAGTCCCCCCAGGATTTCTACAAAAAGATTCCCGCGGATTGTGTTCTCGGTCAGGGAGTCCGTGAAAGGCATAAAAGGTTCGGATGTCTCCACATTGCCCAGTACGCGCAGGTCGGACCAGGCTTCGTTCATGATAAGGATAATGTTGGGGGAGGAATCCTTTTCCACAGATTCCGGAGCCTGATAGCTTTCTTCCGTCTCATTGATGATTCGTGCCACCGCGCTGTCGGAATAGCCGGACGGCTTGGCGATGATCAAATCCTTGATGCTGAGACCGAAACCTATCAGGAATCCGTTTTGGGCGCCATTCTCCTGTACGCTCCAATAAATGCCTTCTATTCCCCGGCTGCTCAGGTAATCCGACTGCCAGAAACCGAAATAAAATGCCAGACAGTATACCAGAGAGGCAGCTGTCACAATTCCGTGATATTTCAGGCCTTTTCCCGGGATATCACACCAAAAGCCCAGAGCGATGAAAAAACAGAAATAGAGAATGCTGTACCAAAGCTCGCTGGTCATGGAAAACTGATAACTGTCCAATACAGACAGCGCGGTTCCGGCTGCGAGCAGATTGCTGAAATTCAGGTTGCCGCCCTGAAACTGATTTACATAGTAGTTGACCAGAGAAAGAACCAGGAGAACAATGCCGCCTCCGCCCAGAGCGAAACGGACACGCTGAAAAATCAGCAGGAGTATTGCATAAACCAGCAGAATAATCAGGATATTTGCGAATAGCGCGCCATCCCTGATTTTGGACATATCGTGGAGAGGGAGCTCCATGCGCTGGAACATTTTGCGGGGGATTAAAAGGAGGTAGAGCAACAGCAGAGGAACGCAAAATTTTGGCAGCTGCGGTCTTGGACAGACAAGCAGTCCGCCTGTGAGCAGACTGAGCAAAGTATAGACCAGGAATCTCTTGTTGATGCCGTCATATAGATAATGGCATGATACAATAAAAAGAATGAGCGATACGAAAATCGATAATATAAGCCTTATTTTTCTGTTCCGGATTTCTTCGGCATAAGCGATTAATTTCTGCTGAAACGTTTCCATAAAGAATCTCCTTGTATATTTATTTGAATGTTCAGGAATTTTTTTAATATGTAGAATTATAGCATATGAGTCAGGGTTGTCAACCGCCAAACTTTCACCGGATGTCAGGATTTGTGCTAATTCTAAAGTAAATTTTAAGAAATCTACAAGGTATCTTTATTGAATGGAATATTAAGGATGTGGTATAATAGGCGTAACTTTATGAAACCCAAAACCAGACATTTACTTTGAATCCCAAAAAGAAACAGATACACATGAAACGAAGAAAAAACGAAAAGCTGATTCCTGTAGAAAAAAGCAGAAGAACCATACAACTTGACAAAAGAGGCTATGAACCGGGCGGACATCCCGTCCTCGCCGGCTTTTTTGGCATCATGGGCATCCTCTTCCTCATATACTGTGCCGGAGTGGCGGTGTTAGGCTACGGGACTTACTTCTTCCTGATTTGGGGAGTCATGGGGGCCTGCAGTCTTCTGCTGGCGCTCATGCTGCGAAGCGGCAGGATCATGAATGCCATCCCTGTATGGATTAAAGGGGTCTTCTGGGCTTTCTTCTTTGCAGGGCTGTTCCTGTTCGCCGCGGTGGAGGCGAAAATCCTCTCGCGGTACAACGCCCAGGCTGCCCCGGGGGCGGACTATGTCATCATCCTCGGCGCTCAGTGGAGGAGCACCGGCCCCAGCGAGGTATTGCGTCAGAGGCTGGATAAAGCCATCGACTACCTGGAGCAGAATCCTGACACGAGTGTCATCGTTTCCGGCGGCCAGGGAAGCAACGAAAGCATCCCCGAGGCTGCGGGAATGCAAAAATACCTGATAGAGGCCGGCATAGGGGAGGAACGCATCTTCGTGGAGGACCAGTCTTTCAACACATACCAGAACCTTGTGT
Source organism: Acetatifactor aquisgranensis (assembly GCF_943193215.1). Classification (NCBI taxonomy): domain Bacteria; kingdom Bacillati; phylum Bacillota; class Clostridia; order Lachnospirales; family Lachnospiraceae; genus Acetatifactor; species Acetatifactor aquisgranensis. Next base: position 129,564 of record NZ_CALPDH010000008.1, on the reverse strand, counting down.
TCAGCAGCAAATTCCTGGACCGGGAGAATGACAGCGTGGTAGTGGTGACTAACAATTTCCATATGTTTCGGGCGCTGAGTATTGCGAAGAAGCAGGGATACCTCTACGCGGAGGGACTTTCCGCCGGCTCGTCGCCCTGGGTGGTCCCCAACAATCTGCTGCGGGAATTTATGGGCGTGGTAAAGGACTTTTTTGTAGGAAATCTGTAGAATCTTGAAAATCTGTAAAACAGAAATAAGTGCCCGCCAGAGCGGGCACGGGGAGAGTGTGAAAATGGATATCAATGTAGGAGATGTGGTAAGGTTGAAGAAGCAGCACCCCTGCGGGAGCAGGGAATGGGAGGTGCTGCGCTCCGGGGCGGACTTCCGGCTGAAATGCAAGGGCTGCGGTCACCAGATTATGATCGCCCGCAGGCTCCTGGAGAAGAATGTGAAGGAAATCCTGTAAAATTTGTGGAAAATGCGAAAAATGCTTGAAATATCAGGAAACATATGCTATCATATACATTTGTGATGAATCAAATTCCTTGCTCGCACCTGGTGCGGGCCAGAGACCAAAAGGAGGTAAGTAACAAGCATGAACAAGTATGAATTAGCTGTAGTTGTGTCCGCTAAGATTGAAGATGAAGAGAGAGCGGCTGTCGTTGACAAGTGCAAAGCTCTGATCGAGAGATTCGGCGGCGTCATCACAGAGGTGGACGATTGGGGCAAGAAGAGACTTGCTTACGAAATCCGGAAAATGAAAGAGGGATTCTACTATTTCATTCGCTTTGACGCTGAGAGCACCGCTCCCATTGAAATCGAGAGCCGTGTCCGCATCATGGACAATGTCATCAGATACTTAGTCGTGAGACAGGACTAAGCCCAATTAGAAAGCGAGAAGCGAAGATATGAACAAAGTAATTCTTATGGGACGCCTGACCAGAGACCCGGAGGTAAGATATTCACAGGGAGCCAGCCAGACGTCAGTGGCGCGTTTTTCCGTTGCGGTGGACAGAAGATTCAAGCGTGAGGGCGAGCCCGACGCGGATTTCTTCAACTGCACGGCTTTCGGCAGACAGGCTGAATTCGTGGAGAGATATCTGCACAAGGGCATCAAGATTGTCCTCTGCGGCAGAATCCAGAACGACAATTACACCAACAAGGACGGCCAGATGGTATACAGCGTCCGCGTCATGGTGGACGAGATTGAGTTCGCGGAGAGCAAGAACGCGTCCGGCGGGAATGCCGGCGGCGGTTACAACAACGCCGGTGGTTACAATAATGGCGGTTACGCAGGAGGCGGAAATGCCCCCGCGCCCTCCGGTGCGGGAGACGGCTTCATGAACATCCCCGACGGCATCGACGAGGAGCTGCCGTTCAACTAAAGTTTGAAGATATGAGACAGGAGGCATTGATATGGCTTTTAATAAGACTGAGAAACCCGATGGCCCGGTAAGGAAAAAGGGCGGTGTCCGCAGAAAGAGAAAGGTATGCGTATTCTGCGGCAAGGACAATGTGATTGACTACAAGGATACCAACAAACTGAAGAGATACGTTTCCGAGAGAGGCAAGATTCTTCCCCGCCGCATCACCGGAAACTGCGCGAAGCATCAGAGAGCGCTGACGGTTGCAATCAAGAGAGCGCGTCACGTGGCACTTATGCCTTACGTTCAGGATTAATGGCTGAAAGGCTGTAAGAGAGGGCTGACCGTCTGGAAGGATGGTCAGCCTTTCATCATCTGTGCCGCACGCCGGTAAGACTTGCCGCGAATCCCGACTGCAGACCGCTCCGATTCTACAAAACATTTCCGTATCAGACAAATTAAATTGTGGCATACTGTTGAAGAGTATGGTATAATAATCTTATTCAATCCAATTTATTAATAGAAAAGACAGCAGGGAGCGGCGTCAGAGACCTGCGAGGTACCCATATGAAAAAAAGAATAAAGTTAAAGGGCCGCATCAAGTCAAATATCCAATTTGGCATTTATTTGGGAATTCTCCTATGTATCATGGATGTGGCTGTATTTACCATTGATATCCGGGCGGGCATCATTCTGACGGGATATCTGGTGTGCTATTTTGCCGTCACTTTATCTCTGTATTTCCGTAACAAGCCCCTTGTCATGAATGAACTGATAAGTTTTGCCACGGAATACGGGCAGATTCAGAAAAAGCTTCTGAGGGAGCTGGATCTCCCCTATGCATTGTTGGATGACAGAGGAAAAGTGATATGGACGAACATCGCCTTTGAGAATATCGTCCATCAGCCGAAAGGCTACAGGAAGTCCGTCACCTCCCTTTTTCCCACGCTTACAAAAGAGCGCCTGCCGGGTGCCGACGAGGTGGACGAGGCCCAGTATGAACTGGAATATGAGGGAAATGAATATGTGGTAAAGCTGAAGAAGATTTCCCTTCAGGAGATGGCGGAGCACAGCGACATGATAGATGCGGAGGGCTATGAGGGATTCCTGATAGCCGTCTATCTCTATGATGAGACCGCGCTGCACATCGCCCTGCAGGAGGTGGACGACCAGAGCCTTGCTGTGGGCATGATTTATCTGGACAACTACGACGAGGCGCTGGACGGCGTGGAAGAGGTGCGCCGTTCCCTTTTGATTGCGCTGATCGACAGAAAAGTGAATAAATATATCTCCTCCTTTGACGGCATCTGCAAGAAGCTGGAGAAGGACAAGTACCTGGTCATTATGCGCAAACAGGCGGTGGCCCAGCTCCAGGAGTCGCGCTTCGATCTGCTGGAGGAGGTCAAGACAGTCAACATCGGCAATGAGATGGCGGTTACCATCAGCATCGGTGTGGGTCTGGACGGCTTAAGCTACGCGCAGAATTATGAATTCTCCCGCAACGCCATCGATTTGGCGTTGGGCCGGGGCGGTGACCAGGCGGTCATCAAGACGCCGGAGAGCATCACGTACTATGGCGGAAAGAGCCAGCAGGTGGAGAAGAACACCCGCGTGAAAGCCCGTGTGAAGGCACATGCCCTCCGGGAGATTATCACAGGCAAGGATCAGGTGCTGGTGATGGGGCATAGGATGCCGGACGCGGACAGCTTCGGCGCCGCCGTGGGCATCTACAGGATTGCGCTGACTTTGGGGCGCAAGGCCCATATTGTCTTAAATGACGAGGTCCCCGGGATCCAGCCCATGCTGGATCTGTTCAAGGGTAATCAGGAGTATGAGAAAGACATGATCATCGGCAACCAGCAGGCCATCGAGGCCGCCGGGAGCAACACGGTGCTGGTGGTGGTGGATGTGAACAAGCCCTCCATCACGGAGTGCCCGGATCTCCTCAGGTTCTGCAAATCCGTGGTGGTGCTGGATCATCACAGACAGGGTTCTGAGACCATTGAGAATGCCACCCTCTCCTATGTGGAGCCCTACGCCTCCTCCTCCTGCGAGATGGTGTCGGAAATTCTGCAGTACACTTATGACAATATCAGAATTCGCCCGGAAGAGGCGGACTGCATGTATTCAGGCATTATGATAGATACCAACAATTTCATGATCAAGGCCGGTGTGCGCACGTTCGAGGCGGCAGCTTTCCTGCGCCGCAACGGGGCGGATGTGACCAGGGTGCGCAAGCTGTTCAGGGAGGAGGCCGCAGGGTATAAGGCCAAGGCGGATGCGGTGAGCCAGGCTGAAATCTACAAACAGAGCTTTACCATCTCCATCTGCACTGCCGAAGATCTGCCCAATCCCACGATCATCGGCGCACAGGCTGCAAATGAACTGCTGAACATCAAGGGAATCAAGGCCAGCTTTGTGCTCACGGACTTTCAGGGCAAGATACATATCAGCGCCCGGTCCATTGATGAAGTCAATGTACAGGTCATCATGGAGCGCATGGGCGGCGGCGGACATCTGAACGCGGCGGCCTGCCAGATGGAAGGCGTGGGTATCATCGAAGCCATGGGCGTGCTGAAGCGGACCCTTGACAGCATGCTGGAGAATGGAGAAATATAGACAGCAATTGAGAAAGGATATGAGAAAATGAAGATTATATTGTTACAGGACGAGAAAAAGCTGGGCAAGAAAGGCGATGTCATCGATGTCAGCGACGGATACGCAAGAAATTATGTCCTGCCCAAGAAAATCGGCATCGAGGCCACGGCCGGAAATATGAATGATTTAAAGCTTAAGAAAGCCAATGAGGACAAGCGTGCCCAGGAGCAGATGGAGGCGGCAAAGGCTCTGGCCGCTCAGCTGGAGGACAAGCATATCGTGGTGAAAATCAAAGGAGGAGAGGGCGGAAGGACTTTCGGATCCGTATCCTCCAAGGAAATCGCCGCGGCCTGCCAGGAGCAGCATAATATCGAAATCGATAAGAAGAAGATTCAGCTGACAGAGAGCCTGAAGAATTTCGGCTCCTACGAGGTGCCCATCAAGCTGCACCCCCAGGTGACAGGGAAGCTAATGGTGAAAGTGGTAGAAGCGTGAAGCGATGGAAGAGAACGTACTTAAAAGGATATTGCCCCACAACATGGAGGCAGAGCAGTCCGTAATCGGCTCCATGCTGCTGGACAGGGAGGCCATAGCCACCGCCTCGGAGCTGATAAGCGGCGAGGATTTTTACAACAGGCAGTACGGCGTCCTGTTCGACACGATGTGCGAGCTGCATGATGCCGGAAGCCCGGTGGATCTTGTGACGCTTCAGGAGCGCCTGCGGACTAAGGATGTGCCGCCGGAGGTCAGCAGCCTGGAATTTGTCAGGGAGCTTCTCAGCGCGCCGCTGATATCTGCGAATATCAAGTCCTATGCCGCCATTGTGGCGGAAAAGGCTACGCTGCGCCGCCTGATCCGGCTGAACGAGGACATTGCCAACACCTGTTATGCGGGCAGGGAAAGTCTGGAATACATATTGGAAGATACCGAAAAACGTGTCTTTCAGCTGGTGCAGAAGCGTACCACCGACTCCTATGTGCCAATCAGGCAGGTGGTCATGAATGCCATGGACAAGATAGAGGCGGCGGCAAAGAACCGGGGGAGCGTCACAGGGGTCCCTACAGGTTTTCTGGATCTGGATTATCGCACGGCTGGGCTGCAGCCCTCTGATTTGGTGCTGATAGCGGCCCGTCCCTCCATGGGAAAGACCGCTTTCGAGCTGAACCTGGCCAGACACGCCGCGTTCAAGAAAGGCTTGACAGTGGCCATATTCAGTCTGGAAATGAGCAAGGAGCAGCTGGTGAACCGAATGTTCTCCATGGAGTCCAGCGTGGATTCCCAGAAGCTCCGCACAGGCCAGATGAACGATCAGGAGTGGGAGAAGCTGATTGAGAGCGCCGGAGTGATCGGCAGGTCCTCCCTGATTATCGACGACACGCCGGGCATCGGCATTGCGGAGCTGCGCTCCAAATGCCGCAAATATAAGCTGGAGCACAATCTCTCCATGATACTGATCGACTATCTGCAGCTGATGACAGGAAATGGGAAAACCGAATCGAGGCAGCAGGAGATATCCGAGATATCCCGCTCCCTGAAAGCGGTGGCGAGAGAGCTGTCCGTACCGGTAATCGCGTTCTCGCAGCTTTCCCGGGCAGTGGAGCAGAGGCCCGATCACCGTCCCATATTGTCCGATTTGCGAGAGTCGGGAGCCATTGAGCAGGACGCCGACGTGGTCATGTTCATATACAGGGATGATTATTATAATCATGATTCGGAAAAGAAAGGAATCGCCGAGATTATCATCGCCAAGCAGAGAAACGGTCCCATAGGCACGGTGGAGCTGGCGTGGCTGCCGGAATACCAGAGGTTCATGAATCTGGAGCACAAGCCGGCAGGGGACTGACAGAAGCTGATATATAATTGGGAAAACTTACAAAAGAGAATGAGCAGATATGCTTGTTCTCTTTTTTATGCGCAGGGGCGCCCAGAGGTATATTGTCAGCAAAGCTGACGGCATTACTTCAAAGGAAAGGAGAAAGAATGGGCAATTATTTATTGATTTCAGATGCGGCAAAGGAAGTGAAGGTGGAGAGCCATGTGCTGCGCTACTGGGAGGAGGAACTTCATCTGCCCATCAAGCGCAATGAGCTGGGCCACCGTTACTACACGGAAGAGGATGTGGAGCGTTTTAAGCAGATAAAAGGAATGAAAGAGAGGGGACTGCAGTTGAAAGCAATCAAGATGATATTGAAAGACGGAAAATTGGATGTGCTGCCTCCCGATTCGGTGCAGGAGAGCGCGGCGGAAGACCAGATAAGGGAAGAGGCGGATTATCGGACAGATATGGCAGAGAGGACAGGCGGGCTTGCCATAGACATCGTTCCCAATAAGAGCAGGGAGCCGGAAGCCATGCAGGAATCCAGGGAGGATAAATCCAGGAGGCTCCAATGGCTGCTGCAGCAGCTGATACGCCAGACTCTGCAGGAGAATAACAAAGATCTGACCCGCGAGATCCGGGAGAGTGTGGTGAAAGAGCTGGACTATCAGTTCCGCATGCAGGAGGAGCGGGAGGAAGCCAGGGACAGGATGCTGGCAGAGCGGGACGAGGAGCATTTTAAAAAAATGGACGAGCTTCTGCGCAAGAAGAGCCGCACCAGGAAAGCGAAGCCGGAGAAAGATTCGGATAAAAAGAATCAGGAAAAGCCGGAGAATGAACAGCCTGGGACGGAGGGGAAAAAGAAGAGGCGCTTCCTGTTGTAGGAAGCGCCCCGGATAAATGATTGTTACTGTGTGATAGCGCCGGTAGGGCAAGCGCCTGCGCATGCACCGCACTCGATGCACTTTTCGGGATCGATTTCAAACTTGCCGTCTCCCATGCTGATAGCGCCTACAGGGCACTGTGCCTCGCATGCACCGCAAGCTACACAAGTATCGCCGATTACATATGCCATTGCAGTATCCTCCTTTATGATCGTCTTTTTTTGATTCCGTCAATGATTGCTTTCTTTTTGTCCAGCAGTTTATCCTTATCCATGGCAGGGACACCCCTCAGCTTGTATTCCATCCCCAGGCTCTCGTATTTCTTCTCGCCCATGGTATGGTACGGAAGCACATCCAAAGCTTTCAGATTGTCGAACTGGCCGATGAAGTATCCTAAATCGAACAGATACTTTTCGTCATCTGTGATGCCGGGCACTACCACATGGCGTATCCACATGTCCACATGCTTCTCGTTGAGATAGGCTGCGAACTTCAGGATGTTCTCATTGGGCTGCATGGTAAGCTCCCGATGTTTCTCGGGGTCGATATGTTTGATGTCCAGCATGACCAGGTCTGTCAGCGTCATCAGTTTGTCCAGCTTCTGCAATAACGGTTCGTTGTCCGGATTGAAAGCTATGCCGGAACTGTCGATACAGGTATGGATGTCTCTCTCTTTGGCCAGCGTGAACAGGTCAATCATGAAATCCACCTGCATCAGCGGCTCGCCGCCGGTGACAGTCAGGCCTCCGCCGTTTGCATAGAATGCTTCGTTCTTCTCATATTGCTCGATGATGTAGGAAGGCTCCATGAGCGTGCCGCCGCTCAAATCCCATGTATCGGGATTGTGGCAATAGGCGCAGCGCATGGGACAGCCCTGCACGAATACCACAAAACGTGTGCCGGGACCGTCAACCGTTCCAAAGCTCTCTAATGAATGAATTCTGCCTTGCATAAGATTACCGCTCTTTCTAATGTCCATGAAACCCCGGAGAGATTTCTCTCCCCGGGGTTAAGCCCATCTTGTTACCTGATGCCAAACGGATTAAATGGCCTCATGGAAAGTACGGGAAATGACGTCAGCCTGCTGCTCGGGAGTGAGCTTGATGAAGTTAACGGCATATCCGGACACGCGGATGGTCAGCTGAGGATAGTTCTCGGGATGCTTCTGAGCGTCCAGGAGCATATCTCTGTTCAGCACGTTTACGTTGAGGTGATGGCCGCCCTTTGTAGCATAGCCGTCAAGTAAGTTAACGAGGTTGTCAACCTGTGCATTGTTTGTAGCCATAATATTTTCCTCCTTATATATTTACATTATATGAGATTTTGTGGTACAGATGCAGGAATGTATCTGTACCATATTCACTTTATTGCATGAGAGGCAGGACTATTGATAATCGTCCAGCCCCTGCTCAAGGGTGGGTACGCTGCAGGCCAACGGTGTCCTGGAACAATCCGTGCAGCCCATCGTCTGAACGCTCTTTGACTCTTCAACCTGCTGGTCGTAGTCCACGTTCACATGTCCCACACCTCCGGCCATGCCGGAATCCAGCATATTTACGAGGTCATCAATCATTTTGTTCTCGTCCATAGTACCTCCTATATTTCTGAAGCGATTTCGTCACTTTACTTCAAGTCCAACTCGATGTCGCCAGAGAACACTTTGTCTTCCTTGCCCAGAGCGCCGGGAACGATGGTGAAAGTATTGGAGATACCATCCTGTGCATCGTTGAAAGGAAGCTTGGATACGGAAGCCAGGGACGCTACTGCACCGTGGGTATCGCGGCCGTGCATCGGGTTGGCGCCAGGAGCGAAAGGCTGTCCCTTTCTGCGTCCATCGGGAGTATTACCGGTAGCTTTACCATAGGTAACGTTAGAGGTAATGGTCAGGATGGAGGTGGTAGGGATACCGTTCCTGTAGGTGTGGTGTCTTCTGATGGCGGTCATGAAAGTGTGGACTACCATCTGTGCGATTTCGTCTACACGGTCATCGTCGTTGCCATATTTCGGGAAGTCGCCCGTGGTCTTGAAATCGACGATGACGCCGTCTTCGTCACGGACTACTTCTACTTTGGCGTACTTGATAGCGGACAGGGAGTCAGCCACGATGGACAGACCAGCCACGCCGGTTGCGAAGTAACGCTTCACATCTCTGTCATGCAGAGCCATCTCAGCTCTCTCATAGCAGTACTTGTCATGCATATAATGGATGATGTTCAGGGTATTTACATATACGTCTGCCTGCCACTCGAGCATATCCACGAACTTGCTCCATACATCATTGTACTCGAGCACATCTCCCTCTACAGGGCGATACTTGGGACCTACCTGCTTCTTGGTGACTTCGTCAACACCGCCGTTCAAAGCGTACAGCAGGCACTTAGCCACGTTAGCGCGGGCGCCGAAGAACTGCATCTCCTTGCCGATTACCATGGAGGATACGCAGCATGCGATACCGTAGTCATCGCCGTGATCGATTCTCATCAGGTCATCGTTCTCGTACTGGATGGAAGAAGTCTGGATGGACATCTTCGCGCAGTATCTCTTCCAGTTTGCCGGAAGCCTTGTGGACCACAGAACGGTCAGGTTCGGCTCGGGAGAAGGTCCAAGGTTGGTCAGGGTATTCAGATAACGGAAGCTCATCTTGGTAACCATGGGTCTGCCGTCTACGCCTACGCCGCCCAGAGACTCGGTCACCCATACGGGATCGCCTGCGAAAATCTGGTTGTACTCAGGAGTACGTGCGAACTTGATGCAGCGCAGCTTCATGATGAAGTGGTCAACGAACTCCTGAATCTGCTCCTCGGTGAAAGTGCCGTTCTTCAGGTCTCTCTCCGCATAGCAGTCAAGGAAAGTGGAAGTACGGCCCAGGGACATGGCGGCACCGTTCTGTTCCTTTACAGAGCAGAGATATCCGAAGTATGTGGCCTGGATGGCTTCCTGTACGTTGGCAGCGGGTCTGGAGATATCGCAGCCGTAGGAAGCAGCCATCTCTTTCATCATCTTCAGGGCAGTTATCTGCTCGGAAATCTCCTCGCGCAGACGAATGATGTCATCGGTCATCACGCGGCCTGTGGAATCCTTCTGCTCCTGCTTGTCCTCGATCAGTCTGTCGATACCGTACAGAGCTACGCGTCTGTAGTCGCCGATGATACGTCCGCGGCCATAAGCATCGGGAAGACCTGTGATGATATGGGAGGAACGGCATGCTCTCATCTCCTGATTGTAAGCGTCGAAGCAGCCAGCGTTATGTGTCTTTCTGTGGGTGGAGAAGAACTCGGAAATCTCGGGATCCACCTCGTAGCCGTTGTCGGAGCAGGCTTTCTCTGCCATACGGATGCCGCCGTAAGGCTGCAGAGATCTCTTGAAAGGCTTGTCGGTCTGGAAGCCTACGATGGTCTCCTTGCTCTTGTCAAGGTATCCGGGGCCGTGGGAAGTGATGGTGGAGACTACCTTGGTATCCATATCCAGGACGCCGCCGGCTTCTCTTTCCTTCTTCTGCAGATCGAGCACCTGTGCCCACAGATCCTTGGTGTTCTGTGTGGGGCCGGCAAGGAATGCCTCATCGCCGTCATAGGGATGATAGTTCCTCTGGATGAAGTCGCGGACGTTGACTTCTTTGTCCCATTTGCCTGCCACAAAATCTGTCCATTCTGGTCTCATTTTGAAATAACCTCCTGTAAAATTTGAATTAGTTTAAAAGAGAAAATGTTACTTCTAATCCTTATGCTTATTATATGAAAAACAAGGGTGAGAGTCAAGGAGAGAATGTGTACTTTTTTCTGTACATACGCGGGTTTTGACCGAATTTTTCAAAAATTTGTAATAGAGCCGTGGTACACGGAAATTGATTCACAATTTCTGCCAGAATTATGAAATTTCTGCTTCAATGAATCAAGAATAGCTTGTCAGATTTTGCGGAATCATATAAAATGTATGATTATAGGGTTCACTAAGCGTTTTCTGTGTTATAGAAGCCCTGTAAAATACAATCACAGAGAGGAGAAGATCATGAGCAATATAACCAAGGAAATGACCATCGGCGAAATCCTGAGCACGAATCCCGATGTGGCACCCGTGCTGCTGGAGGCGGGAATGCACTGCCTGGGCTGCCCTTCCGCCCAGGGGGAATCCCTTGAGGAGGCCGCCATGGTGCACGGAATCGATATCGATGCCCTGATGAAAGCTATCGCTGAGCTGTAAAGACTCCCGGGAGTCCTTTCGGACGAAAAAAGGGGCGGCTGCGGAATCGCTTTCCCGGGCTGCCCCTCTTTTGCCGATATCTGCCGCCTTTTACCGCGGTACAAATCCAAGCGCGTGGATGGCGTCCTCCTGAATCAGCGCCTCATAGTGCTCTGCCAGAAATGCGCTGCTGGCAGGTACATAGCGCTGGGGTACGCCGTACTCCGATACGGTATTGCACGCTCTGTCGAAAGCCTCGACGCTCTCATCGCCCTGGGAGAGCAGCAGCAGATAGCCCTCGGGCTTCCTCCCGGAATGATCCTCCTTGTACAGGGAGCTTAAGCCCCGGTAGCTGCCCGCGATGATGGCGGACACTTCCATGACCTGCTGCAGGGAGGCCATACGGAAAATCCGCACATGATTCGTGCTGTCCGCCTCCGCCTGTCCGCCAGGCTGCCCCTCCGGCGTGTCGGTCCCCTGATCCGTCTGCATTCTGCGGAAGAGGTCCAGAATCTCGCCTGCCGCGTCCTCCGCGTACTGGGAATACATTTCTTCGCCCTCGTCCTCCTCGGTGACGGAGGGGGCGAATCTGGAAAAGCGGGTATCCAGCTCCTCGGGATCCTCCACCTTGGTGATGACCAATACGATGCACTCCGCGTTTAGCGGGATGGCTTCTATCATAAGGGGGATATCTTCGGCCTCAAAACCGAATTCGCAGTTCGCCTGCCTCATCATATCCCGGAACAAGGTCTTGGCCTTTTCTGTGCCATAAGCCAGTTCGCTGATTTTCAGTTCGCGGCTTGCCAAATCTTCTCTGGTCAGAGTGCAGCGAATCTGGTTCTCATTTACTTTTTCTATCTTCATGCGACAACCCTTTCCGTTCTGCCTAACTGAACTGTAAAATTATGAGTTACGTGATGTCATCATATACTTTCATCTTCTTTAAGTCAATAGGCAGATTCTGAGTTTAAAGTTTTTTAAGAATTCGTGTGTTTTCGCTTGCCAAAGCTGTACGACTATGGTATAGTAAAAGTGCGGATGCCCTCGGTACTCTGTACAGGGAAGGGGGCAGCAGTCTTGGCTTCAGGTTGATTAAACTGTTTTGGAACGGGTCGTTCCACTTCATCCTTTATTATTCTAGGTGTGTATATCACATTATATGACAGTAGAAAGAAACTGGCATAAATCTAAGGATGTCTTCCAGGCAAAAATCGGTGATACAAACTGCCTGATCATAAGTATGTCAACTAATTTTCACAATTATAATTCAATTTAAACAAAATCCGCAATGGAAATTTTTTCCGTTGCCGTACTGCTGAAGGCATCCGCTTTACTTTTATCTGACAGGCTTCCTGTATGGCGCAGCCACATTTTGATTCATCACATGATCTATGCTCCTTTTGGGCGGGAAGCCTGGGAACAAGGAGGAAGTCCGTTGTATGATGAGAAACTAGAAGTAGAGGATATGGAGACGGTAAGAGAGCATATGCGTGCGCGGCTGGAACAGATGAGGCGCAGCGGAGTGGCGCTCTTCGTGGACGGGCAGGAAGCCCTTCCGGACGAGGTGGTCTCCAAGGCGGTACAGGAGAACAGTCCCTATATGGCTGACTACGTGCTGGACGCTGCGGGGATCATCGAACAGATACGTTTCGACAGAGTGACGCGCAGGTAACCGGACGGCCGGGAGCGCCGTCTGCTGCTGCAGGCTGGGATTGCCTCTCATGCTGACAGCGGCGGCGCTCCCGCATATCGGCGGCACCAGGATTTGGATAATTGCTGAAATTATTACAAATTTGTTAATGACTTAGAATAGTAAATGTGGTATGATGTATGAGTCTGTTGGGAACGCCTCTATTCTAAAGAAAGGTCAGGACTGAGAATGAAAAAGAAAATGATACCGGTAATCGTGGCTCTGGTGCTGATTGTAATCGTCGCCCTCATAGGATTCGGAGGGAGAATCCTGGACAAGTATTCCTATAGCAAGGAGCTTGCGGATCTGAATGAATATTTCGGAGTGGCGGATGGGGAGCTTGCAATCATCCTCCAGGACGAGAAAGTGGAGCAGAAGGCTCTGCTGCGGGAGAATGCGGTATATTTTGACATAGATACCATGGAGCTGTATTTGAATGAAGGTTTTTATGTGGATATGGGCGAGCAGAAACTCCTCTATACTACGGCGAACGACACGGTGACCACTGCTTTTGGCGGAAGGGAATATTCTGACAAAGCAGGCAGCCATCCCACGGAATATGCCACATGTTTCCTGGAGGGAGAGCGGCTGTATGTGGCGGCGGAGTATGTGAAGATGTTCGCGAATTTTTCCTATGAGCTGTTGGACAGGCATATACAGCTGTACACCCAGTGGGGGGAAAAGCAGATGATGGAAGTCCTGAAAGACACGCAGATACGGACGCTGGGCGGCATCAAGAGCCCCATCCTGCGGGAGCTGGAGAAAGGGGAAAAGGTAGAACTGTTAAATGAGATGGAGACCTGGAGCGAGGTGAAGACCTCCGACTCTCTGATCGGCTATGTGGAGAACAAGCGTCTGGGCAACGGGATGACGGAGACGGAGCTGCCTGTGACGGACTATGTGCCGGCGGAGTACACTTCCCTGTCCCTGCCGGGCAAGGTGAATCTTGGCTTCCACGCCATCGGCGGCGAGGCTGGAAATGACACGCTGGAGGCCATGGTGGCGGAAGGGAAAGGCATGAATGTGATTGCGCCTACGTGGTTCAGCTTAAATGACAACGAGGGCAATTTCCGTTCCTACGCCAGCGGCGAATATGTACAGCAGGCCCATGGGTACGGGCTTCAGGTGTGGGGCGTTTGGGACAATTTTAATTTCAAGAACGAGACGGGCGCGGATATCAGTACCTACCAGGTGCTCTCCTCCACCACCAAGCGCCGGCAGCTGGCGCGGAGCATGGTGGATACTTCTCTGGGGCTGGGGCTGGACGGCATCAATCTCGATTATGAAGGGCTGCCCCAGGAGTGCGGGGAGCACTATGTACAGTTTCTCAAAGAACTTTCCGTGCTCTGCCGGGAGAACGGACTGATTCTGTCCGTGGACAGCTATGTGCCCTTTAACTTCAACAATTACTATAGACTGGACATTCAGGGACGAGTGGCCGACTATGTGATTATCATGGGATATGACGAGCACTGGCACGGCAGCGGCGATCCGGGCAGTGTGGCCAGCATAGATTACGTGTCCAACGGACTGGACAGGACGCTGAATGAGGAGCAGGTGCCGCCGGAGAAAGTGGTGAACGCGCTGCCTTTCTATACGATTCTGTGGCAGACGGAAGGGGCCAATGTGACGGACCAGTATATCACTTTGAACAATGTGGCGGACTATCTGCAGCGGGTGAACGTGGTGCCGGAGTGGGACGAGGCCACCTGTCAGAACTACGCACAGTGGCAGAGCGGGAACGTGACCTACCAGATTTGGGTGGAGGACGCTGAATCCATCTCGGTGAAGCTCAACGTGATGAAAGCCAAGAACATAGGAGGCGTGGCAGTGTGGCGGCTGGGCTATGGAACGGAGCAGGCTTGGGATTTGGTAAATGCTTATGCAAATTTTTGATTCTGCTGAATATAGATAGTAGAAAGAAATGCATAAGGACAGGAAATGAACCGATTTCAGTATAAGCTTTCTTCGATTGCCATGACATTGCTGCTGCTGGCCGCCATGCTGTATGTGGGGCGGGAGGCGGCTGCCTATGTGGCAGGCACCAGCGTGGAGGCGCAGGAGGAAAAGAGGTGCGTTGTCATTGACGCCGGGCATGGAGGGGACGATCCCGGCAAGGTGGGAATCAACGGAGCCAATGAAAAGGATGTGAATCTGCAGATTGCGGAGCTGGTGAAGCAGTATCTGGAGATGAATGACGTGGAGGTAGTGATGACCAGAGAGTCGGATGCCGGGCTGAACGACGCGGATGCCTCCAACAAAAAGGTCCAGGACATGAAGCGGCGGATCGCGCTGATAGAGGAGACGGCCCCGGCGCTGACTGTCAGCATCCACCAGAACAGCTATCCGGAGGAGTATGTGCATGGGGCGCAGGTATTTTACTACACGGGAAGCGTACAGGGGCAGAGGCTGGCGGAGAGTATTCAGAGTCAGCTGGTGGAAAATGTGGATTCGGAAAATAAGCGGCAGGTCAAGGCTAATGACAGTTATTATCTGCTGAAGAAGACAGGGGTGCCCATCGTCATCGTGGAGTGCGGCTTTCTTTCCAACAGCGCAGAGGCGGAAAAGCTCTGCACGCCGGAGTATCAGGATAGGGTGGCTTGGGCCATACATATGGGGATTCTGCAGTATCTGAGTGAAAATGAAAAATAGGCAGGAGAGCTCGTAAAGCATTCTGCGGAGAGCATTATTTAAGGATGCCTTTTTAGGACAGACTTGATCGGCAGCTGATTCCTCTCTCCGCAGAAAGACTTTTATAGTATTTTAGGCTGATGGATAACAATATGTATTTGTTTCCCTTTTACTTTGTTTTCATAGATATTGCGGAACAACCTGGGATTTTCAATTATCTTTTCCTTATCATAGAGAAAGAAATAGATATGTTCCGCATGGTAATGCACCATATCCGCTTCCAGTTCTTCTATCAGTTTCTTTTGCGGCATGCTGCCCCGAGTGCACTTTACTTCAATGACATGCTGAGAATCCAGAAAGATATCTGTCCGGACTGTGCCATAGCCTGTATCCTCGCTGACTTCAGCCCTTGCCAGCGGATAAATGGGTTTCAGATAGGCATACAGCAGATGTTGGACATCGTATTCATTCTGGATTTTCAGCCCTGACAGCTGTTCTGTTTGGATGCCGCCACGCCCGTGGGGCGGACGCTCCAGAAGAGCTTCCAGAAAAAGATAGTAATTTTCAAGTATGGTGAGCAGGCGTTCATCTGCAGGAGAACCAGTCATAATCTGTTCAAGATATGCAATGACCCGATTCCTTGCAGAATCCAGATTGCTCATTGTCTCTTTGTCAGAATATTCATTTACAACATAGTACGCCCGCTGCTCCAACTCCATCAGGCATTGCGGGTTGCTGTCCAGTGTTTTCAGAAAAGTCCTCAAACCAGCCAGTAAAGAGGAAAATTCTTGGCCATCTTTTACATCTTTCAGCCGTGTAACGGCATTCGGTATACTTGTTATGTAATTGTTCATACTATTAAACATGTTGTCAGCGTGCGCCTCCCCATCGCAGATAGAATAAGAACAGAGGATCCAGAATATAGAGGCTCCCTTCTTTCCAGTCAAGTACCTTAAAAATATCTTCCCGCCCATACAGCAATTCTTTCAGCTTTGCCAGGCTTTCCCGGAGCATCTGAGGGGACGGTTTTTTGCTGTCGTCTGCAAGCAGGCGGTAGATGCGCTCTTTCACATCCTCAAATTCCAACTTCATAATGGGAGGATTTTCTGCAATAGATTTTACAATCAACTCATAAATATCATGTTCCTCTCCATTGACAGTCCGGAATGTGTTCCGGCTTTTACCGCGCGTATTCGGCCCCTTTTGCATCAGAGACACCACATCTCCGTATTCAAAGTTTGCAGTGGTGTAGTGATAGGCGGTTTCCAGAATTTCCTGGCGGATCTGCCGGCTTTCCTCCCCGGACATTTCCAGCATGGTGCAGATGTTCAGACAGATATACTGCATCAGCTGAGGAGAGGAAAGGCTTTCTACGGCAATCTGCGCTGCAATGGAATCCTCAATGGAAATGTTCAGCTTTCCAAACCCCAGCTTCGCAATCTCCTTTAAATCGTCTACTTCCCATGGCTCCATGTTGATCAGGCTTAAGCGGCCGGAAAGGTCTGCATTCTGCCGAATTGCTTCGTCTGCCCTGTGAGGAAGGGAGACCACAATGGCTTTAAATCCCCTGCGGATGGCATCTTTGAGCTGCTGTGCAATCTGCATTCGTTTTCCTTCCGGGGCATAGTGGAAGTCGTCTATGACCAGAACCAGATCGTTTTCCTTGTAATATTCTATAATCTTATCCTTGGTCAGGGAGAAAGTTTCCTTTTTGGTATATTTGTCGCTGGTGCTGGGAATCTGCTTTTCGGATGCAAACTGGCCTTCATATGCAAGCCCGGCTTTGGCAGAGACCAGCTTCCAGAAGTCCGTATCCTCATCGAAGTCTGCTCCGGAAATCTCCACGATATGTTCGAATCCAATGACCTTTTCACATAAAATGGTCTTTCCCATTTTGGAAGGGCCTACCAGAGAAGTCAGGAAGCCGGATACCTTGATGGCCTGCATCAGCCGGAATTCATAGGGCAGGTCGGAAATGGCAGATTTTCGCGATATATAGGTGTATTCCGGAAATGCCCCGGGGCGGAAGACATCTTCTGCTCTGAGTCCCATATGCGTACCTCCTTATCCGTTTTATCCATTATACCACATTTTTAACCGAATTAAACCTTTTTATTGATTTTTAATCCGTTTAATTGATTCCCGAGGGCAATGAGCCAGGCGGATGCGCCGGCATCCATTTGGCGAATGCCGAGAGGGTCGCATACCAAAGTGCCCGCAGGACACTTTCAGCTTTGCAGCGCTGAAAGCTTGATGCCCCGTTGCTTGCAGCGGGGGTGTTGACTTATTCTGTAAACATTAAATGAAGCAAGTGCATTTTATTAGTAGATTACCCATTGTAATGTAAAGTCTGCCTATTAGGAGCTGAATCCGAATGCGGCTTTTTGTCCAACAGCGCCGAGGCAGAAAAGCTCTGTACGCCGGAATATCAGCAGCGGGTGGCCTGGGCCATACATATGGGGATTTTGCAGTACCTGAACAGTGAGGGGTGAACGGAATCAGGGATGGCAGGAGAGGGCTGGATTCTGCATAAAAAAGGCGCAGGGTAGCATATCTGCGCCTTTTTGTGCGGTTCGGTTCAATGAGCCGTTCTGTGTGGGACAGAAAACAGGTCAGAGCAGTGAGGCCCGAAGTTCTTCGCCGCTCTTTGCGCTCAGGTAGGCAGGGGCGATATCGAAAACGGTCTTGCAGCCATGGGCGCCCTCTTTGGACAGCCGGTATGCCGCTCTCGCGTAGGCGGCGATTACGCTGGCGGTAAATTCGGGATTGGAATCCAGCTTCAGGCTGTATTCGATCAGATGGCGGTTCTCCTGTCCCCAGCCGGTGGAGCCGCTGCGCAGCACGAAACCTCCGTGGGGGATGCGGCTGTGGTCGCGCTTTAGCTCATCCTCGCTGATGAAATGGACGGTGGTGTCATAGTCGGCAAAGTAGTTGGGCATGGTCTTGATTTCTTCTTCGATTTTCGCCAGATCCGCGTCCTCCCTGGGCACTACGAAACATTCCCTGGTGTGCTTCTGCCGGGTGGTCAGTTCCGGGTTCTCGCCGGCGCGCACTGCCTCGAGAGCGCTGTCCACGGGAATGGTGTACTGCTTTGCATCCTTTACGCCGTCAATCCTGCGGATGGCGTCGGAATGCCCCTGGCTGACGCCCCGGCCCCAGAAAGTATAGTCCTTTCCGTCGGGAAGAATGGCGTTGGCGTACATCCGGTTCAGGGAGAACATGCCGGGATCCCAGCCCACGGAGATGATAGCGGTCTTGCCGGCCTCCTTTGCCGCGGCATCCACATTGGCGAAATGTTCGGGAATCTTCGCGTGGGTGTCGAAGCTGTCCACTACGTTGAAAAGTTTCGCATACTCAGGTGTCTGCACCGGGAGGTCGGTGGCGCTGCCGCCGCAGAGGATCAGCACGTCCAGCCGATCCGTCCAGCGGGCCGCCTCCTCCACATGGCAGACCTGCGCGTCTTTCGTGAGAATCTTTACATCTGAGGGATTCCTCCTGGTAAACACTGCTTTCAGTTCCATATCCGGATTCTGGCGGACTGCGCACTCCGCGCCCCGTCCCAGATTGCCGTAGCCTAAAATACCGATTCTGATGCTCATAGCGTCTCCTTTCGCTTTCGCGCATGTTTATGCTGGCCATCCCCGCGATGTTCCTGTTATCGCTGTGGTGTCTCTGTTGCCGCCACAACGTTTCTGCCATCGCCGCGATGTCCCTGCTGTCGTTGCGACATCTCTGTTATCGCTGCGCTGCCCTTATTATAAACGCTCTGAGGATTTTGCGCAAGCGATTCTCTGCCCTCCGCATATGACAAGTGTGTCATATGCGATGCCGTTCGCCCGTGCGCATCGCAAGGCGCTTCCATGCATCTTGTGCGCGCCTGTCCCGGGGAAGCCGCGGGGCGGGTTCTGCGGGCTTTTGAGAGCGCCGCTTTCTCCATCCCCCGGGCATGGACAAGCGCCTCCCGCGCGGCTTTTCCGCGCTCTGCGGAAGAGAGAAGAAAACATCCCCGGGACTGTCAGAACCGGCTGTAGCAGAGATAAGCCCCTGCCTTCAGGATGAGAGCGACAGCCAGTATCGCGAAGGACACATAAAAGGCCGTCATGTCGAACAGGGAGGCGGTCAGGGTGATGAAGAGCAGGCACGCCAGGAGGATGTCCAGAACAAGGCCGCCGCTCTTGTCATGCAGATAGCGGTTTCGCTCGTCCGTCTCCTCCAGCATCTGCTCCTTTAGCAGAAGCCGGCTGCGCAAAAGCTTTTTGTTGTGGACGATTCTGGAGATGACATAAATCATGCCCCCGAAGAAGACGATACGGCTGAATCTGTCCGCCAGATCCGTCATGATTCTGGAATCCCCGCCGCCCATCTCGGCGATGGCCACCATATATGCCAGCATGGCGGTCAGGAGCAGATACAGGATGCGGATGCGCCGCTTTATCTGTGTCTCATAGTTCATGTCTTTACAATTTCGCATATTCTTCATCCTCCTTGCGTTTATTCTCTTCCAGACAGCACAGATCCTCCACGCTGGTGTGGAAAATCTGCGCTATCCGATAGGCCAGCATCAGAGAGGGCTTGTATTGCTCTTTTTCGATGGAGATGATGGTCCGGGCGGAGACATGGACCAGGTCGGCCAGCTGCTGCTGCGTCAGGCCGGACGCGCTGCGCAGTTCTTTGACTTTTGTTCTCATTTGCACATTCCTTTCTGTGCAGACAGCCGACAATGGCGGGAGCTGTCTGTGGGAAATGATGCGGGTGGCTGAATCAGGATATGAAGTCTGCTTCATGTGAAGCTTACTTCATGATAACATGATAAAAAAAGAATGTCAATAGAATTGTGGAGACAATAAAAAAAAGACTACATAACGCCAGCCAGATACGTTTAACCAATGCAGTACGGTAAATTCTGGCGTTATGTAGTATATTCCCTTTGCCGGCAAACCTTTTGGGAGCGATTTCTGCGCCGCGGAAAGGGGCTGCCTGAACGGCTCTGACTACGCTTTTTCAGCCCACTCGATGGCGATGCCGGTAGTGTTGGGGCCTACATGGGAGGCCACGATCAGGTTCAGGGACGCCTGGCAGCTGCTTTGGACCAGGGAACGGCATTTTTCAAAGAGAGCTTCATTGCCCACATAGATGGAGCCCAGCCGGGCAGTCTTCCCGGACTGTGCGATGGACTGGATATTGCGCAGGGCCGCGTTGATGCCCCGGTTCTTCTTGTAGGGCACGATGCGCCCCTCAGTGATGGTGAGAGTCACCTTGATGTCCAGGATGTCCCCGATTTTGCCCACGCTGGGGGAGACGCGGCCTCCCTGGACCAGGTATTTGAAATCGTCCACCACGAAGAACACATCGATCAGGTCCACCCGCCGTCTGATTTCCGCGGCGGTCTCTGTCAGGGACATCCCCTTGTCCCTCAGCTCAATGGCGTCCACGCACAGAAAGCCGCTGCCCAGAGTGGCGCTTAAGGAATCGATGACCTCTATCTGACGTTCGGGATACAGGGGGCGCAGTTCCCCCGCCACCATACAGATAGTGCTGTAGGAGCCGCTGAGAGCGGAGGATACGGCGATGCACAGGACATCCTTTCCCTCCTGCAGCACGGCCTCAAAGCTCCCTCGGGCGAAATCGGGATTGACCCCGGCGGTATAGGCCCTGCGGCTGCGCAGCTGCTCAAAGAATTCTTCCCGGGAGAGAACCTGCTCGTCTCCGTATATAGTGCTTTCCTCGAAATAGTAATACTGGGGCAGCAGAGAAATCTCTTTATCGTAGGGAGAGGGCAAATCCACGTCACCGTCTGTAAAAATCACATAATCTCTCATAGAAACAACCATGCCTTTCTGCAACTTGCGAATTTTTCACAATGGGAACCATGATTCAATGGGGATATACGGGCCGTAGCGCCTGCTTCCCCTCATGCAAGCCAGCTAATTCTATCCTACTATGCTTAGCCGACTTTATCAAGTGTTTTTACGATATTTCTGCGCAGGGAAGCTTGACAGGACGGAAAACCGCCCGTATAATGAGGACAGAAACGAGGTAATTGTCATGTTGGTATTCAGATGCGGAAGAATGCGTAAATAGAGATTGCGCAGACAAGGACATGGAAAAGGACGCCGGGCTGTCTGAGCCGGGAGGTTTCTTTTTGTATGTCTTTTTTCTTCCCCATCGGCCAACAGACAGTATCTGAGGATCCATATGGATTCTGATTTACGTGGCGTTTTCAGGCGTGCTGGTGGGAATCGTGTAAAATCAGAAAGGAATTCATATGGACAGAAATAAGAAAAATCGCGCAGGAATGGATGGAATGAAGTTCCTGCATCATCAAATGTACCAATATAAATGGTACAGCGTCGCGCTGCCATATTTGGCAGGTCTGTCACAGGTTTCCCAGTCCCTTTTGACTCTGCTGCTGCCCAAATTCGTGCTGGACGCCGTCCAGGGCGGAATGGCGTTTCAGGCGTTTCTGGCGGATACAGCCCTCCTCGGCACAGGGCTGCTGGCCGTCACTGTCCTGAATCTGGTCAGCCACAATGAAATCGAAAAATGCTCCCGGACTTTCCTGCATCGCAGGCTGAATTCCCTGTGGGAGACAAAGATGCTCCGGCTAAGGTTTGGCATCTTTGTCTCAAAACAGGGGAAAATCGCCATGGAAAAAGCCAGACAGGCTATCAGCAGCCCCAACCGGGGCGTGGTGGAGTTCATGAAGCGGGAGACCGCGCTGCTGGAGGCGGGAGCGGGGCTGGCCGTCTACTGTGTCATCGTGGGGACGCTCCACCCGGCGATTCTGGCATTCCTGGGGGTGTTCTTCCTGACAGAGCTGGTCTGTGGTCTCCGGATAGAGGAGAAGAAGCAGGGCTTCAAAGAGGAAAAGGCCAGAGCGGACAGACGGCTCAACTATATCGCCTATGGCACGAAAGGCATGAAAGAGGCCAAGGATATCCGCATGTTCTCCATGAGCGGCATGCTCAGAGAGATTACGGAGGAAGTGATTCGGGGCAAAAGCCGGATATCCGTCAAAGTACAGAGATGGCAGTTCCTCCGCTTAGGCATAACGGCGCTTCTGATCTTTGTCAGGGACGGGCTGGCCTATCTGTTCCTGATTGGCCGGTATCTGGACGGCGGTATGTCGATAGGGGATTTTTCCCTGTATTTCTCGGCAATCGCAGGAATCGGCATGTGGCTTGGGCAATTGGCCGGGGCAGTGTCGGGATTTCGGGAGACCGGGAACTATGTGCGGGATTTTTACGAGTTCATGGAGCTTGCGGAGGATGAGGGACTGCAGGGGACACGCCCGGAAAAAGCCACCGAGACTGGGGAGGCCGTGTCCTTTGTGCTGGAAAATGTCTCCTTTTCCTATCGGATGCAGGAGGAGGGAAAGGAATGGGAAGTCCCGATTTTCCGAAACCTGAATCTGGAGATCCGGGCGGGGGAACGCCTGGCGGTGGTAGGCAGAAACGGCGCCGGGAAGTCCACGCTGGTGAAGCTGCTGTGCGGCCTGCTTGAGCCGCATGAGGGGCGGATTCTCATGGATGGCCGGGATATCCGGACCATTCCCGGGGCAGAGCTCTACGGAAAGTTTGCCGCGGTGTTCCAGCATTCCCGGATTCTGCCGATCACCGTGGCGGAGAATGTGATGCTGGACATAAGAGAGCGGCAGGACAGGGCTGCCATGTGGGATAAGCTGCGCCAGGCCGGGCTGGAGGAAAAAGTGAAATCCTTTCCGGCGGGAGAGGAGACCTGCCTGGTGAGGCAGATTTCCCAGGATGGAGCGGACTTGTCCGGCGGGCAGGAGCAGAGGCTGCTCCTGGCCAGGGCATTGTACAAAGACGCGCCTGTGCTGCTGCTGGATGAGCCCACGGCGGCGCTGGATCCCATTGCGGAGAGCGGGATTTATCAGAAATACGGAGAGCTGACTGCGGGGAAGACTTCGGTCTTTGTCTCCCACAGGCTTGCTTCCACGAGATTCTGCGACAGGATTCTGTTCCTGGAAGAGGGGAGAATCGCGGAGAGCGGCAGCCACGAGGAGCTGATGGCAAAAGACGGAAAGTACGCGGATATGTTCCGGGTGCAGAGCCGGTATTATAGGAAGCAAGAGCGGCTTCCATTTAGGAAGCAAGAGCGGCTTCCATTTACTATGAAACATAACCTTTCGGGTAACCAAAAAAGCGCAGACTGCCCCTGTCAAACTTAAAAAGGTTGATTTTGAACTTAACTGACAGGCTTAAGCGGCAACTACAGGAGCCTCCCAGCCAAGTGCTTTTAACTTCTTAAGGTATGCAGTGATTTTACGTTCCTTATTAAACTGATTGTAATAATCAGCTCCAAGATCCTTGAAAACAACGCCATCCTTAAGGATGTGGTATATCGCAATGAGCATGGAATGGGCAACGGCCACATAGGCACGCTTTGTCCCTCGGTGGGCACTTATTCGCATAAACTGGGCATGGAAGTAAGACTTCTTGTTTTTTACAGCGGCATGCGCACAGGTGATCAATGTTGTCCGTAGTAGAGAATTCCCTTTTCTGGTCTTTCCAGATTTTCTCTTTTTCGCGCTTTCATTGTCTCCAGGACACAATCCTGCCCAGGATGAAATGTGTTTATCCGTTGGAAAACGCTCCATATCCGTACCAATCACAGAAATGATGGCCTGGGCACTGGTATTGCCTATGCCAGTCACGTCCTGGATCGCCTGGGAAGCTTGCTTTTCCTCCGGTTTCATGAAGTTGTCAATCTCATCATCCAGATTTCTGATGTGAATATTCAGTTCATCCAAATGGTTGAGAAGTTCCTTCATCATCCGGCGCTGAAGAGATGACATGACACCATTGAGATCATCAATAATCTGCTCCTTGGTGGCTTTGAGGTTATGGGCAATAACCTTCCGCTTATACATCTCATCATATTTTGCCTCATCGATGGATTCTCCAGTCAGGAGATATTCCAGGATGCTGCGGGCACTTTTGCCATTGATGTCGGATACGGTCCCGGACAACTTGATGTTGGCTCCTTCCAGCATCTTTTGGAGTCGGTTCAACTCTCTGGTACGTTCACCTACAAGGCTTTTACGATAACGGACTAATTCCCTCAGTTCCCGCTGATCTTTGTCGGGAATGTAACTGGGCTGAAGCAGACCATGCTGTAAAAGGTCAGCGATCCATTCCGCATCTTTTACGTCTGTTTTTCGACCTGGAACAGCTTTCATATGGCGGGCATTAACCACCATGGCATTCAAGTCAGAAGATTCAAGGATGTTATACAGAGGCTTCCAATAAGAGGCTGTACTCTCCATAGCGACCATTTCACAGCCGCCTTCTTTGAGCCAGTCAGTCAATGTAAGAAGTTCTCTGGTTGTTGCACCAAACTCGCGCACCTCCTGCTTTCTGCCGCATCGGAAGCAGGCGACGATAAGTTTTTTATGCACATCAATACCACAACATTTGTCGTAAATTTTATCCATACAGGCACCTTCTGGAAGAATTTACGGCACGGTACTCTGTCTTTTATC
This sequence comes from Acetatifactor aquisgranensis, assembly GCF_943193215.1. NCBI lineage: Bacteria > Bacillati > Bacillota > Clostridia > Lachnospirales > Lachnospiraceae > Acetatifactor > Acetatifactor aquisgranensis. Next base: position 104,916 of record NZ_CALPDH010000008.1, on the reverse strand, counting down.
ATTTTACTATACGTCCTTTTGCCATGAACAAGAGGCTGGACAGGTGGTGGTGCAAATGAGAGTACCTGAAATCAGTTTAGGAAACGGGTTTCCAGCCCAAAATAAACACGATCTTTGCCGTTGCTATAAGTATAAACAATGGCACAAACAAATTCAATAACCTACCGCCTGCGCAGTTTCATTTATGGTGGTGCCAAATGTGCGGGCATGGAGGTTTAGGAAGCAAGAGCGGCTTCCATTTAGGAAGCAAGAGCGGCTTCCTATAATCGAATGCGGCGCAAAGGACGCGCCTTTTATCAGAAGCGAAGAGGGAGGAGAGGGCAGATGAAGAAAAACGGTAGGACACTGAGGCAGGACATGACGATTGTCCGGCGGGGCATAAGGGAATTCGGCCGCATTCTGCAGGGACAGATGACGCATGTGCTGATTAGAAGTATATTGATAGCCGGAATTCCGTTCATCGAGACGGCGGTGGCCGCATACATTTTGAATGAACTGACAGGGAGCCGGGACAGGGCCAGGCTGTTCCTGTTCTGCATCCTGGGCACCGGGCTGCTGTTTGCCTTGTCTGTCTGGAGAAATTTTGAGGAATGCCGTATCGAGGCGGGATATGAGAGGCTGTTTGCCTCCCATGAGATCGGCCTGACGAATAAATCCTATTTCCTGCCTTATGAACTGCTGGAGCAGGACAGCACCAGGCGGCTTCGGGACGAGGTGTCCGGCAGCATCAGCCTGTCCGGGGCGGGGATGGCGAGCCTGTACTGGGACATGGATGTGCTCTGGACGAATCTCCTTTCGGCGGGAATCGGAGTTGCCCTTTCCGGTGTTCTCTTTTGCAGGATGATACTTGCGGGGAGCGCGGAGGCGGCCGGGGGCACGGCGCTGATGATTCTGTGCATCGGGGCGCTGGTGGCCGCGGGTTCTTTTCTGTCCGGCAAGATGACGGGAAAACGGTTCGACGTGACATTCGCGCTGTTCCGGAAAGGGGCCCGGTATGCCAGATATGGGGATTATTACCATATCTCCTATCTGCCGGACGAGGACGCGGCCATGGATGCCAGGATTTACAGGCAGGAGAGCCTGATTGTGTCCCAGTGTCAGTCGAAATGCTTTGAACATCTGGCGGCCGGGGCGGAGCGGGAGTACAATGCCGTGAACCGTTATGACGGCGTAAAGCTTGGCTGTTCCGTCATCTGCGGCTGCATTGTGTATCTCCTGATCGGGCGCAAGGCCATGGAGGGGATTATAGGGTGCGGGAGCATTGTGCTGCTGTACGCAACAGTGACGCGGATGATTGAGGCCATCGCCAGGACAGCGGAGATTGTGACGGATCTGCGGAATAATAATGAGCATCTGCTGCGGTATTTCCGATATATGGACCTGCCCGAGGAGCGGACGGAAGCGGCGCGGATGGCCGGGACGCGGGAGGAAAGGGGGCAGAATGCCGGAGAGGAAAATGCGTTTCCCATGGGGCAGCAGCCTGTCCGGCCCATACCGGCGGAGTGCGCTGAGGAATGGGATATCGTTTTTGAGAATGTCAGTTTCCGATATCCCGAAAGTGACGTTTATGCCCTGAAGAATGTGAACCTGAGGCTGCGCGCAAAGGAAAAGACTGTGGTCGTGGGTGAAAACGGCTCAGGGAAGACCACGCTGATCAAGCTGCTCTGCAGGCTGTACCGGCCCACGGGGGGGAGGATCCTGTTTGGGGGCAGGGATATCTGGGAATACCCCTGTGAAGAATATCAGAGCCGGTTTGCAACGGTTTTTCAGGACTTTTCCCTGTTCGCCTTTTCCGTTGCGGAAAATGTGGCCGGTTCACGGGAATATGACGGGGAGAGAGTGAGGGCTGCGCTTGTGAAAGCGGGGCTGTGGGAGCGTGTGGCCGGATATGCGGAGGGAATCCGGCAGCCCCTGTTCCATGACTTTGACGAGGGAGGGGCGGATATCAGCGGCGGAGAGGCCCAGAAGCTGGCCATAGCCAGAGCCATATACAAGGACGCGCAGGTCATGGTGCTGGATGAGCCCACTGCGGCGCTGGACCCTTACGCGGAGTACGAGGTGTATGAAAATTTCGGAAAACTGACCCGGGGCAAGACCGTGCTGTTCGTCAGCCACAGGCTTTCTTCCTGCCGGATGTGCGACAGAATTGTAGTCATACATCAGGGGGAGATGGTCCAGTGCGGGACCCATGAGGAACTGCTGGCAAAACAGGGCGGAAAATACAGCGAACTGTGGAATGCCCAGGCGCAGTACTACAGATAAGTGGAAGTATAGGAGGAGATTACGGCGATTCGGCTTCTTCCGGCTTGTGCAGGGGACTTGGCTGTGATATCATGTCCTTGTATATCGGCAGGAAGAGGCCGGAGGGCCTGTGATGAAAACGAATGCAATAAGGAGAGAGTGGATATGAAGATACAGCCGGACAATCCCCTGCTGTCCTACAGCGGGAGAATCGATTGGAATGACAGGAAAGCGCCCGTATTTGTGTTCCCCTGTACCAGTGTGGCGGTGAGGTTCACCGGGAGGCTGCTGAGGGTGCATGTGCGGAACAGGAATGCGTATTGGGACAATTATCTGGGCTATATCCTGGACGGAAAGCAGTATGCGGCGGAGCTTCTGAAAAACGGGGAATCCCTGCTGGAGATTCCTGTGGAGGGGGACGGAGAGCATGAGCTTTTGCTGTTCAAGCGGCAGGATTCCTGCCATGAAGTGACGTTTCTGGGGCTGGAAATAGGAGATGGCGAGAACCTGCTGTCCCCGCCTTTTAAGCCGGATAGGAAGATGGAGGTATATGGGGATTCGGTTTCCGCGGGAGAGGTATCGGAGGCCGTGGAGTATGTGGGACAGCCGGATCCTGTGCACAATGGGCAGTATTCCAACAGCTGGTATTCCTATGCCTGGATGACGGCCAGAAAGCTGGATGCCCAGATTCATGACATTGCCCAGGGCGGAATCGCTCTGCCGGACGGGACAGGATGGTTCTTGGAGCCCGATGCCCTGGGGATGGAGAGCGTATGGGATAAAGTGCATTATAATCCGGAATTCGGTGCGGCTTCCCGGTGGGATTTCGGGGAGTATACGCCCCAGGTGGTGGTCGTGGCTATCGGGCAGAATGACGCCCACCCGGTGGATTATATGAAAGAGGACTATCAGGGCGCTCCCGCGGTGAAATGGCGGGCAGGCTACGGAGAGTTCCTGAGGAGACTTCGCGGGAAATATCCGGAGGCCCACATCGTCTGCTGCACGACGCTTCTGGGGCATGACGCCTCCTGGTGGTCATGCCTGCCCAGTTTTTGGCTCTCATATCTGAAAGTGTATGATGCATATCATTTACTATGTCGAAAGAATCAGAATACTCTATCGACAGGCCTCCTAATATATCCTCTTCCTTGTAGATGGAGACTGTCCTTGGCATACCTGCCCATTCAAAGAGATCCTGGAATATATACTCATGCATTTTCAGCAGATGTTCTGTGTGGTAATTGCCGCTCAAAGCGTTTAACGCCAACACGCATTAGCAGACTCCTTCATTTTGTATTTTTTGTCCAGAAAGCACTTGGCATCTTCCATGGTAATTTCTCCTTTTTTTCTTTTTCAATATATTTTTTAAAGTCTTCCGTAGGCTCCAGACCGTCTACTTTAATCATTCCTATTGCATAATCCCATGCCTGTGAATTTGTCATAACGAACATCCTTTCTTATTCAGGGAATCTCCCAAAACATCATTGCGTTTCTGGTTTCAGTATATCATTTTCTGATATTCTATACCACTTGCATGTTCTGAATTTTTGATAAATTTTACTGCAGGCTCTTCATACATTCCCTACATATACATTTGCCAGGTACTGCCTTGCCGTCTCCGCCAGGCGGTATATCTGTTTTACGTCTGTGGGCGCACGGTCTGCCATGCGGTACTGCGGGAAAAACCGGGTGATGTGGAGAGGAATCTCAGGATTCAAATCCGCAATCCAGCGGGCCTCCTCCGCCATCTCTTCCATGCTGTCGTTTTCACCGGGCACAATCAGGGTGGTGAGCTCCACATGGCAGCCTTTCGCGGCTCTCATAATGAAAGCTTTGACTGTGCCGAAATCGCCGCCCAGCATGCGGTAGTAATCCTCCCGGAACCCTTTCAGGTCAATGTTCATGGCGTCAATGTAGGGCAGCAGCTCTTCCAGCACTTCCAGGGAGGCTGTCCCATTGGTCACCAGTACATTGACCATGCCGTATTCCCTTACCAGCCTGGCGGTGTCCCGGACATACTCCCAGCCGGTCAGGGGCTCGTTGTAGGTATAGGCGATGCCGATGTTTCCGGCCCTTTTGCGCTCCTTCCACTCCAGGGCCATGTCCGCCAGCTGCCGGGGCGACACATACCTGGCTTCGGCCTCCGCGCTCCCTGCCATGGAAATCTCATGATTCTGGCAGAAAGGGCATCTCAAATTGCAGCCGTAGCTTCCCACGGACAGAATCAGGCTCCCCGGGCGGAAGTGCTTCAGCGGCTTTTTCTCGATAGGGTCTAAGGCCAGGGAAGTGATCTGGCCGTAATTGTCGCACCGGATGATGCCGTCCAGGTTTTTCCTGGCCCTGCACAGCCCGGTCTGGCCGGGGGACAGACTGCAGTGGTGTATACATACCTGACAAGTGGTTTTCATGAATGAGGGTACCTGCCTTTCGGGAGAGCTGTCAGCTGGAATCGCGGTTTTGGGAAATGCTGCCGTTATTTATCTTTTGCCCTGGCGAAAAAATCATCGCAGAAGCGGTACCACTTTTCCAAGTATTCTTTATGGCTGACTAACATCAAATCTTTCGGCGTGTGGACATTGCGTTTTCTTGCCTCTTCCACAAAACTGTAGACCCAATTATCGGCGGTTTCCGTCACGGCCCGGACGCTTTGCCAGCCTTTCATGGCAGCGTAATAGAGCCGGGTATGGCCGTCCAGGGAAATGTACCGGTCCTGATGCGGCAGCACCTGGATGATGATGTCGTCGGGTTCCTGGATAAAGCTGCTGATGGCAGCAATTTTGTCTTCGTCCACATAGAACTGGGAGGGCTGAATCTGGTTCAGCTGCAATGTGAGAATCTGCCTTGCCGTAAATTCTTTCACGATACACCGATTTTCATCGTAAAACCGGGTGATATGGGGCGTATAGAAGCGGAAGTCCTCAATGATTGCCGGATAATTCTCAGGGTCTGCCCCTCGTATCACCGCCTCGCTGTGGGAAATGATTTCCACCTCATAAGGGACCTCGTCCGCAAGAAAGCAGCCGTGCTGGTAGAGGACATTTTGGGAAAAACGGTTGTCCTGGTAGATATCTATTCGCTTGATTGTCATTTCTATTCTCCTTGCCTTATAAAACTGTTGATTTTTGCCCGGACTTCCGCCACATCCAGCACGTTGTCCTGAAGCTTTTGGCGGTAGAGACGGCGTTCGATGCCCGATACGTGATTTTGGCAGGGAGAGCGTTCGAACCGCTTTTCGAAGCAGGAAAGATAGTCAGGAGAGGCTTCCGCGCTTCCATAGACGCCGATAATATACAGCCGTCTGATGATTTCCCCATATGTGTCGTTGTGCATGAAGAAGTCCAGGCAGCGCGGCTTCTGGTGTTTGGATACAAACAAAACATTTTCAGGGGGCATTAAGTATGCCGGACTACCTCGAACCGCTCCAGCGCTACGTCCTCATGCTCCCGGATGCCCGCTTTCTGCTTCGCGATGGCAATCTGCTGCTCCACGGTGTCCACGCCCTCCAGATTGGGCAGCAGCAGTCCGCGCCTGCCGCCTTTTGTCACGATGACCCCGAAGCGTGCCACGTCCAGGTCATCGGGCGAGTCGATAGGCTCCGTGTCCCCCAGCACGTCCACGCTGATGGTGAGCCGGTCTGCCTCCCATTGCTCCACAGGGGAGAACCTTGGGTCTTCGGAACAGGCGCTGACTGCATTGTGCAGGATTTCTTCCGCCAGACAGCTGCGCACCGGCTGGATGGTGCCGATGCAGCCCCGCAGTTTTCCGTCTTCTTTTAGGGACACGAAAGCCCCGGCCCTGCCACGGTACAGCTCCTCCGGCAGTCCCTCCGGTACTTCCGGCTTTTTCCCGGTGCGTATATATTCTTCGATGGTGTGCCGGGCCAGCCGGACGTAAGCGTCCTCTTTTTCACGCTGAAGCCGGAGCTTTTCCCGCTCTTTTGTTTCATATTGCTCCTGAAAATTCCGCGCGGAATCCGTGCCGCCCGGGCGATAGATACAGATGCCGTAGCCCACGCCGAAAGGCCCCTCATAGGAGAGGCGTTCTGTCTTCACGGCCGTCCGGTCAAAGGCTCCGGCCATGATGGTGAAAGAGCGGTGGCCGCACTCCGCGGCTTTTTCGCAGAAATCCTCTGAAAATTCCAGCAGTTCCCCGAAAGCGCCCCGGCCCATCACATCCATGATTCTGGAATCATATTCCGGGCCTTCCTTCTGATACCCGTAAGGCCCGTCCTCTTTCAGCCTGTGGGACAAATCTCCGCTGGCGATGATTACGGTTTTCCTGTCCAGTGCCTCTGAGACTTCCCGGATGCACTGTCCCAACCGGTAATGGGCTATCAGAGGAAAGCCTGACAGGCCGATTCTTACCAGACGGTATTCCGTCCAATATTGATTTACGAAATACAGAGGAACCATGGTGCCGTGGTCCAGCTTCCGCTCCCGCTCGCCCAAAGTGCCGGCCTGTAAGCCTTTGGCCCCGGCCAGCGCCCCCAGATGCTCCACGAACGCCGTGTCGCAGGAGGCCTCCATGCGCACATGAAGTGCCCCGAACTGGCCGAAGTCGCCCTTTGCGCTTCTGCCCGGCGAGATGTGGAAATAATCCGCGTACATGGTCTGGTGGGGCGAGAGCAGCACGATGGTCTCCGGCTGTAGCCGTCCGATTTCCTCCGCCGCTTTCCTGTATGCGTTGATTGTGTCCTGAATTTCCCGTTCCTGTCCCCTGCCGATATCCGGTATGATAAGGGGCGGGTGAGGGACCATGAAGCCTGCCAGAATTCCCATGAATAAATTGTCCTTTCTGATACCTTTTTTAGAGTTCCAAAAGGGAGACGATGGTACCATGATATTTTAACCCAAATACGGAAAAAACGCAATTAGGATTCATAAGGAACAGTTGCAAAGAGCGCTGTATTATTATATGATGAAAAAAAAGACAGGAGGGATGAGGAAATGGAATGGTTCGTGGATTCATCGTTGGACGGGAAGGCTTTGGACTGCTTTTTCGAGTATATGGAGGAGAACAGGATTGAGGTGCACACCATGCAGATCTACCGGGGGGGACGGCAGCTCATACGCCTGGCGCAGGAACCCTATTCCTGCACGGATTCCAGGGAGGTTTATTCCCTGAGCAAGATGTTCACCTCTACGGTGGTGGGCGTCGCCGTGGAGCAGGGGCTGCTGCGCGTCCAGGACAGGCTGGTGGATATCTTCGGCAGGGAAGGGGCTTCGGAGAAGATGTCGCATATCACCGTGCGCCACCTCCTCTCCATGAACACAGGACATGACAGATGTGTCATTCCTGAGATGATTGTGGCGGAGGACTCCGCGGAGGCGTTTTTCGGCGTGGAGCCAGTGTATGAGCCGGGAACGCATTTTACGTACAATACAGGCGCAAGCTGCATGCTGGTGTCGGTGATAGAGAGGGTCACCGGCAGGGACTTTTTCCAGTATGCCTGTGAGAATCTGTTCTATCCCATGGAGATGACCGACATTTCCTGGAGGCGCTGCGCTGACGGCAGATGCGTGGGCGGCGCGGGGCTGCATGTCTCCAGCGACGACATCGTAAAGCTTGGGAAAATGTATTTAAACGGCGGCATCTATAAGGGCAGGCGCATCCTGTCAGAGGCCTGGATTCGGGAGGCCTCCTCCTGCGTGTCCGACAATTCCGGCAATGGGACGCCGGACTGGTGCAGCGGCTACGGCTATCAGCTTTGGCGCAACAGCAGGGGAGGATATCGGGGAGACGGAGCCTTCGGGCAGCTCCTGGTGATTCTGCCGGAGCGCGATTTGTTCGTGGCCGTGCAGGCTCTTGTCAGCGATATGCAGAAAGAAATGGACGGGGTCTTCAATCTGCTGGAGAGCATGGACGGTGCTGTCGGAGCGGGAAAAGTGCATTCTTTCGCGCCGCTTCCCGGAGGAGGAGCGCTGCCGGAGATTGACAGAAGCTACCGCCTGGAGGCGAACGGCATGAATTTCGGCAGTTTGTGGATAAAGTCCGGCGGGGACAGCGTGCAGCTGGCCTTTGACGATGGACAGAGCATTCAGACCGTGAGGGCGAAAACGGGCTGCTGGACCAGGAACCAGTGCGATATGCGGCATGTGCAGCCTGCTCTCGGAGGACATCTTCCCGGAGAACTCCGGGAGAGGCTCATAATGGCGGTTTCCTGCATGGAGGAAGCGGGGAAAATCGTGCTGCTGGTTCGCTTCCGTACCAGTCCCCATATGCAGCGCTGGGTGATAGCGGCTGATGAGGCCGGTCTGCGCATTTCCTTTGCGGAACCGGAGGATGGGCCGGAGGGCTGGAGAGAGGAGCAGGCGCTGACCGGGCGGTAGGAGGGCAGGGCTCTGCCTCTCAAAGCGAAGCGGCGGTTCCGGTTTCCGGAATCGCCGTTTTATGCACAGGCCCGTACAAAAGTGCCATAATCGACACCTTTGGCCCGATTCGGCCTGTGCCGTCACGGATGGCGGCTTTGTCGTACAGCCGGTAGGCATAGTCGCTGCTCCGGACGCTGTTGATCAGCCCCATGTCCTCATAATATCGGAGCGTGCGGGCCGAAATGTCGTACCTGGCGGTCACTTCCCTGATTTTGATGCAATCATTCATATCCCTGATCCTCCATGTAATGGTTTTCCTATAGTATAAACGCTTCCCTAACGGCAGAGTCAATCTGTTTTTGGATTTTTATGCCCTGTGGCAGCGGAGTTGTGCCTTTGCAGACAGCCTTAAAGCAATTGGAGCAGTTGCATCACCGGGGCTTTCATGCAGTAAGATTGCGCATGATTGTTGACAATAGGGCGCACGCCGATATAATATATACTTGTCCTGTGATATGGCAGAAGTGTCTTGCGCAAAGAAATCAAAACCGCGGGGATTGAGGAGGAGAGATATGACAGGAAAAGTGGCAATCGGCCTGCAGAGCTTTGAAACGGTCCGGACCAGGAATATTTTCTATGTGGACAAGACGGACTTCATCAGACAGTGGTGGGACAATGAGGACAGCGTGACGCTGATCACCCGCCCCCGCCGTTTTGGCAAGACTTTGAACCTGAGCATGACGGAATGCTTTTTCTCGAACCAGTATGCCGACAGGGCGGATCTCTTTGAGGGGCTTTCCATATGGAAAGAAGAGCGCTTCCGGGAACTGCAGGGAACCTGGCCCGTGATCTTTCTCAGCCTTGCGAAGATCAAGGCGACGGACTATGAGGATATGGAATATGCCATATCGACCATCCTGTTCCAGGCTTACCAGAAGAACTTCTTTTTACTGGAAGGAGACTATTTAAACGAAAACGAAAAGGAATACTTCAACAGCGTAAAGCCGGGCATGGACAGAAAAGTGGCAGTGGATGCGGTCAATAACCTGTCATTTTACTTAAGCCGCTATTATGGCAGAAAAGTCATCATCCTCCTTGACGAGTACGACACCCCTATGCAGGAGGCCTGGCTGTCCGGCTACTGGGATGAGGCCGTGAGCTTTTTCAGGAGCTTCTTTAACGCCACGTTCAAGACCAACCCTTATCTGCTGCGGGGATTGATTACCGGAATCACGCGGATTTCAAAGGAATCCATTTTCTCGGATTTGAATAACCTGGCGGTGGTGACTACTACTTCTGAAGCTTACGCAACGCAGTTTGGCTTTACCGAAGAAGAGGTCTTCCGGGCACTGGACAGTGTGGGGCTGGGGACAGAGAAGCAGGGGGTAAAGGAATGGTATGACGGCTTTACTTTCGGAAACGTCAGGGATATTTACAATCCCTGGTCCATTATCAATTTTATGAAGCAAAATGGAGAATACAGCGCCTACTGGGCAGACAGCAGCGGAAATGGGCTAGTGAATTCCCTGATAAAGCAAGGGTCGGCAGACATGAAGAAGACCATGGAACTGCTGCTGCAGGGGGGAAGCTTTGAAACAGAGATTGACGAACAGATTGTCTTCAATCAGCTCGCCCAAAATGAGAATGCTGTCTGGAGCCTGCTCCTTGCCACGGGATATCTGCGGGTGGAAAATGTAGGGAGGCGCGGACGGCTTTTAAAGAAATACTACACCTTACGGCTGACGAATATGGAGATCGAGAGCATGTTCGCCAGAATGGTGCAGGGATGGTTCGAGAGCACGGCGGCAGAGTACAATGAGTTCATCAAAGCCCTGCTGCGGGACGATGTGAAGCGGATGAACACTTTTATGAACAAAGTGGCACTGAACACTTTCAGCTCTTTTGACAGCGGGAAGAAGCCGTCAGAGGAGGCTGAGCCGGAACGATTCTACCATGGCTTCGTGCTTGGCCTGGTGGTAGACCTGGCGGACAACTATAAAGTAAAGTCCAACCGCGAGAGCGGATACGGCAGATACGATGTCATAATAGAGCCTTTTGCCAAAGGAGAAAAGGCGTTCCTGTTCGAATTCAAGGTTCTGGACAGGGACGAGGGGGAGCGGACGCTGGAGGACACGGTGACCAGGGCCCTTGCTCAGATAGAGGAAAAGCAATATGAAGCAGAGTTGCTGGCATCCGGCATCCCTGCGGAGAATATCAGGAAATACGGCTTTGCCTTTGAGGGAAAGAAATGCCTGATTGGTTGTGGGGAAAGGGAAGTATGAAAAGGGGCAGCACACATAATAGGCTCTCGGAATCTCAGGAAGCAGAAGCAGGCATTGAGGCGGAAAGGCATCCGGAGAAAGCGGGGGGAAGCGGTCCAAAGGAGCTCCGGAAAGCAGCGTGATATGTGGTCCGGAGATGCCGAGAGGATATATGCACAGTTAGGGGAGGCAGGAACCAATGGAGACGAAGCTCGTTCAAATAGGGATAGATGGCGGGGCTTTCACATGCGAAGATGAGGCATATTTGCGCCAGGCCGCGGAAATCATCAAAAAAGGCGGCCTGGTGGCATTCCCCACGGAGACCGTATACGGTCTGGGCGGAGATGCCCTGAATCCGGACTCTTCCCGGAAAATCTACGCCGCCAAGGGCAGGCCCTCGGACAATCCCCTCATCGTCCACATCAGCAGTTTTGAAGATATACGCAAAATCGTAAGGGAATTGCCGGAGACGGCAGTGAAGATAGCGGACACATTCTGGCCCGGCCCCCTGACCATGATACTGCCCAAGTCCCGGGCAGTCCCCCGGGAGACCACGGGCGGGCTGGACACCGTGGCGGTGCGCTTTCCCTCCCACCCCGTGGCGAGGAAGCTGATAGAGTACAGCGGGGGCTACATCGCCGCCCCCAGCGCCAACGCCTCCGGCCGCCCCAGCCCCACCCTGGCCCGGTATGTGGCCGAGGACATGGACGGCCGGATCGACATGATCATCGACGGCGGGGAAGTGGGGATTGGCCTGGAATCCACCATCGTCGACCTGACAGAAGAGACACCCCGCATCCTGCGCCCGGGATACGTCACCCGGGAAATGCTGGACGGCACTCTGGAGAAAACTGACATAGATGTCACAATTATAAAGCCGGACAGCGGGCAGGCCCCCAAAGCGCCCGGCATGAAGTACCGCCACTACGCGCCCCGGGGCCGCCTGACGATCGTGGAGGGGCCGCCGGAGCAGGTAATCGCCTACATCAACCGCCACGCGGAGGAAGACCGCGGAAAAGGGGAGAAAACAGGCGTCATCGGCACCACAGAAGTACTTGAACAATACCAGGCAGATGTGGTAAAATGTATAGGGAACCGCGAAGCGGAAGAGGACATCGCCAGGAACCTGTTCTCCGTCCTCCGGGAGCTTGACGGGGAGAAAGTCGAGAGCATCTACTCCGAGAGCTTTTCGTCCAAAGGTCTGGGACAGGCCATCATGAACCGTCTGCTGAAAGCGGCGGGGCACAGGATTGTCAGGCTGTCCGCTGATGAAAACGGTACATGAATCATTGCAAAGGAATCATCAAGAACGAATCATCATAATAAAAGTGACGACAGAACGGTAAAATGACAAAATGACAAGAGGAGGGAGACATCGATATGATAGCGATTGGAAGCGACCATGGCGGCTATGCGCTGAAGCAGAGAGTAATCCGGCATCTGGAGGAAGTGCATATCCCCTGCGAGGACATGGGATGCCACAGCCCGGAGAGCTGTGACTATCCCGTATACGGCCATGCGGTAGCAAAGGCAGTGGCCGAGGGACGGTGCGAGAAAGGCATCGTCATCTGCACCACCGGCATCGGCATCAGCATGGCTGCCAACAAGCATCCCGGCGTCCGCTGCGCCCTGTGCGCGGACGGTCTGACCGCAAGGCTGACCAGGCTGCACAATGATGCCAATGTGCTGGCCATGGGAGGCGGAATCCTGGGTGAGAACCTGGCCATGGAAATCGTGGATGTCTTTCTGAACACCCCGTTTTCCGGCGAAGCCCGCCATCAGCGGAGGATTGACCGAATCGAAGAAATATAGAGATACAAAACCAGAGCAGAAAGGCGGTTGCGCCGCTACTACAGGAGGAGAACAGAATGGCAAACGTATTCATCATGGATCATCCGTTGATTCAGCACAAAATCGGACTTATCCGCAAGAAGGACACCGGCACCAAGGACTTTCGGCAGACAATAAGCGAAATCGCCATGCTGATCTGCTATGAGGCCACCAGGGAGCTGAAGCTGGCAGACGTGGAGATCGAGACACCCATCTGTACCACCACAGTCAAGGAACTGAGCGGCAAGAAGATGGCCATCGTCCCCATCCTCCGCGCGGGATTAGGCATGGTGGACGGGATGCTGACTCTGATTCCCGCCGCGAAAGTGGGGCATATCGGCCTTTACCGGGATCCGGAGACCCTGAAGCCTGTGGAATATTACTGCAAGCTTCCGGCGGACTGCGCTGAGAGGGAGGTATTCGTGGTGGATCCCATGCTGGCCACAGGAGGCTCCTCCGTGGCGGCTATCCGGATGCTGAAGGAGAAAGGCTGCAGGAATATCCACTTTATGTGCATCATCGCGGCGCCGGAGGGAATCGAGGCCATGAAAGAGGCCCATCCGGATGTGGATATATATGTGGGCGCTCTGGATGAGAGACTCAATGACCACGGCTATATCGTCCCCGGTCTGGGCGATGCCGGGGACCGTATCTTCGGCACGAAATGACGAGAACAGTCACTGAGAGACAAAGTGTAATACAATAGGGCTTGGCGCTGTGAAAGGCGGTGTATGTTTTGAAGATTTGGAAGAGGACAGCGTTCATTCTGGCAGTGGTTCTTTTGATGGCTACATTTGAACCCGTTTCTGACATGCCGACAGTTTCGGCTACTTCCAAGACAAAAGAGGAAATCGACCGGACAGAGCGGGAGAAGGATACTCTTCAAAACGAATTGGATAAGACGCAGGAGAATCTGGACAGCCTGGAGGACAAGCGGGACAGCTTGGAAAAGGAACTGTCTTACTTGAATTCCCAGATGAACGCCGTGGTGGCGAATCTGGAGGAGCTGGAGAGGCGGATTCAGGAGAAAGAGCAGGAAATCGAGGAGACTTTGGAAGCGCTGGAGGAGGCAAAGGCCACAGAGGAGTGGCAGCAGGCGAGCATGGAGGCCATGGTGCGCTGCATGTATGAGCGGCAGGAGGACAACTATCTGACCACGCTGCTGTCTGCGGGCAGCCTGGCAGAGCTGTTGAATCTGGCGGATCAGATGGAAAAGGTGGCGGCCTACGATGACAGGATGCTGGAGACCTACAAGAACAACAGGATTCTGATCGAGGAACAGGAGGCCAGGCTCGAGGCGGAAAAAGCCGAGCTGGAGGATCTGGCGGGCCAGGCCCGGGCTGAGAAGGACAAGGTCTCGGGCCTGATCGATCAGGCGTCCAGTTCCATCAACCAGTACGCCAATCAGATATCCGATGCGGAGCGCAAGGCCCTGGCCTATGAGGCGGAAATCAAGAAAAGGGAAGAGAATCTGGATTATCTGAGACAGAAACTGGCAGAGGAAATCGCCATGTCCCAGGCGGCGGCGAACGGCGTCTGGCGGGATATTTCGGAGGTTGTCTTCTCCGAAGGGGACAGAAAGCTTCTGGCGAACCTGATCTACTGCGAGGCGGGCGGAGAGCCCTACGACGGACAGGTGGCGGTGGGCAGCGTGGTCATCAACAGGGTGCTCAGTTCCCAGTATCCGGATACGGTGGTGGGCGTCATCTATCAGAGCGGCCAGTTCTCCCCCGTTGCCAGCGGGCGCCTGGATCTTGCCCTTGCCACCAACATGGCCACCGACAACTGTTACAGGGCGGCGGACGCGGCCATGTCGGGCGTGACGAACGTGGGCAGCTGCGTGTACTTCAGGACGCCCATCGAGGGCCTGAGCGGCATCAACATCGGCGGCCATGTGTTCTACTGAGCACGGAACCGGTGCGAGTCTGGAAGAATGCCCGCACTATGGGCATTCTTCCGTGTGAGATGGCTCATCAGCGAACTTGTTCGCCTATGAGCCTAGAAGTTCTTAGTCTGCGTACTTTGCAGACTTAGAACTTCTTCTCACACTTTTACAGTCCCAGGCTGTCCAGCCTGGCCTGGAGCCTGTCGAATTTATCCCGGTAAATCAAAGAGAGCAGACGATTCAGATTGCGCAGGCAGCGAACCGCCTGCTCTTTTGTGATCCAGTCATGGTCCATGGCATCGGCCAGCTCGTCCAGGTCCACCACTTTCACCGTCCCTTCCGGATCGATGATGACATCCGCCAGCAGATCCGTGTAAGTCATGCTCTCCTCCTCCGGGCAGATGGAAAAGTCTGCGATATCGCAGTACCAGCGGAGCAGGGAGCCGTCGCTGCGGTATACCTTGCTCACCTTGATGCCCTCTTTCAGGAAGAAGCAGGAACAGCCGTGGGAAAAGGCGGTTTTGGGGTTCAGGGTGTTCCATTTGGTGATGAGAGTCTCCTCGTCCTGGGCTACGATGATATCATCTTTCAGCAGGATGAGGTCTTCGGGGATGATTCGCTTGCGGTATATCTTGGATATGTTCATGGCAGGCTCCTTTTTATGTTTTTTTAATGATACAGCGGCGGTGAAAGATAGTCAATGCATAGGAATTTCTTTTTATGAAATTTCTACAGAAATTTACAGGTATAGTCTGCATGTGGGCTATTGTTGCCATGAATATAGTGAAAGGTAACTGTTTATAACTGTTTATAAATGAAAATATGACAAATCCTGTAATTGCCCTAGACATTTTTGGCAAAAATGAGTATAATCATATGTGGGCGGAAAGGGTCTTAGGTGCTGCGGAAGCGGCAGATTCGGTGGTGTTTGTATGAAACGGCGCAAAGATGATGAAAGAATCGTGTACCAGTCTCTTGCGATGATTACACAGTTTAGCCTGAACATGATAGTGCCCATAGCAATGATGTGCGCGGTGGGAATCTGGCTTGACAGCAAGGTGGGTACCTCTTGGATTACGATTCTTTTTTTTGTGATTGGCGCTGTGGCCGGAGGGCAGAATGTGTACCGCATGGCCAGGCGCATGTGCGGCGGGGAAGAGCCGGACAGAGGACAGGGAGTTTCCGATGAAGATGATCGAAGCGGCGAAAAGGATGAATAGGACGCTTTTGGAAATGCATATGGGCATGGTTTTCTTTGGACTGGTGTGCCAGATTGTGGGAGCTTTCCTGGTAAAAGAGCAGGGGACTTACGCGCTTGGCCTCTGGTTCGGCGTGGCGTTTGCCTTTGCGGGCAGCATCCATATGTGCCGTACCCTGGACAGGGCCTTGCTGTGCGGCAGTGAAGCATCGGGGATGGTCACGAGAGGATATCTGTTCCGCTATTTTCTGCTGGCCGTGGTGCTGGTGATCATCTCTGTGACAGAGGTGATGAACCCGCTGGTCTTTTTCCTGGGCTATATGAGTCTGAAAGTAACGGCTTATCTTCAGCCGATTACTCATAAATTGTGCAACAGGCTGTTCCATGAGGAGGATCTGGATCCTTTGCCGGAGGAGCCTGAGGCGCAGGAGGGAGAAATCCCGGCTTCAAAATATTAAGGAAAGAGAGGTGAGAGTATGGGATATGGAATTTTGCTGTCCGGCGGGGCAGAGGTGGATTTTAATATCCATGGGGTGTTTCAGTATTCCTTTTTCGGGCATCCGGTATGGATTACCACATCGCACATATGCATCCTGATTGTGATGCTTCTGCTGATAGCCTTTGCCATTGCCGCGAACCGGTGCATGGCGAAAGCCACGCAGGTGCCGGGCAGCTTTCAAAATGTGGTGGAAATGATTGTCGAGAAGCTGGATGGCATGGTAGGCGGCTCTATGGGCCAGGCTGCTCCGAAGTATTACAATTACATCGGAACCATTTTTATCTTTATCCTGGTCAGCAACATATCTGGTCTGCTGGGCCTGCGGCCTCCCACGGCGGATTACGGCGTGACGCTGCCCCTTGCGATTCTGACGTTTTCATTGATTCATTACAACAAATGGAAATATCAGAAACCCCTGACGATTTGGACGGATCTCTGTTCTCCGTTGCCGCCCTGGCTGCCGATATGGCTGCCCATCAATGTGATCAGCGCGATCGCGGTGCCGATTTCGCTGTCATTGCGTCTGTTCGCGAACGTCCTTTCGGGAACGGCCATGATGGCGCTGCTGTACGGACTGCTCGGATGGTTCGCCACAGCTTGGCCCGCAGCGCTTCATGTGTACTTTGATTTGTTCTCAGGGGCAATCCAGACTTACGTGTTCTGCATGCTGACCATGACATACATTTCAAATGAGATTGGTGATGGAACCAGACGTTAACAGATGAGAAGTATTTTGCTGGTATTATGATTTATTCATATTTTTATTTAGGAGGAAAAAAGAATGGATTTCAATGAAAACTTTATCTTAGGATGTTCCGCAATTGGCGCAGGTCTGGCAGTTATCGCCGGTATCGGACCTGGTGTCGGACAGGGTATCGCGGCAGGACACGCCGCGGCGGCAGTGGGACGCAACCCCGGCGCACAGCCCAAGGTCATGCAGACCATGCTTCTTGGTCAGGCAGTGGCTGAGACCACAGGTCTGTACGGCTTGCTGGTGGCAATTCTGCTGATGTTCGTGAAACCTCTTCTGCCCTGATAGTGCGGGAAGAATTTCTAAGGCGTCTGAAGGACGCCGCCTGGGAAATTCTAAATTCCGCACGGAAGAACGCAGGTGCAGCGTTCTTCCCGGAAATATCATAAATAAAGAGGCAGAAAGGAGGCAAAAATGATACTTTTAACAGAGGGTGAGTCCATGTCGAGATTGTTCGATCTGGACTGGCAGCTGTTGGCTGATTCCAGTCTGATGATTATTGCCATCTTTTTCCTGTTCCTGATTTTGAGCTATTTCCTGTTCAACCCTGCGCGGAAGATGCTGAACAGCCGTAAGGAGAAGATTCAGAACGAGCTGGATACCGCAAAGACTTCCCTGGAGAACGCGCAGAGCCTGAAGCAGGAATATGAGACGAAGCTGAAGGAAATCGATAAGGAAGCCGAGGGCATCTTAAGCGAGGCGCGCAAGAGGGCGCTGGCCAATGAGAACGCGATTGTGGCCGAGGCGAAGGAAGAGGCGGCCCGTATCCTGGACAGGGCCCGGGTGGAAGCGGAACTTGAAAAGCAGAAGATGTCCGATGACGTGAAGCGGGAGATCATCGTAATCGCGTCCCTGATGGCAGGCAAGATTGTGTCGGCATCCGTGGATACCGCCATGCAGAATCAGCTGATAGACGAGACCTTGAAGGAAATGGGTGATAAGACATGGCTAAATTAGTATCCAAGACATACGGTGAAGCCTTGTACGAAGTAGCCGTGGAGGCGGGCAAGACTTCAGAACTGATGGAGGAAATCCGCTGTGTGGAAGAGATACTGGCATCTAATCCTGAGTTCGACGAGCTGATGGGGCATCCCGGAGTTCCGAAACAGGAGAAGCTCCAGGTGGTGGAGAGCGTCTTCAAGGGGCGGATCAGCGACGAGCTGACAGGCCTTTTGGAGGTGGTGGTCTCCAAGGAACGCTACCGGGAGCTGGGGGCCATCTTTACCTATTTCGTCAACAGGGTGAAAGAGGAGCAGAGGATCGGCATGGCCTATGTGACCACTGCCGTAGAGCTGGACGCGGGCCAGAGGGACGCGGTGAAAGAAAAGCTCCTGGAGACCAGCGGCTATGAGAAGATGGAGATGCATTATGAGGTGGATGCCTCTATCATTGGCGGAATGATTATCCGTATCAATGACAGAGTGGTGGACAGCAGTGTCCGCACGAAGTTGGATGGTTTGAAAAAACAATTATTACAAATTCAGTTGGGATGACCGGCTGGAAGAAAGGTGCGACAGATCCATGAATTTAAGACCGGAAGAAATAAGTTCAGTTATCAAGGATCAGATTAAGAGGTATGCCTCTACGCTGGATGTGTCCGATGTAGGTACGGTCATCCAGGTGGCGGACGGCATCGCCCGTGTCCATGGACTGGAAAACGCCATGCAGGGTGAACTGCTGGAATTTCCCGGAGAAGTCTACGGCATGGTGCTGAATCTGGAAGAAGATAACGTGGGCGTAGTGCTTTTGGGCAGTGCGAAGAACATTAATGAAGGCGACACTGTCAAGACGACCGGACGCGTGGTTGAAGTTCCGGTAGGGGATGCGCTGGTGGGGCGCGTGGTCAATGCGCTGGGACAGCCCATTGACGGCAAGGGACCCGTTCAGACGAATAAATATCGTAAGATTGAGCGTGTGGCCAGCGGCGTCATCACAAGAAAGAGCGTAGATACCCCTCTCCAGACAGGTATCAAGGCAATCGACGCCATGATTCCTATCGGAAGAGGCCAGCGCGAGCTGATTATCGGTGACCGTCAGACAGGTAAGACGGCCATCGCGATTGATACCATCATCAACCAGAAAGGCCAGAACGTAAAATGTATCTATGTTGCAATCGGCCAGAAGGCTTCCACGATTGCCAATATTGTGAAGACCCTGGAAGAATACGGGGCAATGGCATACACGACTGTGGTAGTGTCCACGGCCAGTGACCTTGCGCCCCTGCAGTACATCGCTCCCTACTCAGGCTGTGCTATCGGCGAGGAGTGGATGGAGAACGGAGGGGATGTTCTGGTGGTGTACGATGACCTGAGCAAGCATGCGACGGCATACCGTACACTCTCCTTGCTGCTCCGTCGTCCGCCCGGGCGTGAGGCTTATCCCGGCGACGTATTCTATCTGCATTCCAGACTGCTGGAGCGCGCGGCCAGGATGAATGAGGAGTACGGCGGAGGATCCCTTACGGCGCTGCCCATCATCGAGACCCAGGCAGGAGACGTGTCCGCATACATTCCTACCAATGTCATCTCCATTACCGACGGCCAGATTTATCTGGAGACGGAGATGTTCAACTCGGGCTTCCGCCCTGCCATCAATGCGGGCCTTTCCGTATCCCGTGTAGGCGGCGCTGCCCAGATCAAGGCCATGAAGAAAATCGCGGCGCCCATCCGTACGGAGCTGGCCCAGTACAGAGAGCTGGCAAGCTTTGCCCAGTTCGGCTCCGAGCTGGATGACAATACCAAGGAGACTCTGGCACAGGGCGAGCGCATCAGAGAGGTGCTCAAGCAGCCCCAGTACGATCCCATGCCTGTCCAGTACCAGGTCATCATCATCTATGCGGCGACCCGCAGGTACCTGCTGGATGTGCCCACGGAAGACATCACCAGATTCGAGAAGGAATTCTTTGAATTTTTGGACACCAAGTATCCTGAAGTTCCCGGAAACATTGCATCCGAAAAGGTGATATCCGATGAGACGGAAGCCACCCTGAAGAAAGCGATTGAGGAGTTTAAGGCGCAGTTTAAGTAGAAAGAGGATATAGATTATGGCATCAATGCGTGATATAAAGCGTCGCAAAAGCAGTATCCAGGGGACGCAGCAGATTACCAAAGCCATGAAGCTGGTATCCACTGTGAAACTGCAGCGCGCCAGAGCCAGCGCGGAGCGCTCAAAAGGGTATTTTACCTGCATGTACGACACGGTGAACAATATCCTGCAGCGCGTAGGACATATAGATCATCCCTATCTGACGCCCGGGGAATCCCAGAGGAAAGCGGTAGTCGTAATTACGTCCAACCGCGGACTGGCAGGCGGCTACAACTCCAATGTGACGAAGCTGGTGACCAGACATCCCCAGTGGAAGAAAGAGGAGCTGGACATCTACTGCCTGGGAAATAAGGGCCGGGAGACTTTTGCGCGCTATGGCTACGGAATCAAGGAGTGCGACAACGACATCGTGGAGAGCCCCGTGTACGCGGACGCCGCCGCGCTGTCGGCAAAGCTTCTGGCTTCCTACGCGGCGGGTGAAATCGGCGAGATTTATCTGGCCTACACCGGCTTCAAGAACACGGTGAGCCATGTGCCCACGCTGCTGCGCCTGCTTCCGGTGGACATCTCCGAGGAAGAGGGAACGGCCCGGAACGAGCCGTCGGGCGAGGTTTCCGCAATCATGAACTTTGAGACAGAGGATACCGAGGCGCTGGACCTGCTCATCCCCAAGTACGTCACCAGCCTGATTTACGGGGCGCTGCGGGAGTCAGTGGCCAGTGAGAACGGCGCGCGTATGCAGGCCATGGACAATGCGACCAGCAATGCTGAGGAAATGATAAGCGATCTGACGCTGAAATACAACAGGGCCCGTCAGGGCTCCATCACACAGGAACTGACAGAAATCATTGCCGGTGCCGAAGCTTTGGGCTAAGTGTGAATGAAAGATTTACTATGAAATGAGATTTATGCCCGCGCAAGCGGGCGGGAAAGAGGTAGAAATGGCAGGAGAAAACAGAGGCAAGGTTACCCAGGTCATCGGCGCGGTGCTGGACATCCGCTTCGATGAGGGTAAGCTGCCTGAAATCAACGAAGCTATTCGCATTCCTACCAGAGACGGCGCTGAACTGACCGTGGAGGTTTCCCAGCATCTGGGCGATGACACCGTAAGGTGTATCGCCATGGGAAGCACGGACGGTCTGGTGAGAGGAATGGACGCGGTGGCCACAGGTGCCCCTATATCCGTTCCGGTGGGCGAGAAGACCCTGGGGCGTATCTTCAATGTCCTGGGCCAGCCCATTGACAACAAGCCGGCTCCGGAAGGAGTCTCCTATGAGCCCATTCACAGGCCTGCGCCGAAGTTCGAGGAGCAGGCTACGGAGAAAGAGCTTCTGGAGACAGGCATTAAAGTCGTAGATTTGCTGTGCCCTTATCAGAAGGGCGGTAAGATCGGTCTGTTCGGCGGCGCAGGCGTGGGCAAGACGGTTCTGATTCAGGAGCTGATCCGTAATATCGCTACGGAGCACAGCGGCTATTCCGTGTTCACCGGTGTGGGCGAGCGTACCCGTGAGGGAAATGACCTTTACCATGAGATGATGGAGTCGGGCGTTATCGACAAGACCACCATGGTATTCGGGCAGATGAACGAGCCCCCCGGAGCCAGAATGCGCGTGGGCCTTACGGGGCTTACCATGGCGGAGTATTTCCGTGACAAGGGCGGCAAGGACGTGCTGCTGTTCATCGACAATATTTTCCGTTTCACACAGGCGGGCAGCGAGGTTTCCGCTCTGCTGGGCCGTATGCCTTCAGCAGTGGGTTACCAGCCTACGCTGCAGACGGAGATGGGCGCCCTGCAGGAGAGGATCACTTCCACCAAGAACGGTTCCATTACTTCCGTGCAGGCAGTCTATGTGCCTGCGGACGACCTGACCGACCCGGCGCCGGCCACCACATTTGCCCATCTGGATGCGACCACCACATTGTCCCGTTCCATCGTGGAGCTGGGCATCTATCCGGCAGTGGATCCGCTGGAGTCCACCTCCCGTATCCTGGATCCCAGAATCGTGGGCGAGGAGCATTATCAGACGGCCCGCGGTGTACAGGAGATACTCCAGCGTTACAAGGAGCTGCAGGATATCATCGCCATCCTTGGTATGGACGAATTGTCGGAGGAAGACAAGCTAGTAGTATCCAGGGCGCGTAAGGTGCAGAGATTCCTGTCCCAGCCTTTCTTCGTAGCAGGCCAGTTCACCGGCATGGAAGGAAAATATGTGCCCATCAACGAGACAATCCGCAGCTTCAAGGAGATTCTGGAAGGCAGGCATGACGATATTCCGGAGAGTTATTTCCTGAACGCGGGCAGCATCGATGACGTGCTGGCGAGAGTATCATAAGGATGGAGGGTGACTATGGCAGATAAAAGCGGCTTCCTTCTGCGCATCATCACGCCTGACAGGGTCTTCTATGAGAACCGGGCGGATATGGTGGAATTCAACACGACAGAGGGAGAGATTGGCGTGCTGCCGGGACATATTCCGATGACAGTGATCGTGAAGCCTGGCATCCTTTACATCCATGAGACGGAGGAGGAGAAGAAAGCGGCCCTGCATGCGGGGTTCGCGGAGATTCTGCCGGAGGGTGTGACGATTCTGGCCGAAGTCATCGAATGGCCCGGCGAGATTGACGAAAACCGTGCGAAATCCGCTATGGAGCGGGCAGAGCAGCGCTTACAGGGCAAGACTGCCGATACGGATGTGGCCAGGGCCGAGACGGCGCTGCAGAGGGCCATCGCGCGGATACAGGTATTGAAGAATGGCTGACCATTCCTAAAATAATAAGAATCCGGAGCGCAGGCGGCGCGAAAGGCAGCCGCTGGTAACAGTTAGAGGAAAAGGCGCATATGCTGTAAAAAAGCCTTAAGAGGAACGCATATGGAATTTCACTCGAAACTGTTACAGCCGCTTCCGGAAAGCAGGACAAGGGGCTGTAACGGGCCCCTTCCTTTTTATATGACCTACCCCGATTACCGGGGAGCGGAGAATGAGGAAAGATTATTACGGGATTTGGAATATTTACAGCAGATATATCCGGGAGAGGTAAGGCGCTGTCAGCGGAGGATAGCGGAAATCCTGGACAGGACAGACTATGAGGGCAGCATGATTTATGACGAATATCCGGACAGGTACAGCCTGCAGGCATTGGCGAAGTCGATGTGCAGGATTCTGGAGAATGAGGAAGGAAATGCGCCTGCGGAGGACATGGTACAGGTCCTTTTGTGCAATGAAGTATACAAGCGCCGCCATGGGGGCCGCAGAGGGAGCTTCCTGGCGTGGCCGTAGGCCCGGCGTTTTGAAAAAGAATAGGAAACAGACATAAGATGTAAAACGGGAAATGGATGAAAGGCATTCCATGCATGGATAAACTAAGAGAATTCTTCCGGCAGCTGCCGGATCAAAATATCATACAGATTACACTGAGCAATACAAGGGACGCGACCCGGGCCGCAAAGGTAAAGCTGCGCCCGGTGCTGATCAGAGGGAAAGTAAGCTTTCAGGAGACCCTCTACAGGGGCACACAGGTCTTCCACTCTAATCTGGAGAAAGAGGAGCTGGCAGAGCGCCTGACCGGATACATGGAGAGCCTGTTCGGGCAGGCCCAGATAAGCTGCGCCGGGATGGAGGCGAATATCCTTGTGGGCAAAAAGGGAACTGTGACAATAAAGACGAAAAAAAGAAATAATTCAGACGATAATACGAACAGGCTTCCGAATATGTCCCATGACCGCTCAAAACGATATATCCTGCGGGAGGGAGAGCCGGTGGACTTCCTGGTCAGCCTCGGGGTGCAGACGCCCCAGGGGCGCATCGTCAAGGCAAAGTACGACAAATTCCGGCAGATTAACCGATATCTGGAATTCATAGAGGATATTCTGGAAAAGCTTCCTGCAGACCGTACCATCCGTATCGTGGATTTCGGCTGCGGGAAGTCCTATCTGACTTTCGGCATGTACTACTATCTGAACCGGCTTCAGGGCAGGGACATCCGGGTGACAGGGCTGGACCTAAAAGAGGATGTCATCCGCCATTGCGGCGAGCTGGCCCATAAACTCCGGTACGACGGACTGACTTTCATGCAGGGGGATATCAGCACTTTCCAGGATGCGGAAAAAGTGGACATGGTGGTGTCGCTCCATGCCTGCGACAAGGCCACGGATTACGCTCTGGAAAAGGCCGTGAAATGGGGGGCATCCGTAATCCTGGCGGTACCATGCTGCCAGCATGAGCTGAACGGACAGATGCAGTGCCGGGAGCTTGAGCCTGTGCTGAGATACGGCGTGATCAGAGAGCGGATGGCTGCGCTGATTACGGACGCCCTGCGGGCGGACCTGCTGGAGGAGCAGGGTTATGACACGCAGATTCTGGAGTTCATCGACATGGAACACACGCCGAAGAATCTGATGATCAGGGCCGTGAAGTCCGGCAGGATACGCCCCGGGAGCGCGCGTGCCGGAGGGAGCGCAGCGCTGGAGCACATTATGGAATTCCTGCACGTGGACCCCACCCTGAAGGAGCTGTTATATGAAGAAGACAATCATTAAGCTTTTCGTATGCTGCCTGGTCTTTCTGCTGGCAACGTTCATAGTGAATCAGTTTATGAACAGAGGGCATGACAACCTGACCATGGAGATGGCGCCTGCCTCCTACCCCATAGTCACCATGGTGATGAACGGCATGGAATGCAATGAACTCCACGGCTACGGCGGGGCTGTGGACATAGCCTTTCAGCGGGACGCTGTGACTGTGCTGGGGGAGAGCAGGGATACCGGCTTTGTGGTGGATACCTACGGCGCGGAGGTGTCAGGTATTTCCATTCAGGTGAGGAGCTCGGACGGCACCAGGCTGATTGAGGATACCGAGATTACGGATTACTTTGAGACGGAGGGGCGCATCAGCGGTACTATCGCCCTGAAAGATCTGATTGAACGGGATACCGAATATTCTTTGACGATACTGATCACTCTGGGCGGAGAAAAGCAGATTTCCTACTACACGAAAGTCGTATGGAGCGACAGCTTCCATGTGGAGGAAAAGCTGGATTTCTGCCGGGATTTTCATGAGCGCCTGTACGATAAGGAGGCGGCCAGGGAACTGACCAAGTATCTGGAGTCCAATGCCCGGCTGGAGGACAACAAATCTTATCACAAGGTGAATATCTACAGCAGTTTCCGCCAGATTACATGGGGGGACTTAGGTGTGGTGGAGATAGGAGAGCCCGTATACAGGCTGACGGAGATTGCTGAGCAGACAGCCTCTGTTCTGACAGATTACATGGTGGCCACATCGGAGGAGGGGGAGAGCACCTATTACAGGGTAAGGGAATATTTCCGCCTCCGCTATACCGCGGACAGGATTTATCTTCTGACTTACGAGCGCACCATGACCCAGATGCCGGAACGGAAGAGGCTGTGCGTGGATGGCAGGATTGAGCTTGGCATCACCGATGCGGATGTGGACATGCTCGAAAGCGAAGACGGAAATGTAGTGGTATTCGAGACGGCGAAGCAGCTCTACTGCTACAACATCACCACCAATAAGCTGGCAGCGGTGTTCAGCTTCTATGACGCGGAGAACGCGGATGCCCGTACCATGTACGATCAGCACGATATCAAGATACTGAATGTGGACGAGGGCGGCAATGTACAGTTTGCCGTCTACGGATATATGAACCGGGGAAGACATGAAGGAGAGGTGGGCATCCAGCTGTACACCTACAACAGCGGGCAGAACACGGTGGAGGAGCTGCTCTACATCCCTTATGACAGGCCCTATTCCGTGCTGGCGGCCCAGATGGAAGAGCTTCTGTATTTAAACCGTGAGCAGAAACTGTATCTGGTGCTGGACGGGGAGGTATATGGGATTGATCTGGTCCAGAAAACCTATTCGCTTCTCATAGAGACCATCCATGACGAAGGGCTTCAGGTATCGGAGAACCACAAAATCATCGTGTGGCCCTCCGGGGAAGATATCTATCACAGCGATGCGCTGAACATCCAGAATCTGGGCAGCGATACCAGGAAAAGCATTACGGTGCCCTCCGGGGAGGTCATCAGACCCTTGGGTTTCATGGACGAGGACATCATCTACGGCATAGCCCATGCGGCAGATGTGACGGAGGAAAATTCCGGCAGGATTCTATTTCCCATGCATACCATCCGCATCTGCAATTCAGACGGCGAGCTTCTGAAAGAGTATGGACAGGCAGGGATTTATGTCACGGAATGCACCGTGGAAGCCAACCAGATTACACTGGATCGGGTGAGAGAGACCGAACCCGGCTATTATCAGGAGATAGAACAGGATCATGTGATGAACAATATGGAGGAGGAAACCGGGAAGAATGTGGTGACGGTCCTGGAGACGGAAAAGTACAAACAATATATAGCCATTCAGATGCGGAAAACCACGGAGGGCAAGTCGGCCATGATTCTGACCCCCAAGGAAGTGATGTACGAGGGAGGCAGGAGACTTTCCCTGCCGGAGCGGAAAGAGCGGGAGAGGTATTATGTGTACGGAGCTTACGGCGTCTGCGGCATCTTTTATTCTCCCAGCCGCGCTGTGGACCTTGCCTATGGGGCCTCCGGGATGGTGATGGACGAGGGCGGCCAGCTAATCTGGCGGCGGGGGAACCGGGCGGCGAAGAACCAGATTATGGCCATCAAGGAGGCGGAGGCCACGCCGGAGAATGGCGCGCTGACCATATGCCTGAATACGATGCTGTCTTACGAGGGGATCAACAAGAACACCCAATATTATCTGGAGCGGGGAGAAACCATCCTTGAGATTCTTCAGGAGAGTCTGTCGGACACGGTGATTCTGGACCTCGCCGGCTGCGGTCTGGACGCGGTGCTGTACTATGTGAATCAGGACATCCCCGTGCTGGCGCTGACGGAAAATGAGGGAGCCGTGCTGCTGGTGGGCTTCAACGAGATAGAGGTGGGCATCATGAATCCGTCCACAGGCAGCATATATACCATGAAGAACAGCGAGGCTGCAGAATGGTTCGGGAAGAGCGGAAACCAGTTCATAACCTATCTGCGGAAGTGACGGCCTGCCGCTGTCAACAGGCGGCGCCGCGAAGTCAGGGCTGTTTTACGGCTGGACGAATCCGGGAAGATATGTTAGAATATTTCCATAATCAGGAATTTTCGGAAATGATTTCAAAATAGAGGAATACATGAGAACCAGGAGGTAGGGAACATGAAAGTGGAGAAGATACCGGCATTGATAGGACTGGTGCTGATTATTCTGCTGGCTTTTCTCATTATATGGCAGGCGGGGATTTTCGGCGTGTCCAGGGACAGGCTGGAGCAGGACGCCAGGGAGAGGCAGAATATCGCCGGCAGCTGGGAAATGGCCCAGGATGTCAATGAGGATGTCTGTGCCATGCTTTTCTATGATGATGTCAGAGAGAATTACACCTATTCCATATACCTGACAAAGGAGGGGCTGTCATACGGCTACTTCTTCAGGCAGGGCGGTACCGATGCCTATATGGAGGAGGGAGTGAAAGGCGTGGTATTTGAAGACAAAGGAATCGCGCTGCTGTCCCTGAATGAGGACAAGGTATGTAAAATCGTAGTGGACAGCAATGCGGATCAGAAAACCATTCAGGTCAACGCTGAAGAACCTTTCGCCGTGGTGCTCCCCATCGAGTGCGGAGCGATTACCATGTACGACGCGCAAGGCAACATCGTGACGCTTTATGATACCTTTACCGGCGCCTGAAGACAGGGCCGCCGGATATCCGGAATCCGGCGGCCTTTCAAATAAAACCTCAATCAGGAGTTCAAATCCCCATTCTTGTATCTTGCCACGATGCTCTGAATCCTCTCATTGGGATTCAGCAGATCGCTGATGGAAGAGTCGTGATTCAGGGTGTCGATGATGTAGGCGATGTATTTGCTCATGTCACAGTTGATGTACCATTCCCGCTGCAGCAGTTCCGGAGTCTGGTAGATCAGGTTAGTGGTCAGCACCCGGTCTATGGTACCGTCCGCATATGCCATGTCGAATTTGTCCAGTCCATTGGTGAAGAGGCCGAAAGTGGCAAAGACGAAGATTTTGTTCGCCTTGCGGTTCTTCAGTTCGGCTGCCACTTCCAGCACGCTGTCCCCGGAGGAAATCATGTCGTCGATGATGATCATGTCCTTTCCCTCCACGCTGGTGCCCAGGAATTCATGGGCGATGATGGGATTGCGCCCATTGACGAGCTTGCTGTAATCCCGCCTCTTGTAGAACATTCCCATGTCCAGCCCCAGCACATTGGCGATATAGATGGCCCGGTACATGCCGCCCTCATCGGGGCTTATGATCATCATATGGTCCGAGTCCATCTGCAGATTGTCCACATGGCCCAGCAGTCCCTTGATGAACTGGTAGGCGGGCTGAACCGTCTCGAAGCCATGCAGAGGGATGGCATTCTGGACTCTGGGGTCATGGGCGTCAAAGGTGATGATATTGTCCACGCCCATCTGCACCAGTTCCTGGAGCGCCAGGGCACAGTCCAGGGATTCCCGGTTGGTGCGCTTATGCTGACGGCTCTCGTAGAGGAAAGGCATGATGACCGTGATGCGGCGGGCCTTTCCGCCCACAGCGGCAATGATCCGCTTCAGGTCCTGATAATGATCGTCCGGCGACATATGGTTCTCATGGCCGCACAGACTATAAGTCAGAGAGTAATTGCAGACATCCACCAGCAGATAGAGATCGAAGCCCCGGACGGATTCCTGGATGGTTCCCTTTGCCTCCCCGGATCCAAAACGGGGGACTTTCGTGTGCAGCAGGTAGGAGTCTTTCTGATAACCGGAGAAAGCCAGCGAGTCCTTGTGCTCGCTTTCCCGTTCCGCCCGCCATTTCACCAGATATTTGTCGATTCGTTCGGAGAGAGGCTTGCAGCCCTCCAGCGCGATAATTCCCAGAGAGCCTACGGGAATGGTTTCCAAGTTTCTTTTTTCTTCGCGGTTGCCCATGATGTGTCCCTTTCTATTCTTTTGCGTGCTTATTGGTTCCTTTGTTGTCTGAATCCGGAAGAAGATCTTGCAGGTACTATGTATGTTATGTGGCTGCGGCATTGGACAGGCGCTTTTTCAGGATGCGGATGTCCGGCCCGGTGAGCTTGCAGAGGGTAAAGCCGCTGGTGATTCGGGAGAAAATCCGGTCGGAATAGCGATCCCTGAGCTCTTCTAAACTGATATTGGTAGAAATCAAAGTGGACTTGCCGCGCAGATGACGTTCGTTGAGACAGGAAAACAGCTCGGAAGTCACAAAGCTGTTGGTGATTTCTGTCCCCAGGTCATCGATAATCAGCAGGTCGCAGCTGTACAAATCTTCGCATAAATCGTGGAGACTGTCTTTCAGCCTCCCGTCAAAAGTATATCTGGCCAGCGTGTCGAAGAGGCCGGACGCGCTGAAATAAATCACGGAATTGCCGTTTTTCAGCAACTCTCCCGCTATGCAGCCGGACAGGAAGCTTTTTCCGGTTCCCACAGTGCCATAGAAAAAGAGATTCTGATAATTTTCCCGGAAATCCTTTATGAATTTCCGGCTGATGTCCACCGCCGTCTCAAAACGGCGCAAATCGTCATCCCGATAATATGCATACGAAAGAGTGGAAAAATTTTCCCGTTCGATGGTGTCCTGTATATGGGACTGGGCATAAAGGATGGAGATTTCCTGCTGCCGGAAACAATGGCATTTTTCCCGGAGGCCGTTCCCGGAGGTGATATAGCCCGTGTCCTGACAGTCGGCGCAGCGGTATAAAGGCTCCAGATAATCGGCGGGAAAGCCGTGCTCTGCAAGGAGACATTTCTGTCTGGCGGTGACTTCAGCCAGCTCTTCATGCAGCCTGGCCAGAGCGTTCTCATCTCCCCCCAGCATGCGCCTTGCGCCGGCAACGGAGAGCGTGCTGATGGACTCCTCAAGCCGGCGGTATTCGGGCACGGTTTCATAGACTTTCTGTCTCCTGGTCTCCGCAAGAATCCTGTTCTCGTCCCTTGTGCGCTGGTATCCTTTTATGATGGCTTCGTACTGGGAATTGCTGAGTGCCACTTCTGATCTCCTTGTCTTTGTGCCTTACGGTCAGTTACTGACCAGTTCCTGTTCCAGAGCGACAAAATCATAGCTGTTCTGCGTGAACTGATTGAACTTATTATTGCCGCCGGATTGCTTGGAAGAGGCGGAGCCGGTGTTCTTCCTGCGCTGCTGGTACATATCATCGATTCCCTGGATGTCGGATTTGTGGTGCACGTTCTGGCGCTTCCAGCTGCTCAAGATGCTCTCAGCATACTCGAAGCGGTGCTTGTCCGTCGCCAGGACCGTGCGCTCGCAGGCCTCGATGATGATATCCACGGAAAAACCGTAATCTTTCAGCCAGCGCGTGATGAACTCCATCTCCTTGGCGGTGGGAGAATTGCTCTTCCCCAGCCCGTTCATGATAGTGTAGATATTCTTGTCGTAGCGGGTGGCGTTTTTCTGGGCCTGCTTGGGGGTGGTGATGCCCTGCTCCGCCCAGTTCACCGCAACTTTCTCTATGTACTTGAAATCCTTTTTGCCCCGATCCACACAGTATTGAATCAGATAGTCAATCAGGTCGTCAGAAAAATGCAGCACATCCGTGAAGTACAGGATGGTCTTGATCTCCGACGGCGTCAGCGGCTTTCCGATATAGGACTCCGCCACGAACAGAAGCTGGGTGGTCTCCTGCCTGTTCTTGAATTCCCTGAGCTGGTCGGCCGAGTAAGAGGGCTTTTCGTAGGGGGAAGTCTCCTGAGGCATGGGAACAGAGATGCTCTCTTCGGGAAAACGAATCTCCCGGGGACTCTCCGCCGGAGCTGCCGCCGCGGAGGGCACAGGCACGAAAGAGGCCGGAGTCCGGGGAACCGAAACAGCGCCGGATTCGGTCGCGGCGTTTAAATCGTGGATATGGATTCCCACCAGATTCTTGCTCCCGTCATAGTCCAGGCTTAAAATACGCTGCTTCTCCCAGTACTTGAGAGCGCGCAGCACATCCTTTTCCGTGTGGTTGAACTTGTCCGCGATATCGGACACACTGGTGGGCATTTGGGCATTCATCATGCGGAGCAGATAGAGGTAGACTTTCAGCTGCGCGTCATTGGCATCCTTCATATATTCATCGATGAAAAGATTGGACACTACCGTGGAATCCACATGATTATCCGGGTAAATCGTCAAACGCGCCATTTGGTCTCCCTGCCTCTCATAACAATCGCTTTAGTAGAAAAAGTATAGCATAAGGTCATAAAAAAAGAAATAGTAAAATTGCCGGAATCCATTTTGGGAATCGGGCCCGGGCAAAAATGTGGAAATTGTGGAAACGGTGTACAACTTTTCAGAGCCCCGGATTTTACAGGGCCTTTCTGAAAAAATATCCACAGTCCGGATTTCCATCTTTTCTGTGGATAATGTGGATAATTACGAACCAAGCAGATTTTCGCCGATTTTTACCACGTCTCCCGCCCCCATGGTTATCAACACATCGCCGTTTATGCAATTTTCCAAAAGGAAATTTTCTATCTCATCAAAACTCGGAAAATAATGGCACTCATGCCCAAGGGCCTGGATTTCCCGCTGCAGATCTTCCGAGTGGACGCCAAGGGTATCCGTCTCCCGGGCCGCGTAAATGTCCGCCAGCACCACTTCGTCCGCCAGGGACAGGGATTGCGCGAACTCTTTCAGATAAGCCTTTGTGCGGGTATAGGTGTGGGGCTGGAACACGCACCACAGCTTCCTGTGGGGGTAGTTTGCGGCAGCAGTCAAAGTGGCGGTGATTTCCGTGGGATGATGGGCATAGTCGTCGATGATGGTGACGCCGCCCACTTTGCCCTTGTACTCGAATCTGCGGTCGGTACCCTTATAGCCCCGCAGGGCGGTCTCCGCCGCCGCGCTGTCAATGGAAAGACAGTCGGCCAGCGCAAATGCCGCCAGAGCGTTCTTCACATTGTGCTCGCCGGGGACGCTTAAAACTACGGCCCGTTCCCTGCCCGCGGAATCGTGCAGGGTGAAAGCGGGATTGCCGAATTCGTCGTAGCGGATGTCCGTGGCATAATAGTCGCAGGTATTGCCGATGCCGAAAGTGACGACGCGGCAGGCCAGCCCATCGACGATCTCCTCCAGACGCTCTGTCTCCCCATTGATGATCAGACAGCCGTCTTCGGGCAGGAGCTGCGCGAACCGCCGGAAAGAATGGCGGATATCCTCCAGGTCTTTAAAGAAGTCGAGATGGTCTTCGTCTATGTTCAGGATGATGCCTATCTTCGGGAAGAAGTCCAGGAAGCTGTTGGTATACTCGCAGGCCTCCGTCACGAAGTAATCCGAATGTCCTATCCGCATATTGCCGCCGATGTCTTTCAGGATGCCTCCCACGGACAGGGTGGGATCCAGACCGGCGCCCAGGAGGATTTCGCTGATCATGGAGGTGGTAGTGGTCTTGCCGTGGGTGCCGCTGACGGCAATGGGAATCCGGTAATTCTTCATCACCTGTCCCATGAGCTGTCCCCTGGTCAGGCAGGGGAGATTCTTTTCGTGGACAGCCCTGTACTCCGGGTTGTCGGGGCGGATGGCGGCGGTGAAGACGGCGCAGTCTATCGTATCGGTAATATTTTCTGCCTTTTGTCCATAGAATACGGTAATCCCCTGTGCCTCCAGCATCCTGGTGGTGGCGCTGGGAGCGCGGTCGGAGCCTGACACCTGAAAGCCCGCGTCGGCCAGCAGTTCCGCCAGCCCG
The DNA here is from genome assembly GCF_943193215.1 of Acetatifactor aquisgranensis. Taxonomy (NCBI): domain Bacteria; kingdom Bacillati; phylum Bacillota; class Clostridia; order Lachnospirales; family Lachnospiraceae; genus Acetatifactor; species Acetatifactor aquisgranensis. The sequence continues at coordinate 72,154 of NZ_CALPDH010000008.1, read as the reverse complement.
GACATGCTGATGCCGCCGATGCCCACAAAGTAGAGGGAGGAGGGATGATTGAAATCAATTGTATACATATCGCTGTACTTCCTTGTTGGATTTTCTTTTCATTATTATTATAGCACCGGCGGCGAAAAAAAATCAATATGAAATACAGTTTCCAAAGTTGACCAAGGTGACAGAGAAAATTGTGTGCATAAAATATAAAAAATAGAAAAAATATATAAAAATAGAGTCCATTATGCTGAAAATATGTTAATTTTCAACACAAATAAGAATATAAAAAATAAATATTTTGACATTAAATATTCCATTTTGTCAAGCCGTATGATATAATGTTGACACACAAGGACATTGTGTCAACTTTTGATTCCATGTGCGCCGGGGCGCACGGAACTGTGGCATAATGACTTCAACCAAAGCATGAAAGTCGAGCGCAGAAAGCCGTGTGGCGCGCGTTGATTATCAGATTTGACTTGCTCCGATAATACACGAAACAGAGGTGACAACCATGGTAAAGAAAGAAATGATTGCCATGCTGCTGGCAGGCGGGCAGGGCAGTCGGCTGGGCGTACTGACGTCCAAGATGGCAAAGCCTGCCGTGGCGTTCGGAGGAAAGTACCGAATCATTGACTTTCCGCTCTCCAACTGCATCAATTCGGGAGTGGACACGGTGGGAGTCCTGACCCAGTATCAGCCCCTGCGGCTGAATTCCCATATCGGAATAGGCATCCCCTGGGATCTGGACCGCAATATCGGCGGCGTCACGGTGCTGCCGCCCTATGAGAGAAGCTCCAACAGCGAATGGTATACGGGCACGGCCAACGCCATCTACCAGAATCTGGAATATATGGAGGGCTATCACCCCGATTATGTGCTGATTCTGTCAGGGGACCATATCTACAAGATGGACTACGAGCTCATGCTGGACTTTCATAAGGACAACAATGCGGATGTGACCATCGCCGTCATGCCGGTGCCCATGGAGGAGGCTGGCCGCTTCGGCATCATGATAGCCGATGAGAAGCGCAGGATTACGGATTTTGAAGAAAAGCCCAGACATCCCAGGAGCAATCTGGCCAGTATGGGCATCTATATCTTCAACTGGAAGACCCTGAAAAAGGCCCTGGTAGCCATGGCGGAACAGCCTGCGCTGGACTTTGGCAAGCATGTGATTCCCTACTGTCACAGGAAAGGCGCGTTCCTTTACGCCTACGAGTTCAACGGTTACTGGAAGGATGTAGGCACTCTGCATTCCTACTGGCAGGCCAATATGGAGCTGATCGACATCGTACCGGAGTTCAATCTGTATGAGGAATACTGGAAGATCTACACCAAGAGCGAGATTCAGCCGCCCCAGTATTTTGCGCCGGACAGCATAGTGGAGACAAGCATCATCGGCGAGGGCACGGATGTCTACGGCAAGGTGTACAACTCCGTCATAGGCTGCGGGGTCACCATCGGCAGGGACACGGTAGTCCGGGATTCCATCATCATGAACCAGACCCAGATTGGAAACCATTGCGAGCTATACAAGGCCATCGTGGCGGAGGAGGTGCGGATAGGCGATTACGTGAAGCTGGGGCTGGGAGAGCCGGTGGAGAATGAAATCGCCCCGCATATCTATAACCATGACATCGTGACTATAGGGGAGCGGAGTGTCATCCCCAACGGCATTACGGTGGGGAAGAACGCGGTGATTTCCGGCGTCACCACAGGACTGGATTACGAGAATTCCTATCTGCCAGGGGGCAAAACTTTGATTAAGGCAGGTGAACAGCAATGAGGGCAATCGGAATCATTTTGGCCGGCGGCAATAACCGCAGGATGCAGGAGCTGTCACACAAACGCGCCGTGTGCGCCATGCCTATCGCGGGCAGCTACCGCAGTATCGATTTTACCTTGAGCAACATGTCGAATTCCCATATCCAGAAGGTGGCGGTGCTGACCCAGTACAATGCCAGCAGCCTGCATGAACACCTAAGCTCCTCCAAATGGTGGGATTTCGGGCGCAAGCAGGGCGGCTTATATGTATTCACACCGGCGGTGACAGCGCAGAACAGCAACTGGTACAGGGGCACGGCGGATGCCATTTACCAGAATCTGGATTTCCTAAAGAGCAGCCATGAACCCTATGTGCTGGTGGCATCGGGGGACGGCGTGTACAAGATGGATTATGGCAAGGTGCTGGAATATCATATCGAGAGAAAGGCGGATATCACCGTGGTCTGCCGGGATATGAGCCCCCAGGCGGATCTGGAGCGCTTCGGGACCATCCGCATGAATGAGGAGAGCCGTATCGAGGAATTCGAGGAAAAGCCGCTGCAGGCTATATCCAGGGTCATCTCCTGCGGCATCTACATCCTCCGCAGGCGCCAGCTCATAGAGATGGTGGAGAAATGCATCGAGGAGGACCGGTACGATTTCGTCAGGGACATCCTCATCCGCCATAAGGATGTGAAACGAATCTTTGGTTACAAGATAAAGGATTACTGGAGGAACATAGCCTCGGTGGAGGATTACTACAGCACCAACATGGACTTCCTGAAATCCGAGGTGCGGAATTATTTCTTCAAGCAATACCCGGACATCTATTCCAAGGTGGACGACCTGGCCCCTGCAAAGTATAATGTGGGAGCCAGCGTGCGGAACAGCCTGATATCCAGCGGCTGCATCGTCAACGGTGTTGTAGAGAACTCCGTCGTATTCAAAAAGAGTTATATAGGCAATAATTGTGTCATCAAGAATTCCATCATTCTGAATGATGTGTATATCGGCGACAACACTTACATCGAGAATTGCATCTTAGAAAGCCATAGCACCATTCGGGCAAATTCCCGCTATGTGGGGGAAGATGGGCAGATTCGCATTGTAGTAGAGAGAAACGAAAGATACACGATGTGACATAGGTGGCTTTATACTGCAGACCGCCGGGCTTTACAATTAGGAAAACGAACAAAGATCCCGTCGGTGATCTGCAGTCGGGATTTGTAGCAAGTTTTACTGGTGTGCGGTATGGATTCCGAGTAAGGGGGTTTAAGAGATGCAGGTTACAGATGTTCGCGTGCGAAAGATTGCGAAGGAGGGCAGGATGAAGGCGATTGTGTCCATTACCTTGGACGAGGAATTCGTAGTACATGATATCAAGGTAATAGAAGGAGACAAGGGGCTGTTCATTGCAATGCCCAGCAAGAGGACGGCAGATGGAGAATACAAGGATATTGCCCATCCCATCAATGCGTCCGCCAGAGAAGCGATCCAGAAAGTCATCCTGGAGAGCTACAGGAGGGCCCTGACGGAGCCGGACGGGGAATGAGACGTGACAGCATAGGATAAAAGACAATTAAATCCCCAAAAAGCCATGGCGGTAAGCGCCATGGCTTTTTTTACATGTGTTTACTGCTTTTCGTCTTCTTTCAGAAGACCGTCCTGCGTCAGCCGGTATACTTTCCGGCAGACTTCCGAAATATATTTCCTGTCGTGGGAGATGCTGAGGATGGCTCCCGGGAATTCTGACAGCATGCCCCGTATCACAGGGGCGGACAGAGCGGAGAAGTTCCTGGTGGGCTCGTCCAGAACCAGCACGTTTGCTCCGGACAGGCTCATTTTCAATAGCAGCACTTTCGCTTTCTGGCCGCCGGACAGCTCGGCGATGGAGTGGTCCATCTCGTCGGCGGTATATTTCAGGGAGCCCAGGAAAGTCCGGATGCGGGTGGTCTCTTCCTTGTCGCCGGATGCGGCAAGGTATTCCACCGGCGTCATCTCCAGATGCAGCAGGTCTTCGTAATTCTGGGGCATATACGCGGCGCGGATGTCCGTCCGGGCAAGAAGCTGCTTTGCTATCAGCCGGAGCAGCGTGGTCTTTCCCGCGCCGTTTTTGCCGATGATGCCGATTTTTTCAGGGCCGCGGATGTGCAGGGAGATATTTTCGGCCAGCACATGGGACTGGTCCGGCGTGCGCAGGCAGTCCAGGGAAAATTCGATGACGGTCTTCCCGGCGGGAATCGCCCGGGATTTTTCACCAAGCTTGAAGAAGATGGCGGATTCTTCCTCCGGCATCTGGGTCATTTCGGCGTCCTGCCGCTCGAAGCGATGCTCCAGGCTTTTGACCGCTTTCATCTTTTTCTTCAGGAGCCTGCCCTTTGCGTCGCGGTCCGCTTTGGAGATATTGTCCAGACGGGAGGCCACGCTCTGCTCGATTTTGAGGATTTTCTCATCCCGGATTTCCTTTTCCCGGCGCTCGGCTGCCGCCTGCCTGGCCTGCCTTTCAAACTTATCGCCGCGCTCGTCTTTGTACCGCAGATAGGGAACATGGGCTACCGTATATCGGCAGACGCTTTTGCGGCGAAGCTGTTCGATGTGGATGACCATGTTGGCGGTGCGTTCGATCAGCGTCTCGTCGTGGGAGATGAAGAGCACGATGCCCGGCCATTCCAGAATCAGGGCTTCCAGCCATTCCAGGGTCTCGATGTCCAGGTCATTGGAGGGCTCATCCAGCAAAAGGGCTGTGGGCCGGGACAAAAGCAGGCGCATCATCTGTGCCTTGACCTTTTCGCCGCCGGACAGGGTGCCCATGAGCTGGTCGCCGTAGAAGAAGTCCTGGGGCAGGTGGAACTTGCCTGCGAGAGCGCTTAGATCCCGGGGGGACTGCTCGTAGAATGCCGGACAATCCGCAAAGAATTCGTAGAGGGTCTTCTCGCGGTCTTCCCTGGGCAGTTCCTGGGGCAGATACGCCATCTGTTCCCGGGCCGTGATTCGCTCGCCCTTAGCTTCGGCATAATTTTCAATCAGTTCCGGGTCATAGAGCCATTTCAGCAGAGTGGACTTGCCATTGCCCTCCTCGCCGATGATGACGGCTTTGTCTCCGCTATTCAGCGCGCAGGTAAAGTCCTGCAGGATGACGCGGAAATCTTTTTTGTGGGTGATGCTTAATTTTCTTATCTGTAACATATAAGGCCTCCTGCTTTAAGCCCGCCGGGATGCTTTCAGCGGACTCCTTGCTAAAGCCTGGGCTTTTGCCTGCGGAGCCGGCCTTAAGTCTGCGCTCGAAGGAAGCCTGTGTCCTGTTGCTGGGGAATATGCCGTAAATGGGAAAAACTGCCCGGCAGGAATCTTTTCCGGGTTTTGGGGCGCTATAATGAAATCCCTGTGGAATAGCGGCATAGAAAAAGGCTTCAAAAATGAGGCGATAGACTGATTCGGCATACGCAAACAAACCTGTACCACAGGCTTGCTTTAAACTGTCTGCTGCTCCAAATCATGTTATCGACTGCTCATTCTTTCACCTTCTACCGAATGGTACCTTTCTGTTGACTGGCTTTATTTTAGCATAATGGAATCTGGATGGCAAGAAATTTTTTTGATTTCGGCCATTGCTGTGGTATAAAAGTAAGAAAATGCTTGCTATTATTCGCCCCATCGAATATAATATGGAATGTACGGAGACGTATTGGTGGAGGTACAATATGAAATATATGACGGCAAGTCAAGCAGCAGATAAATGGAATATATCGCAAAGACGGGTTCAGATTCTGTGTGCCCAAAACAGAATAGAGGGCGTTTTTAAACTTGGTGAAAACTGGGCAATTCCGTTGGATGCGGAAAAACCAAATGATAAAAGAAGGAAGGCGGATTGCCATTATGAGAAAGCTTAATGTTGTGGATCTCTTTTGCGGATGCGGGGGATTTTCAAAGGGATTTGAAGAAGCCGGTTTTAAAATCTGTTTTGGAATTGATATGTGGAAAGATGCTACGATTACATATCAGAAAAATTTTCCGGAAGCAGCAGTTCTGAATGAAGACATAACAAAGGTTTCAGGAAAGGACATTCTGGAAGGTAGCAGACTAAATGCGAATGAAGTTGACGTCATTATCGGAGGTCCCCCGTGCCAGGGTTTTTCCGTGTCCGGGAAGAGAATGATAGATGATGAAAGGAACAGGCTTTACAAATCTTATGTACAGATTGTTTCTCAAATAAAACCTAAAGTGTTCGTAATGGAGAATGTGCCAGGGCTTGTGAGACTGTTTAAAGGTCAGGTTGCAGAACAGGTAAAGGAAGATTTTACAAATATCGGATATCATGTGCAAATGCAGATACTATCGGCGGATGCTTATGGCGTTCCGCAGCAGAGAAAAAGAGTGTTTTTCGTCGGTATCAGAGATGATTTGGCTGAAAGGGGTATCGAATATTCTTACCCGGAACCTGTGAGAGGGGTGGGAATGGGATTGGATGTCTGGACTAGCAAGGATGCCATAAGCGATTTGGATTTTGTGCCTGATGACAGGGTTCTCGGCGAGGATATTGCGTATAAACTGCCTGCAGAAAATGATTATCAGAAAACAATGCGGCAGGGCAGTAAGAGTATATTGAACCATTCGATAACTCTGCATAATACCAGGACGAAAGAGATTATAGCGATGGTTCCGGATGGTGGAAATTATAAAGATTTGCCGGAAGAATTGTGGAATACAAGGAAAGTACATATTGCCTGGACAAGGATGGATAGCAGAAAACCATGTTTTACAATAGATACAGGACATAACCATCATTTCCATTATAAGGAGAACAGGGTGCCTACGGTAAGAGAATCTGCGAGAATACAGTCGTTTCCGGATACATTTGAATTTGTGGGCATAAAGACAAGCCAGTTAAAACAGGTAGGGAATGCAGTGCCTCCTTTGTTGGCCAAAGCTATAGCAGAAAGCTTGAAAGATATTTTGAAGGAGGAAGAATAATGGCATATAATCCGGCAGAGCAGTATAGTGTGATATAGTTGGCGGCAAAGTACGTGATAAAGCAAGAAAAGAAAATATTGTTTAGAGGTGGTATAATGTATGATCATAGAAAACAGTATAGATGTACGATAATCAGGGGAAAATCACAAAAAGAAATGGATGATCTTCTTCCGGCATATGCAAAAGTTATTGATGAAATATGCCCATGTACCCATGAAGACTTCGAGCAATTATTTAATAATGCGTTTAGACGGTTTCTGCCGGAGTCTGAGCGCATAAAGAAGACATTGGACAATCACAGGACAGAAATTTCCGGAAAACTTTTTGGAATGTATTTTTTTGCAGATGATGGAATGGTATATGAGTCTGAACGAACTCAGAAATATCTTGAGGATAACGATCAACCAGCTTTTTTTAAGGATGTGTGCTTTAAAATGCAGTTCCCAAATGGAATGCAGAAGGTTGCCACAACGGTGATTGAGCGCACGAAAAATGAAATAAATATAAGACCCAATTCATTCATAATCAAATTATTGCAAATTGCACAAGTTGCAAAAGTTAATATAACAAAGAAAGCATTAGGATATTATGTCCTGAATTCTTTGGATGTACTGCAGGGAAATGCGAGCCCGTATGAGGTGCTGGAGGTAATAGAAAAGGATCAGAAAGCCGGGGTGGAATGGGATATAAAAATGCCGGGGAAAGCATCTTCATACACACATCAGCATATTAATGAGCAGATTAATTACCTGGAGTTGGCAAATCTCATTCGGATTACTGATGATAAAAGAGTGGTACTAAATCCAAATGAAAAAGAAACCTTAGATTTGTTTGCAGCAGCATATAAAGAAAAGCCTGCTTTTGACGTATATTCATATAATTTAAGAGACGTTGAAGTAAGAAAGAAGTTTCAGTATGACTGGGATGCATATTATGCGGGCTTATCTGTCTATGCCTCGAAGTTTGCCACATATTCGGATGCTCTTATGTTTGAAGAAAAAAGAGAGAGTGACGGAATTGATAAAAAACAGTCTGCCAAAACGAGAGTGAATCTTACTGATTTTGGGGATGAAGGAGAGGCGCTCATATATGAGTATGAAAAAAAGAGAGTTGCTGCATATAGCGCCAGACTGGCTAACAAGGTGCTTTCTCTTGGAAAAACAAAAGGGATTGGTTATGATATTCAGTCTGTCATAGCGGAACCAGGTGATGAAGCGGAATTTGTGAAATATATAGAAGTTAAATCCACCAAGAGGCTTACATGTCCGGATTTAAACGATACGCTTTGGATCGATACTCTGAATGTAACAAGAAACGAGTGGATAGCTGCTCGTCAGCACCGGGGATATTATGCTATATACAGGGTGTTCTTTACCCGGCAGGGTGTTTCGGTTTTCGTGATTGATAATGTCGCCGATAAAATTGACGATGGAAGGATTCAGGCTATACCGATGACATATCGTTTTGATTTTTCCAGCAATAGCGTAGACAGGCTGATATTGATTAGAAAAGAGGCAGATTGATGTATAAGGTTGTTTCTTTGTTTGCCGGATGCGGCGGATGCGATCAGGGAATTGTAGGGGATTTTATATTTAACAATAAAAAATATGAAAGACTTCCTTTTGATTTGACATATGCGATGGATATAGACCAGAAAGCGCTGGATACACATATGCTAAATTTTCATGCCAGTATAGTCAAGCGTGCGGATGTATGTGAAGTAAAATCTGCGGAAATACCGAACTGTGATGTGATAATCGGAGGATTTCCCTGTCAGTCATTCAGCACTGTAAATCCCACAAAGGATCCTTTTGATGCACGGGCAAATCTGTATAAACAAATGGTACGCATTGTGAAAGATAAACAGCCGTTGGTATTTATTGCGGAGAATGTAAAAGGCTTGAAGACATTGCATAAGGGTGCTATATTTAAAAGGATTTGTGAGGCATTTGAGGAAGCAGGATATACAGTAACACACAGCTTATTGAATGCAGCCGATTATGGTGTGCCACAGAAGCGAGAAAGAGTCATTTTGGTAGGATTTCGGAATGATTTAAACATAAAGTTTGAATTTCCCGGGGAAACAAATAAAGGTGCCTGGGTGCCTCTGTCAGTTGCCGTACCTAGGCTTGCCATAGATGAGCAAAAGTATTATTTTTCTGAAAAAGCGGTATTAGGGATGAAAAATGCCAAGCCAAACATGAAAAGAGGCTTATGGCAAAAACTGGATGAGCCATGTTTGACAGTGACCAGCCATTTGGCAAAAGTCAGCTTAAATTCAAGAGATCCAGTGCTCTTGGTAGATCCGCACAAAGAGCTTTACAGGCGTTTTACACCAAGGGAAGCCGCCAGGATACAATCCTTTCCCGACAGTTTTGAATTTTCAGGCAGTGAAACGGATGCTTACCGTCAGATTGGCAATGCAGTTCCTCCGGTAATGTTCTGGCATATTGCCAAAAAGGTTGCCGATTATCTTAGTGATAAATGTGTTGAATAACTGTAAGGTGTAGAGGTGGTTTAGGATGGCGGATGTACTTACTCCGGAACAGCGGAGAAAAAACATGCAGAATATCCACTCAAAGGACACAAAAATTGAATTATGTCTGAGGAAAGCTTTGTGGGAAAAAGGATATCGATACCGAAAGAATTACAGGGAACTCCCTGGAAAACCGGATATAGTAATCACGAAGTATAAGATTGCAATTTTTTGTGACAGCGAGTTTTTTCACGGGAAGGACTGGGAGGTTTTAAAGCCACGGCTTGAAAAAGGTGATAATGGTAATTTCTGGGTAAGAAAAATTGCCAGAAATATGGAACATGATGATGAAATAAATAAAGAACTTCTTTTTCTCGGGTGGACAGTGATTCGTTTTTGGGGCAGAGAAATCTTGAAGAATACGGATGAATGCATTAAAGTGATCGAGGAAGCGATATTTGATATAAAATTTGATTTGATACGCGGTGAAAAGCTTGGAGAGGGATTATAGAGCAGAGCCTGGCCGGGTCTAAAGCCCGGGCGGGCAGATTGGAGAGGAAATGATAATCATAGTCGGACTGGGGAATCCCGGCAGAGAATATGAGGGCACGAGACACAATGTGGGCTTCCTTGTGCTGGAGAAGCTGGCGGCAAAAGAGAACATCTCCATTTTGGAGAAAAAACATAAGGCCATCATCGGAAAGGGAGTCGTGGCGGGCGCAAAGTGTATCCTGGCCAAGCCCCAGACCTATATGAACCTGAGCGGGGAGAGCGTCCGGCAGATGCTGGATTACTACAAGGCAGACGAGACCTCGGAGCTGATAGTCATCTCCGACGACATCAGCCTGGAGCCGGGGCAGATACGCATCCGCAAGAAGGGCAGCGCAGGAGGCCACAACGGTCTGAAGAACATCATTGCCCATCTGGGTCACGACAGCTTCATCCGGGTGAAGATGGGAGTGGGAGAGAAACCCAGGGGCTGGGACCTGGCAGACTATGTGCTGGGCAGATTCTCGCCTAAGGACAGGGAGGCTGTGGAAGAGGCGGCGGACCGGGCCGCGGACGCCATCCACACGATTATCTCGGAGGGCGCGGACGCTGCCATGAATCAGTTCAACAGCGTGAAGAAAGCGCCCCTGGAGCCGGAGGCGACAAAGAGTTAGGAGGACAGGATGCAGGCATTACTGGCACCGCTGCAGGAGCTGGCGGAATACGGCAATATCAGGGAGGCCATCAAAAAGGGCGCCGGGGTCACGTCCCTGACGGGATGCGTGGATTCCCAGAAACTGCATATGATTTACGGACTTGGCGATGGCTTCCGCATCAAGGTCATCGTCACTTACAGTGACCTGAAAGCAAAGGAAATCTTCGAGGAGTACAAATTTTATGACAGGAATGTCATGTTGTATCCGGCCAAGGACCTGATTTTCTTCCAGGCGGACATCCACGGCAACCAACTGGTGAAAGACAGGGTGAAGGTGCTGCGCAGGCTTATGGAGAAAAAGCCCGTGACCATCGTCACCACCTATGCGGCCCTGATGACGCCCCAGGTTCTGTGGGATGCGGACAAAGATGTGATAGACGTGTACAAGGGCAGTTCCCTGGATGAGGGGGAGCTGTGCGGGCGGCTGGTGGACATGGGCTATGAGAAGAGCTACCAGGTGGAGAGCCCGGGACAGTTCTCCGTCCGGGGCGGCATCATCGATATCTTTGACCTGACGGAGGAGAATCCCTACCGCATCGAGCTGTGGGGGGATGAGGTGGAGTCCATCCGCAGCTTCGACATCTTAAGCCAGCGCTCCATCGAGAACCTGGAGGGCGTCTCCGTCTTTCCCGCCACGGAATTCGTGCTGGAGGAGGAGCGTATCCGTGCGGGCTTGAAAAAGCTGGAGGCGGAGAGCGTAAAGCAGCAGAAAATCTTCCGGGATGCTTTTCGGACGGAAGAAGCCCACCGTATCGCTTCCCAGGTAAAGGAATTGAAAGAACAGCTCCTGGAATTCAAGGCAAAGGTGAACCTGGAGGGGTACATCCGGTACTTCTATGAGGACACCATGACTCTGCCGGAGCTGCTGGTGCACCTGGCGGGAAACGGCAACGCCAGGCCTGTCTTCTTCCTGGAGGAACCGGCCCGCGTCAAAGAGCAGGCCGATGCCATAGAACTGGAATTCTCCGAGAGCATGAGGCAGCGGGCGGAAAAGGGCTATATCCTGCCCGGCCAGATGGACATCCTCTACAGCGGGGAACAGGTGGCGGCCGGGCTGCTGCGGGGCAGCGTGGTCACCGTGTCCACGCTGGAGACAAAGGGCTATTTCAAGCCTGACAGGAAAATGGACGTGGCCGCCAGGAACGTGGCCCCCTACAACAACAGCTTCGAGGCCCTGGTGCGGGATTTGAGGATGTTCCGCAGGAACGGCTACCGTGTCCTGCTGCTGTCCGGATCCCGCATGCGGGCGAAGCGTCTGGCGGAGGACTTGCGGGATCAGGAGCTCACGGCTATTTACACGGAGGATCCTTTGAGAGAGGCCCAGGCGGGGGAGGTAGTCACCTACTATGGCCATGTAAACAAAGGCTTCGAGTATCCGATGCTGAAATTCGTTGTGCTGTCCGAGACAGATATCTTCGGCGCGGAAAAAAAGAAAAAGCGCGCCAAAAAACTCTACGAGGGCCAGAAAATCAAGGATTGGGGCGAACTGAAAGTAGGGGACTACGTGGTGCACGAAAGCCACGGCCTTGGAATCTACAAAGGCATCGAAAAGGTAGAGATGGAGGGCGTGGTAAAGGATTACATCAAGATAGAATACCGGGACGGCGGCAATCTCTACGTGCTGGCCACCGGGCTGGACGTGATACAGAAGTATGCCTCCGCCGATGCCAGGAAACCGAAGCTGAACAAGCTGGGATCGAAAGAGTGGGAGCGCACCAAGACAAAAGTCCGCAGCGCCGTGAACGAGGTGGCCGCAGACCTGGTGGAGCTCTACGCTCTGCGCCAGCAGAGTGAGGGCCATGCCTTTGAAAGGGACACTGTATGGCAGCGGGAGTTCGAGGAGATGTTCCCCTTTGAGGAGACGGAGGACCAGCTGGCGGCAATCGAGGACACCAAGGCGGATATGGAGAGCACCAAAATCATGGACCGCCTGATCTGCGGGGACGTGGGCTACGGCAAGACGGAAATCGCCATCAGGGCCGCTTTCAAGGCAGTGCAGGATGGCAAACAGGTGGTGTACCTGGTGCCCACCACCATACTGGCGCAACAGCACCATACCACCTTTGTGCAGCGCATGAAAGATTACCCCATCCGGGTGGATCTGATGAGCCGTTTCCGCACTCCGGGAGAAATCAAGAAGACCATAACGGACTTGCAGAAAGGTCTGGTGGACATCGTCATCGGCACCCACCGGGTGCTGTCGGCGGATGTGAAATTCAAGGATTTAGGTCTGCTGATCATAGATGAGGAACAGCGCTTCGGCGTCACCCACAAGGAGAAAATCAAGAAGCTGAAAGAAAACGTGGACGTGCTGACCCTGACGGCCACCCCTATCCCCCGGACGCTCCACATGAGCCTGATAGGCATAAGGGACATGAGCGTGCTGGAGGAGCCGCCCGGGGACAGGCATCCCATCCAGACATTTGTGTGCGAATACAATGAAGAGCTGGTGCGGGAGGCCATCTCCCGAGAGCTGGCCAGAGGCGGGCAGGTGTACTATGTCTACAACCGCGTGAACAATATCGCGGATGTGACCGCGGGGCTGGCTGCGCTGCTGCCAGAGGCCACCGTGTCCTATGCCCATGGCCAGATGAAAGAGAGCGAGCTGGAGAAAATCATGTTCGACTTCATCGGCGGGGAGATAGACGTGCTGGTGTCCACTACGATCATAGAGACCGGGTTAGACATTTCTAACGTCAACACCATGATTATCCACGATTCCGACAACCTGGGGCTGTCCCAGCTGTATCAGCTCAGGGGCCGGGTGGGCCGTTCCAACCGCACTGCCTATGCCTTTTTGATGTACAAAAGGGACAAGATGCTGAAGGAGGTGGCGGAGAAGCGTCTGTCCGCCATCCGGGAGTTCACGGATCTGGGCAGCGGCTTCAAGATTGCCATGCGGGATCTGGAAATCCGGGGCGCGGGGAATCTGCTGGGGGTGCGCCAGCATGGGCACATGGAGGCCGTGGGCTACGACCTGTACTGCAAGATGCTTAATGAGGCTGTGCATACCTTAAAGGGAGGCAAAGTGGCGCAGGATTTCGCCACGGTGATTGATTTGGATGTGGACGCCTTTATCCCGCCTGCCTATATTGTCAATGAGGTGCAGAAACTGGATATCTACAAGCGGATTGCCAGCATTGAGAACATGAAAGAGCGGGATGACATGAAGGACGAGCTTCTGGACCGGTTCGGGGAGATTCCCAAGTCTGTGGACAATCTGCTGCGCATCGCCCTGATTCGGGTGGCCGCCCACAGACTGTATATGACGGATATCAAGGGCAAGAATGAGAAAATCACTTTCCTCTTCCGCCCGGACGCCGGCATCAATCCGGCGAAGATTCCGGATTTTCTTCGGAAATATGGCCCGAACCTGACTTTTACGGCCTACGGTAAGCCGTCTTTTGCCTATAAATATAAGAAGACCGGGCTGATAGAAAAGGATGCGGAGCTTTTGATGGAGCGCACGGAGGATTTCCTGAAAGAGGCGGAGATGCTTTTGGAGGGGATGGAGGGTAGCTGAGGGCAGAGTTGCATGAAAATTGGCTTTAGTGGCCGGATGAAAATTTTGAGGGAGTTTTATGACCCTCAAAAAATGTTACATTCTATTCAGAACAGCAGACAGGCTGATTTTGAATAGGAGGTAATTTTATGAAAGGATACAATACATCGGACGGTTACATGGGACTGGTGGACGGAAGATATGTCCTCTTTGCCAGCGAGGCAGACTATAGAGAGTACCTGGAGGACTGAAACCCGCATCGCCCCGCGGCTTTGCTTTACAGGAAATCGGATATCCTGTAAGGTGAAGCTGTGGGGCGATGGCTTTACAGCTGTTCTATGATCAAGGCCGTATTTTCTGCGATGGGCCTCGTGCCGTCCACCCGCAGGATGGGGCAGTCCAGGACTTTGATCCATTCTTCCACGGTATCCTCCGCCCTGGCAGCGGCGAAATGGAAGAAGCCCTCCTGCCTGTCATATAAATCTCCGCCCGGCAACGCCCTGTCGCCAAATTGCTGAAGAGAGCGGTTCCTGATTCGCTGCAGCCGGATATCCCTTGGGACGGCGACCAGCACCGCATATCGGAAGTGCGCCCTGACAGCCTCGCTGTAATCGCCTTTCACAGAAGTGAAAATAAAGTTTTCATGTGCCTGAATTTCATCCAGGAGAAGCTTTTCCACTTCTTCCCGGGTGCGCTGGATGGCATACACATAGTCAGGGTCTGTCTTGGGGAAGTACAGATTCTCATTGTCGATAAAATGGAATGGCTTTCCTCCCAGGGCATTCAGCTCTTCCGCAAGGGCTTTTCCCAGCGTGCTCTTTCCGGCGCCGTTGAGGCCGCATAGTAAGATTCCTGTTTTCATAGATTCCTCTCTCTCTTGGATTTTCTGGATTTTTTCATTCCTGTTATCTCTTTTCCACTGGCAGTTGTGCTCCGTCCATTATCTCATATTTTCCTGAAAAACGGGAGAGTTTCATCTCTGTTTTTTTAATCGTCAAAGCTAGGCGAAATCCTTGTGTTTTTGTTATGTCTGTGGTAATGTAAGTTTAATGCGGGGCATTTGGGGAAGCGTGTTTGACAGTTCCAGAGGGGATTTTGGTTTGCGTGTAGGAAAGGGGAAACAGATGGGGACTTATCTGAATCCGGGCAACAGCGGTTTTGAAAAAATAAGGAACAGTATCTATGTGGATAAGACAGGGTTGATTGGGCTGATGAACCGAACGATAGGGACAGTGCAGAAACTGACCTGTATCAGCAGGCCGCGCCGTTTTGGGAAATCTTTTGCGGCACAGATGCTGTGTGCTTATTACGATAAGACATGCGATTCGGCGGCTTTGTTTGATGACCTTGACATTGCTTCAGACGGCGCATTTAACGATACGTATGAGAAACACTTGAATCAGTATGATGTTATATATCTCGATATGACCAACATCATGGGCGAGATGGGGAAAGACGGCATGGTGTCCCGTATCAGGCGTAAGCTGACCGAAGAGCTGGTGAGCGCATATCCTTCATTACAGGCAGATGATGAGTCTCTTTCCACGACTCTGATTCGTGCCGCAGATTTCCGATTTTTGGGAATATTCCATGCTGGAGCCGGGAGAATTCCAGCCCTATGTGGGTTTTACAGAAGAGGATGTGAAAAAGCTCTGTGCGGAGCATCATCTGAGTTTCGAAGAGGCAAAGCGATGGTATGACGGGTATTCTTTCGATGCGGTGGGCTCTGTCTACAACCCTTACTCTGTCATGAAAGCAGTCGTCCTGAAAAAGTTCAGATCCTATTGGCGGATGTCCTCTGCGGCCGATGCATTGGAGGATTATATCGCGGCAGATTATGATGGATTGTTCCAGGCTGTCCTGGAACTGCTGGGAGGCTTTGAGACTCCGGTGGATACAGACGGCTTTAACAATGATGTGCAATCTATCAGGAACAGAGATGATATGCTGACGTTGCTGATACATCTGGGATATCTGGCCTATGATGGGGATGCGGGGACTGCCAGGATTCCCAATGAGGAAATCAGGATTGAATTTTCAAAGTCTGTCAGGGAAGTGAAAAGCAGCGAGGCTTGTCCCGGTTTTTTGTGATTATAATTGGGACTTTATATATTTCCCAGGCGGCATGCCGACAACGGATGCGAAAACCTTGCAAAAATGTGCATAGTCATTAAAGCCGCAATCGTAGCAGGCATCTGTAATGGAGGAACCATTGTTTAATAAGGTCTGGGCAAATTGAACCCTGCGAACAGTAACATAGTTCCAGAGGGTGGTTCCGGTAAATTGCCTGAACAGATGGCTTAAGCGCGAACGGCTGATATTCAGGGCGTTGGCAATGGCTTGAACAGAAAGCTCTTCCGTCAGATGAACCGTAATGAAGTTCATGGCTTCCTTTATGATGGAAGGGGATATATCATCGTTTTTGGAAGGGTGAATTCTGGATACCTGATTTGCTAAAAGCAGTAGCAGGGAAACATAGGATTTTATCCGGATATCATAGCCAAATTCCTTTTGATTAATGCTGTGAAGGATATGAAGTGCATATTCTTCATATAGCTTACATTCTGCCTGAGACAGATGGTAGACCCGATTGGAGGCGGAATGATGAAAACAGGAAAAAAGGTCGGTATTCTTTGTCGAAAATTCTTCTGTATAGATTTGCCCTATATGCACTGGTATGCGCTCGTATGGGGTTTCATCTTTTATAAAAAGTCCATGAAGATCGTTTGGACATACCAGGGTCAAATCTCCGGGTTCTAAGTGGTATGTCACGTCATTGATAAAATAATCTACATTTCCGCTCTTAAACAGCATGAGTTCATATGAAACCGGATGGATGTGTAATGAGCGTTCAGTTCTGTAAGCAGATAGATGATGTGACACGTAGAGTCTGTCGGGATCCCCCGCCATTTTGTTTATTGTATACATATTTCCTCCATGAATTTTTTCCTGTTGATGAAATGCTAGCAGTTTGGATTGGTATCCCTTATCCTACAGCTGATGACGGAACGATTTCTGCTATATTTGGAGGCCCCGGAATTGACAGGATCACTACAGTTATCACCAAAAATGCAGATGAGGAAACCATGAAGCTCTGTCTCCAGGTTCTCAATTACGCTTATACGGAAGAGGGATTTTTATACTGGAACTATGGGGAAGAGGGCGCTTCCTGGGAGTATGACGAGAATAGTGTTCCGAAATTCACCAGCCTTGTAACGGATGATTTGGATACCGACCCGATGACAAAATATAACGGAACTACCTGGGGGTGTCCTGGCATTCAAGCGACCAATCTGCTGTACTTAAAGAACAGTCAGGCGTCAGTTGAAGCGAATAACACCTGGTTCTATGTTTATCCGGATGACGAAGAGAAGAATCTGGCAGTTACCAGCGGCTGGAAATGGCCTGTAGGGACGACTTTCCTGACAGAAGAGGCGGACGAGCTGGATCAAATTGCAGGAAATATCCCAATCTATGTGGAAGAAAGTTTTGCTGCTTTCTTAAATGGCTCTAAGGATATTGATGACGATGCTGTATGGGAATCCTATCTTTCCGATCTGGAAACTTATAATCTGTCCCGCGTGCTTGAAATCCGCCAGGCCTGTTATGACCGGTATATCGCTCGTTAATAGGGATTGACTTGTAAAAGTAGTGCAGAGCAGCGCTCTGTACTGCTTTTTCTTTAAGAAACCGCTGATTTGTGAAAGGAGAGCACTATGAAGCCGGATGCTGTAAAAAATAAAAATAGCCGGACTTTCGGGCAGAGACTGGCAAGGGACTGGAACCTGAATAAATGGAAATATATCATGATTCTTCCGGTGCTGGTCTATCTGGCATTTTTCTGCTACAAGCCGATGTATGGTCTTGTAATCGCCTTTAAGGATTACAAGCTGACAAGGGGAATCGAAGGCTCGGCCTGGTCTGAACCCTGGTACAAGTGGTTTGAAAGCTTTGTGACAGACCCATATTTTCCCCGTATTTTAAAGAACACCTTTACGATAAGTGCCCTGACAATCCTTTTTGGGTTTCCCGCACCCATCATCCTGGCGCTTCTTATCAACGAGGTGCGCAATAAGACCTTTAAAAAGTCAGTCCAGACCATCACCTACATGCCATACTTCATTTCTATGGTCGTCATGTGTGGTATCCTGAATGTTTTCTGTAAGCAGGAAGGGCTTTTCGCACAGCTCGTCGGATTTTTTGGAGGGACGGGCCAGAACTACCTTGCAAGCCCCAAATATTTCCGTGCTATATACGTACTGTCGGAGATATGGCAGAAAATCGGCTGGGACTCCATTATTTACCTTGCGGCCCTTGCGGGAATCGATCAGGAGCAGTACGAGGCGGCGAAGGTGGACGGCGCGAACCGTTTCCAGCAGATGCTCCACATCACTCTGCCGGGCCTGATGCCGACGATTATGATTCTGTTCATCCTGCGCATGGGTAATATTTTGAATGTCGGATATGAAAAGGTACTGCTTTTGTATAATCCCGCTACCTACGAGGTGGCAGACGTTATTTCGACCTATACATATCGGCTGTCCTTCCCGGCAAGCGGAACGCCGATGTACTCCAAATCAACGGCCATCGGTCTGTTCAATACATTGGTAAATGTGGTGTTCCTCCTGATCACGAACGCAATCAGCCGGAAATCCACGGAATCCAGTCTGTTCTAAAGGAGGCGTATTAGATGAGTAAAAAGTATGTAAAAAGCCATAAGGTAAAGGAATCTACGGGAGATAGGATCTTTGGCGTCGTAAACGTCGTCATCCTGCTCCTTTTGTGTGTCGTCACCCTGTATCCTATCTGGTATGTGGTATGCGCATCGTTTACGGAAAACACCTATCTGGTATCCCATCCGGGCCTGCTCCTTCGGCCGCATGGCTTTACCCTGGGCGCCTATAAGCTGGCGCTGACACATCCGCTTTTATTGTCCGGTTATAAGAATATTTTGATTGTTTTGTGCGTTTCGCTGCCTGTCAATATTTTACTGACGATACTGTGCGGTTATTTCATGGCGTCCAAAAAGATGATATTTAAACCTGTCATCCAGTTTTTGATTCTGTTTACGATGTTTTTCTCCGGCGGCATGATTCCGTCCTACCTAAATATCCGTTCCTTAGGCTTATACAACTCTCTATGGGCGTTGATCCTACCGGGCGCGATGAGCGTGTATAATGCGATCATCTGCCGGACGGCCATTGAGGCGATACCGGATTCCTTAAAGGAATCGGCCTATATAGATGGCGCGACGGATTTGACGATTTTATTTAAGATTGTAGTTCCGCTCATTAAGCCTACGCTGGCGGTCCTTCTGCTTTATTATGGAGTAGGGCACTGGAATTCCTGGTTCAATGCGTCCATTTATTTAAAGGACAACGACAAGCTGCCCATCCAGAACATCATGCGTTCCATCCTGATTGCAAACTCGAACGTCCTGAATTCGGCTGCGGCAGATAATGATCAGGTGAACCAGTTCGCGGAGGCAATCAAATATGCTACCATTATACTGACGACCGTTCCTGTCATGTGCATCTATCCGTTTTTGCAGAAATATTTTGTGAAGGGTGTCATGATCGGTGCGGTGAAAGGATGAGCGCAGTGGATTCTCCATCTGATTCATTTTAGACTGGTCACATGCGGTCTGATATAGTATAATGTGTGTATTAAGTGTACTTTTTTATGGGACAGGAAAATCATATATGGAGGAAAAAGCAATGAGGATTACGAACTGTAAGGTCAATCATCTGACCGACCCGCTGGGGTACTGGATGGAAAAGCCGGTATTCTCCTGGCAGGTGGAGGAGGCTTCGGGGAAGGCGCAGACCAAGGCCAGGCTCATAGTCTGCCGCGGGGGAGAGACGGTGGCGGACACAGGCTTTGGGCAGCTTGACAACTTGGCTGTGCCGCTGGACATGGAGCTTGCCCCCCGCACCCGCTATACCTGGAAGGTGACGGTGTGCACGGATGCCGGAGAAGAGGCGGAGAGCGGGGAAAACTGGTTCGAGACTGGCAAGGAAGGGGAGAGCTGGAGCGCGAAGTGGATCGGGGACAGCGGGGAGCGCCATCCTCTTTTCTCCAGGCATATCGCGCCTGCGAAGCCTGTGAAATCCGCCAGGCTCTACATCTGCGGCCTGGGACTTTATGAGGCATACTATGTCCCGGGAAAGGATGCCGTAGATGCGGGTTCCATAGAGTCCCTGCGGGCAGAGGCGAAAATCGGGGATGAGCTTTTGGCCCCTTACTGCAACAACTACAACGAATGGGTGCAGTACCAGACCTATGATGTGACTAAGCAGCTGCAGGAGGCGGGCACTTTGTGCGTGCTGCTGGGCAACGGCTGGTACTTCGGGCGATTCGGCTTCAACGACCCGGATGGGAAGCCTTATTACGGGAAGGGGCGCAAGCTCCTGGCGGAGCTGCGCCTGACCTATGAGGACGGCACGGAAGTGGTAATCGGCACGGACGAAAGCTGGCAGGTGACCTACAGCAATATTGTCTTCTCCAATATCTATGACGGCGAGCAGATGGACGGCACCCTGGAGCCTGTGGCGGCGGCTGCGGCCAAGGAAGTGGAGCCGCCCAAGGGCAAGCTCACCGCAAGGCGGAGCCTGCCTGTAAAGGTGCTGGAGGAGCTGCCTGTGGCAGAGCTGATTCACACGCCTGCCGGAGAGACCGTGGTGGATCTGGGACAGAACATGGCAGGTTCTTTCCGCCTGCGCGTCCATGAGCCCAGGGGGACAAAGATTCATGTCCAGGTGGGCGAGGTGCTGCAGCAGGGCTGCTTTTACCGGGACAATCTGCGCTCTGCGAAAGCGGAGTACATCTATATCTCAGACGGCGAGGAGCATATCCTGCAGCCCTGTTTCACTTTCTACGGCTACCGCTATGCGAAAGTGGAGGGCGTGCCGAATCTGAAAAAAGAAGATTTCACAGGTCTGGCCATGTATTCCGCGCTGCCCAGAAACGGATGGCTGGAGACCGGCAATGAGCTGGTGAACCGTCTCATCCTGAACACGGAATGGGGCCAGAAAGGCAACTTCGTGGACGTGCCCACGGACTGTCCTCAGCGCGACGAGCGCATGGGCTGGACCGGGGACGCGGAAGTGTTCTCGCCTACCGCCTGCTACCAGATGGACAGCTACGCTTTCTTCGCCAAGTATCTCCATGACATGGCCACAGAGCAGAAGACGAGAGAGGGCGCGGTGCCGGATGTGATTCCCTCCTTTGGGCATAAAGGAATCTCCTGCGCGTGGGGAGATGCGGCGTGCGTGATTCCGTGGGTAGTATATCGGTTTTACGGAGATAAAGCCATTCTGGAGGAGCAGTTCGACAGCATGAAAGGATGGGTGGATCATATCAATGGACTGGAGGAACAGGATCAGGGATGGAGGAAACATTTCCATTATGGAGACTGGCTGGCCCTGGATGGCCCCGGAGGCGTGGACGGCGTGATGGGCGCTACGGAGAATGCCTTTATCGCTCTGGTCTACCTGCGCTACAGCGCGCAGCTGACGTCTAAGGCGGCGGGAGTGCTTGGGAAGAAAGAGGAAGAGGCATACTATGCCGGACTGGCGGACAAGCTGCTGGCGGCAATCAGGCATGATTATTTCACACCCTCCGGGCGCTGCTGCCTTGACACCCAGACGGCGTTGCTCTTGAGTCTGCGACACGGTCTGACAGTGGATCCGGAGCAGACGGCGAAACGCCTGAAGAAGAAATTCGATGACAACAATGGAAAGCTGCAGACAGGATTCGTGGGCACGCCTATCCTGGGCGAGGAGCTGACCAGGGCGGGGCTGTCCGAGCTGGCTTACGGGCTGCTGTTCAATGAGGAATATCCCGGCTGGCTCTACGAGGTGAAGCTGGGGGCCACCACCATTTGGGAGCGCTGGAACAGCATGCTGGAAGACGGCTCCGTCTCCTCCATGGGCATGAACAGCTTCAACCACTATTCCTACGGTTCCATCGTGGAATGGATGTACGCCTATGTGGCAGGTATCCGGCAGGCGGAGGACAGCACGGGCTTTAGGCATGTGTGCATCAGCCCTGTGGTGGATTCCCATCTGGGATATGTGGATGCGAAATATCAGTCGGCCATGGGCCTGTGGAAGGTGTCATGGAAAGTGGAGAATGACTGCCATATGGAACTGAAAGTGACAGTGCCTTTTGGATGTAAGGCGGAACTGATGCTGCCTTATGCGCCGGAGGGTCTGTTCGGGGACAAGGGAAATGCCATGTTCGCCCATGTGGAAGACGGCGTCTGCTATCTGGAGGCGGGAGATTACAGCGTAAGCTATGAGGCTACACGTCCGCTGAGAAAGGTTTACAGCGTGGACACCTCCCTGAGAGAGCTGCTGAGCGTGCCGTCTATCCGGGAGTTCCTGACGGAGAAGTTCCCGCAGGTGAACCAGGCGCCCGATCATGTGAGATCCAACAGCCTCCGTGATATCGCGGGACACTTCGGGGGTTCCATGGAACCTGGCGTGCTGGAGCAGCTGGATAAGGCCCTCGGAAAGCTTGGATAAGAACGAAAAAGATACCTGAAATAGGAAAAAGATATGGCGGTCTGCGTTTTTGCGTACCGCCATATTTTTTATGGGAGAGTGAGATTCAGCATTCCATCCCGATGAGCATGCCGCCTTTTTCCGCATAGTAGCTGCACAATGCGCGGGCGCCATAAATCTGAACATCCGAAGCCTGGAAGAGCTCTTTTATCTGCCCTGCCAGGGCAGCAGCCATCTTTTCGTTGTTGTTGTGGGAGATTCGGACTTTTCCGCCGTGATATCCCTGTTCTTTCATATATTTCAGAAGACTGGACAGCACGCACTGCTCCCCGCGGCATTTGTTCAGCAGCTGCAGCTCCCCCTGGGCGCTTGCCTGACCTACCACGCGGATGCCCAGGATGCCTGCCAGTTTCGCCACTGCGGGGCTGACGCGGCCGTTGTTTGCCAGATTTTTCAATGTCTCCAGAGAGAACAGCAGGTGGGTATGCCGGGTGTAGTCCATGATTTCCTTTTGGATGATTTCAGGAGTCGCGCCAGACAGAATCAGCTCCTGCAGCCGCTCCACGATCAGCTTCATCTCCGGCCCTGCGGACAGGGAATCTATGATATGTACATGGCGCTCGGGAAAGCGTTCTTCATACTGCCGCTTTGCGGACTGGGCAGAATTGTAACTGCCGGACAGGGCGCTGGTGATGGTGACGCAGAATACGTTTTCCGCATCCTCGAAAGCCTCCAGCCAGTCGTCCACTCCCGGGCAGGCGGTGCTGGAGCGGCCCTTATGGGAGGACAGGACATCCTCCATCAGCGCCAGGTCCACGGCGCTGTCATCTACGAAGTCGTGGGAGCCCGCGATGATGTGCAGAGGGACGCTGGAAAAGGGAACCTGATTCAGGGTCAGGAGATCGGCGGCAGAATCGGATACAATTTTGTATTTCATAGGGGAACCTCCTAGAAGTATAAAAAACTATAATATCGGTTTTTCGAAAACTTTTTATAAGCTATATATATATCAGTTTTTGAAAAACCTGTCAAGTGGTTTTGCGTATTTTATTGACGCTTTTGTAAATCTGCTTTATAATATTTTGGAGGTTTTAGAATCATTTACAGAAGGAATCCGGCGGTCAGGGCCGCAGTGCGCTGGCTGTCCCGGATGAAGGAAGAATGCTATATGAGCGTCAACATGAGCAAACTGCATATGCCCCGCTATCGCGAGCTGCCCGATATGGGGCTGTATCTGGATCAGGTGACGAGGTACATCAACAATGTGCTGGAGCCTTTAGGATGTCAGGAGATTACCGGTTCCATGGTCAGCAATTATGTGAAGAAGGGGTACATAGCCAGCCCGATAAAGAAGCAGTATTACGCGGAGCAGATCGCGTATCTTTTTTTCATGTCCATAGCCAAGAACGTCCTGTCCATGGAAAATATCAGCAGGCTGTTTGAAATGCAGAAACGCACCCATGACACCCGGGAGGCCTATGACTATTTCTGCCAGGAACTGGAGAATATGCTGCAGTACATCTTCGGGATGAAAGAGTCGCTGGAGGAGGTGGGGAGCACGGCCAGCGAGGAGAAGAAGATACTGCGCTGCGCCATCACTGCCATGGCGCATATCATCTATCTGAGATACTGTTTTGAAGCCATGGAGAGGGCAGAAGAATCAGAAACCGGGGGAATGATATAACAGAAGAAAAAGAATGAAAAAACGATAAAAATAAGATGGAGGCAGGGTGAGAGAGACGAGAAATTGCTGAGAGAACTGACGCAGCTCTGGGGTGTCGCAGGTTTTGAAAAGGAAGTGCGCAAGTTCATCGAAAAGGAGGCGGAGCCCTATGGGGACGAAATATATACGGATGCCATGGGCAACCTGATCGTCTGCAAGAAGGGCACCGGCGGGGACAGGGCGAAGAAAATCATGTACGCCGCCCACATGGACGAAATCGGATTCATGGTAAAGACCATCGGGCTGGCGGGCAGGACTGGAATTTACCATGATGGAAAAGACCGTGCGTGCGGAGTTCTCGGCTGCCGGGAGAAGTTTCCCGCCCTATGGCACCGGGAACAACCACAATACCTGGTATGCCGCCACCATGGTGGACGCCAGAGGGGTGGAAATCCCCTATGCAGACAGGGACGGCAGGGAGCTTCGGACTGTGTCTGAGCGGTACTATCCTGCGCCGGGACAGAAGTTTTTCTTAAAAGGCGGGGTAATCGACAATCCCAAATATGAATACCGCGGGCCTGAGACGCTTCCTTTTGACGAACTGATCAGGCGGGGATACCAGCTGCCTTTTTACGCGGATTTGAGCAGGATGCCGGAGAGCGAGCGGAAAGTCATCTGGGGCATGATGGTTGGGGAGGAGGCCAAGACCAAGGTTCCCGTCTATCAGAACTATACAGAGCGGGGCTTTGACCCTGACAGGCATATGCTGCAGAGCTATGGGACCGGCTGGCAGTCCGCCAGTTTCCTGGAGCAGGAGAGGCAGTTCTTCGGCGCGCCGGGGGGCCTGATGCACGACTGGGATCTGAAGACCAATATAGACGAGATCTATGCCTGCGGAGACCAGCTTTACGCCTCGGACTGCGCCGGAGCGGCCTGCGCCACGGGCTACTACGCAGGGCGTAAGGCCGCGGACTATGCGGAAGGCGTGGAGCTGTGCCAGTGTAGTCAGGAGGATATCCGCGCGGAAAAGGAACGGCTGTACGCGCCGCTTTCCAGGGATGAGAAGTCAGGAATCAGCTGGAAAGAGCTGAACAAGGCAATCTCAAAAGCCATGCAGAACTACTGCGGCGGAGTGAAATGCGATTCGCTGCTGCTGGAGGGGCTTGATTTGCTGAAGAAATATGAGGAAGAGGCTGTGCCTGTCCTTTACGCGGCCAATCCCCATGAATTGATGCGGGTCCATGAGGTGATGGACATCCTGACGGTGGCCCGGCTTGTGCTCCAGGCATCCCTCGCCAGGAAATCCAGTTCCGAGCCGCTGTGCTTTATGAGAAGCGACTATCCGGAGACAGATTCGCCCCGGGACAGGAAATATATCGTCATCCGACAGGAAGATGAAAGTGTAGTCATAAGGCAGGTGCCCCTGGATTTCTTCGGAGATCTGGAGGAGGAATACGAAAAGCGCAACAGGGACTATATGGAAAGAGAGGCGGCAGGGAATGGAAGATAGGAAAATACAGGGCATGGGAGAGGATTCCGGGACAGAGTACAGTGTGCGGCAGAGCCCGGCGAGCTTAAATCCCATTTGTTTTGACCCTGATATCTGCATCGGATGCAACAGGTGTGTACAGGTCTGTCAATGCGATATTCTGTTCCCGGCCGAGCGGAAAGGCGAGCATCCGGTGGTCATGTATCCCGGCGAGTGCTATTACTGCGGCGCATGCGTCATGGAATGCCCCGGAAAGGGCGCTATATCCCTGCGCCATCCCTTGATGAATCAGGCGAAATTCGTCCCTGCGGCAAGGCCGAAAGCGTGAATTTTGCAGATGACAGGCCAGGAGGCATGCTGCAGGGCAGTCTTCTGGCCTGTCTGTGTTGAGGGGAGGCTTTCGCCGCAAGGTACTCTGCGGATTCATATATCGTGGGAAACAGGATGCCAGGCCGCGGAGGCCATGAGCTTTTGGGGCAGCAGTCCCTTCTTATGATTTTTATAGGATTGTCAAGAAAATACATAGACAAATCCGGCATTCTTAGTGTAGAATAGACTGCACTTTGGAGTACGGGAGGCAAGAGGAAAATGAACATCAGGAAAAAGTTATTCGGAGATAAAGCGTTCTACAGAATGGTGCTGGGCGTGACGGTGCCTATCATGATTCAGAACGGCATCACCAATTTCGTGGGGCTGCTGGACAATATCATGGTGGGGCGGATCGGGACAGAGCAGATGTCCGGCATCGCCATCGTGAACCAGCTCCTAATGGTATTCAATCTGGCCATCTTCGGGGCGATTTCCGGGGTGGGCATTTTCAGCGCGCAGTTTTTCGGCTGCAAGAACCACCAGGGCGTCCGGCATACGCTGCGGTTCAAGATTTATGTGTGCATGGGGATTCTGGTGCTGGGCATCTTTGCGCTGGTGGCCGGCGGGGAACAGCTCATCATGCTCTATCTGCACGGGGAGGGCAACGATCAGGCTCTGCAGGCCACGCTGGCATATGGGAAAGAATATCTGTGGGTGATGCTGGCCGGGCTGTTTCCGTTTGTCATAGAAGAAGTATATGCCAGCACTCTGCGCGAGGGCGGCGAGACGAAAGTGCCCATGATCGCGGGCGTGGTTGCCGTATTGGTGAATCTGGCGCTGAATTATCTGCTGATATTCGGTAAATTCGGTTTCCCGGAACTGGGGGTGGTGGGAGCTGCCATCGCCACCGTGATATCCCGGTATGTGCAGGCGGCGGTGGTAATCGTCTGGACCCACAGGAACCCGGATAAGATGCCCTTTATCGTGGGGGCTTACAGGGAGCTGCGGGTTCCTGCCCAGCTGACCTGGAATATTACGAAGAAAGGCACGCCTCTCATGTTCAACGAGATTCTCTGGTCGGCGGGCGTGGCGATAATGACCCAGTGCTATTCCACCAGAGGACTGGACGCGGTGGCGGCTCTGAATATCTCCACGGTCATATCCAACCTGTTCAATGTGGTGTTCGTGGCCATGGGGAGCGCTGTGTCCATTATCGTGGGGCAGCTGCTGGGCGCCGGGAAGATGGAAGAGGCTATGGATACGGACAGGAAACTTATCGCCTTTGCCGTGCTGAGCAGTGTGGCCATAGGCGCGGTGGTAGTCCTTTTGGCGCCGCTGTTCCCGCAGCTGTACAATACCAGCGATGAGGTGAAGCGTCTGGCTGCGCTCCTGCTGCGCGTGGCGGCTGTGTGCATGCCCGTGTTCGCTTTCCTGCATACTACATATTTTACGCTGCGCTCGGGAGGGAAGACAATCATCACTTTCCTGTTCGACAGCGTGTTCCTCTGGTGCGTCAGCATTCCGGTGGCCTATGTGCTCAGCCGCCATACGGGCATGGCCATAGCGGCGCTGTATCTGAGCTGCCAGATGCTGGATCTGATAAAATGTGTGATTGGATATATCCTGGTGAAGAAAGGCGTCTGGCTGAATAATATTGTGGCGGAATAGCGTGGAAAGGCATATTGGGGAAAAGAATGGAGGGAATGGACATGGAACTGTATGGGAAAGTGGGAGCGTGGATGGATGACCACAAAGAGGCCATGGTAGAGGACATCAAGCGGCTGGTGCGCATAGACAGTGTCTCCCGCCCGGGGACGGACGGGACGCCTTTTGGGACGGGGTGTCTGCGGGCGCTGGAGGAGATGCTGGCCATCGGCAGGGAGCATGGCTTCCACTGTGAGAACCATGGGGACATCGTGGGCAGCATCGGGGGGCAGGAGAAGGACTGGGAGAACCTGATTGGCTTCTGGAGCCATCTGGACGTGGTGCCTACGGGGAACGGCTGGGAGAACGGGCCTTTTGAGCCGGTAGTGAAAGAAAGATTCCTGATCGGCCGGGGGGTTCAGGACAATAAGGGGCCTGCGGTGGGCATCCTGTATGTGATGCAGTGCCTGCGGGAGCTGAAGGTGCCGTTGAGGCATGAACTGTGCCTGTTCGTGGGGACGGACGAGGAGCGGGGGATGGAGGATATGGAATATTACACGGCCCATTATCCCGCGCCGAAGCTGTCCATTACCCCTGACAGCGGCTTCCCGGTGTGCTATGGGGAGAAAGGGATAATTGAGGGGCAGATGGTCACAGAGGACAGGGTGTCCGCCCGGGTGGTGGATGCCGGGGGCGGCAATGCCAGCAATATGATTCCCGACAGGGCCTGGGCGCTGGTTGAGGACAGCGGGGCTTTGCGGCGGGAGCTGGAGAGGCTGCTGGGCCAGGGCGGCGTTGCTCCCGAAAGGGTGGCGGAGGGGACAGGAGATACCGCGGCTGCCGCTGGCCGGGGAGACGGGGCTGCCGGAGGCATGGGAGCCGGGAAGATATCCTATGAAATCGAATCCGGGGGCATCCGGATTACGGCTTACGGAACCAGCAAACACAGCGCGGCTCCCCACGGCAGCGTCAACGCCATCCATGAGCTGTGCGTTTTCCTTGAAAATATGACATCTCTGTCGGAAAATGACAGGCAGCTGTTCGGGAGGATCGGACGGCTTACCAGGGAGTATGACGGGGAGGAGACAGGGATAGCTTACCGGGACGAAGTGTCCGGCCAGACCACCTGCGCGGGCACGGTGCTTGCCATGGAGGAGGGGCGTCTGAGCCTGACTTTGAATATCCGCTATGCCATTACGGCAAAGGATCAGGAGAACATCGAAGCGCTTGGGGCCTATGGGGTCTCCAACGGGCTGGACTGGCGGCTGGAGCGCAATTCCGGGCCGAACTATTTTCCGAAAGAGCATCCGGCGGTGGATACTCTGACCCGTGTCTACAATGAGCTTACGGGAAGCCAGGCGGAAAGTTATGTGATAGGAGGCGGTACTTACGCCAGGAAGCTGCCAAACGCCTTTTCCTACGGCCCCGGCGGCATGAAAGAGAGCGATGAGGACAGGGAGGCGAGGGAGCGCATGTTCGCGCCGGGACACGGCGGCGGGCACGAGCCGGACGAGGCGCTGAACCTGCGGCTGTTCCTGGAGGCACTGAAAATCTATGCCTGCGCGATTGTGGCCCTGAACGATGTGGAGCTTTGACAGGGAGAAAGGCAGAAAGGCGGAGCATGAGTTTTCTGAGTGTGTTTGGCTATGATTTGTTTTCAGGCGCTTTCAGCCTGGCAATGGTTGTCTGTACGGGGCTGTTTGTTCTAAGGACTCTTTCTTTTGACAAGGGGAAGTTCCGGGGCGGCGGAATCGTTTTGGCGGCTGTGTGGATCGTGATGGAAGCAGGGGCTGCGGCATTGCTTTACAAGGCGGGCCTGCTGCGGTATTATTCTGTGTCCATTCTGATGGAATATGTACTGCTGATCGGGAACGCCCTTTGCATCGGTGTTCTTTTCCGGGAGAGGTTCAGACGGTGCTGGGGCATTGTGCTGTTTGCGGGCATTGCGGCGCAGATTTCTGTGATGATGGTCTTTATCCTGACGTCTGAAAGGCCCTATGACCTGAGCATCGGGGAAGAGAGGATTCGGTATTTATTGTCCAATTATATACTGGGGCCGGCTGCCGTTCTGCTGATTTTGTTCCTTTTGCATCAATTGAAGGTGGGAGATGCGTACCGCCGGTGGCTGGAGCACAGGGACGTCTGGAACTGGGGCATGCTCTGCCTGAGCGCTTATCCCGTTCTGGTATATAGTATGATGGCGCTGTTCACCTATGGAGGCATGAGCCGCAACAGCAGCATGAGCATTGCCTACCTGGTATTGACTGCGGCGCTGATAGTCTTCCACTATAAGGGGCGGGAGGAGTGGCAGCGGAAGGAAGCTGCCGCCCAGTCGCTGATCGTCCAACAGCAGGAGGCCTATATCAGGACGCTGGAGGGGATGCAGGAGGAGATGAGGCGCTTCCGGCATGACTACAAAAATATGATGTCGGGGATGTACCTGACGGCGAGGGAGGGGGAGCTGACGGAGGCCATGGATTATATCCGGGAGCTGACGGAGGATTTCGACAGCCAGATTGGCGGGCAGATCCGGCAGATGTCCCATTTGGGCAATGTCTGCATGACAGAGGTGAGAGGGCTCCTCCTGGCGAAGATTTCCCAGATGCAGAAGGAGGGCACGGTCTGTGAGCTGGAGGTGATGCGGCCCTTTCGGGAGACGGGATGCAGGACGACGGATCTGTGCAGATGCCTGGGGATTCTGATTGACAATGCCATGGATGAGGTCAGGGGAAAGGAGGATGCCCGGGTGCATATCATGATCAGCTGCCAGGGGGGGTATACCACATTCCGGGTAAAGAACCGGCTGTACCACGAGGTTGACGTCCACAGAATCTGGCAGCAGGGCTATTCCACCAGAGGGGCGGAGCGGGGAATCGGGCTGGCCAGCTATCGGAAGATTCTGGATGGGTATGGGAACGTGCTGCCGGCCACAGCGGTGCAGGAGGGCTATTTTGTCCAGGAGCTTAAGATTCAGGAGAGGAACGCCGGGTAGGGAGGAAATGCTGCCTGTATACATTTGCGGGGATCAGGAGAATGTCCGGGGATTCAGAGGAAATGCCTGGAGAAGCGGATTATGATAGCGGGGTAAGGAGTGAGGAAATGCTGCCTGTATACATTTGCGAGGACGAGGAGAACGTCCGGGGGATTCAGAGGGAATGCCTGGAGAAACAGATTATGATAGAGGGATATGACATGGAGGTCGCCCTGTGCAGCGGCAGCCCGCTGGAGATCCTGGAGGCGGTGAGGGAGGCTCCGGGGCGGGGAATCTACTTCCTGGACGTGGAGCTGAAAGGGGAGGCCATGGACGGGTTCGCCCTGGGGCGGGAAATCAGGAAGCTGGATCCCAGGGGGTTTTTGGTGTATGTGACGGCCTATGGGAACCTGGCGTTTGAGACGTTCCGCTATCATCTGGAGGCCCTTGACTACATCGTGAAGGAGAGCAGGGAGAAGATGGAGGAGGGGCTCAGGCAGAGCCTTTTTGTGATTACCCAGCGGATGCGGGCGGAGCAGGGAGAGCGCAGGGAGTACTTTTCCGTGAAGGTGATGGATGTGGTGAAGCATGTGCCGGTGGATGAAATCCTGTTTTTTGAGGCCACGGCGCGCACCCACAGGATCGCCCTCCACGGTATGAACGACTGGTTCGACTTCATCGGGAGCCTGCGGGAGCTGGAGGGGCAGCTGGGCAGCAGGTTCCTCCGGACCCACAGGGCTTATCTGGTGAATGTGGAGCAGATTGCGGAGCTGGATCTGAAAGGGCGGGAGATACGAATGAAGAATGGGGAGAGATGCCTTTTTTCCAGGAATGTGAAAGGGGCGCTGCTGGAGAGGATGTGAGATTCCGCTCAGGCAGCGCCTCTTTCCATTCAGGCACATTTCCACACAGGCGCTGGGGCGGGTGGTAAGATATGCGCAGTGGAGATGCAAAGCGTCTGGACATAAAACCAGCCACATCTACACGAAAAAACAAAGAAAGAAGGTTATCATATGGAACAGAATGTACTGCTTTCCCTGTCCCACATTTCCAAGCGGTTCAAGACGGAACAGGCGCTGAAGGACATCAACATGACCCTGCACCAGGGCGAAATCCTGGGCTTCCTGGGGCCGTCAGGGGCGGGAAAGACCACCACGATCAAGATCATCACCGGACAGCTGCGGCAGACCTCCGGGGAGGCCAGGCTCCTGGGCACGGACTCCTCCAACATCGACGAGTCCATTTACGAAAAAATCGGCGTGGTCTCGGACAACAGCGGCATCTACAAGAAGATGACCGTATGGCAGAACCTCTATGTGTTCGCCGGGATATGGCAGGTGTCCCGGGAGAGGGTGGAGAAGGTGCTGACTCAGGTAGGGCTTGGGGAGCATAGGAACAAACCCGCCGGGAAGCTCTCCAAAGGCCAGACCCAGCGGCTTGTCCTGGCCCGGGCGGTGCTGCACAAGCCCAGGGTCTTATTCCTGGATGAGCCCACCAGCGGCCTGGATCCCTCCACCGCCGTGGCCATCCACCGGATGCTGCTGGAGCTGAAGGAGGAGGGGATGGCAATCTTCCTCACCACCCACAACATGGAGGAGGCCGCGAAGCTCTGCGACAAGGTGGCGCTCCTGCACGACGGCGAGATCGTGGAGTTCGGCTCCCCTCAGGAAATCTGCCTGAAGCACAACCGCAACAAGAAATACAGCGTGCTGCTGGAGGGCGACAGGGAGCTGGTATTGGCCCAGAATCCGGAGAACGTCCGGAAAATCGCCGGGTGGATGGAGCGGGACGAGATCATGCGGATCCATTCCTGTGAGCCCACTTTGGAGACCGTGTTCCTGGAGGTCACAGGGAAAGATCTGAATGTATGAAAAAACATATGGAAAAATCGGGAAAAAGAGTATGAAAAAACGCATGGAAAAGCTTAGGAAAAGCATATGGAAAGGAGTTTACGGACATGAATAGCTTGAATGGAAATGTGCAAACGATGGAAATGGGCGGCTGCCCCAGCGCGCAAAGGGCAGGGAATCTGCATAAACTGGCCGCGGTAGCCCGGATCAAATGGCTGTGCATCAGCCGGAATGCCATGATCATGATAGGGCCGGTGCTGGTCATCGGGATGGTGTATGTATGCAAAATCCTCTATGGAATCAATTCAGGGGGCACGCTGGTGCCGTTTCTGCGAGGGGTCCTTCTGAACATCGGAATCACCATGAACATCTGCGCGGAGGGCTTCATCATGGTGGGCACGTCCATAGCGGAGGAGAAGGAGAGCCATACGCTGCGGGTGCTGATGACATCTTCGATTACGGGGATGCAGTATTTTATCGGCAGTATCCTGTTTCCCTTTGTGATGCTGATGGCGGTGAACTACATCGTGCTCTTCATCAGCGGGATTCCCATGGACATCGTCCCCTGGATTCCCTTTTTCTTTGTGAGCATGGTGGTCTCCCTCACCAGCTGCGTGCTGGGGATGATCGTGGGAATCTGCGCCAAGAACCAGATGAACGCCAATCTGATTTCCTATCCCTTCCTGATGGTGTTCATGATGGTGCCGATATTCGGGAACATGTCGGAGGCGCTCCACAAAATCTCGGGATTCCTGTTCACCGGGGTCATGACGGGGATGACGGAATGCCTGGCGGCAGGGGAGACATATGTGATGTCGCCTTTGGACATGGCGGTGCTGTTCGGGGAGCTGCTGATCAGCGTTCTGGTATTTTTGGTGCTTTATAAGCGGAATGGGTATGAGAAAGATTAGTTTTTTTGCAATGCAGAAAACTTGTATATAATTCCTTTTTTTACAGATACTAACTCCACACCGGATGATGACAAAGCGGCTTTGGCGGTTTGTGCTTTCCAGGGCCGTTTTGCGCCGGACGTTTTCAGGCAGAAGGCTTCTGTGAAGGGACTGAAGTCGGACAGAGGTTTAGGTAAACTCGATAAATGGAGGGAATGTATTTATGAAAGCGACAGGAATTGTGAGACGAATAGATGATTTGGGCAGAATAGTCATCCCCAAGGAAATCCGCAGGACTTTGCACATCAGGGAGTCGGATCCCCTGGAGATCTTCACGGACAGGGAGGGACAGGTCATCCTGAAGAAGTATTCCCCTATCGGGGAGATGAGCACTTTCGCCAAGCAGTACGCGGAGAGCCTGGCACAGGTGTCGGGGCACGCGGCGCTGATCGCGGACAGGGACCAGTTCATCGCGGCGGCCGGGGGCTATAAGCAGATGGTGAACAAGTCCGTCAGCAGGCAGATGGAGGAGAAGATACACAACCGGGAGACCATCATGGCCACCAGGGGAGACCGCAGCTTCATCCCGGTCTGCGACGAGGGCGGGGACGAGTACCAGCACGAGGCCATCGCGCCGATCCTCTGCGAGGGGGACATCATCGGCAGCGTGGTGCTGCTCCAGAACGACAACAAGACCCGCATGGGCGAGGTGGAGCAGAAGCTTCTGCAGTCTGCCGCCGGGTTCCTGGGGAGGCAGATGGAGCAGTAAGGGCAGAACGGGCTGACGAGAGACAAAAACGCATAGGGAGCTGCCGCATGTACGATAGAAGAATCGTATGTGCGGCAGCTTTTGTCATATGAGGAACGTTCTTGCAGTAACCACGATCTGCGCACGCCCCTGACGGTTCTGAAAGGCTATGACGAGCTGCTTCAGGCTGGGGAGGACAGCCAGGTTCGAAGCGTTGCTGTCACCATGGGGAAGCATATCGCCCGCATGGAGCGCTATGTGGACAGCATGAGCCAGCTTCAGCGGCTGGAGGACAGACAGCCGGAATATCAGCGGATATCCCTTTCGGAGCTCCTGACACAGATAGAGGAAAACGCGAATATTATCTGCCGGGAAAACGACAAGAAAATCTGCCTCCGGAATCAGGCAGTCTCCGGGCATTTCCGGCTGGACGGAATGTTCCTGTCTCAGGTGTGCGGCAACCTTGTGGCAAACGCGGCCCGGTATGCGGACACCCAGGTCACGCTTATCCTGGAGGAGCGGGACGGCGGGCTGGCCCTGACGGTGGCCGATGACGGCCCCGGGTTCGACGGGAAGATGCTCCGGGAGGCATGGAACTCCTATGTCACGGGGGAGGAAAGGCGGGAGGAGCATTTCGGGCTGGGGCTTTATATCTGTAGGCTGCTCAGCGAGCGCCACGGCGGGTGGCTGAAGGTGGAGAACGGCGCCAGCGGCGCAAAAGTGACGGCTTTTTTCAAAAACGGGCCACTGGGGGCCAACGGTGCGGGGAAGACCACGCTGATGCGTCTGCTGTGCGCCCTGCAGCGCCCCACGGAGGGGCGGATACTGCTGGATGGGAAAAACATAGAGAAGCTGGGGGAGGGGTACCGCGGTCTGCTGGGGTATCTGCCCCAGGGCTTTGGATACTATCCTGATTTTCGGGCGATCGATTTCCTGCGGTACATCGCCGCCCTGAAAGGGCTGGAAGGAAAGGCCGGGGAGCGGAGGGCCTGGGAGCTTCTGGAGGAGGTGGGCCTTTCCTGTGAGGCCAGGCACCGGATAAAGACCTTTTCGGGCGGCATGAAGAAGCGGCTGGGGATTGCCCAGGCCATGCTCAACGACCCGCGGATCTTGATTCTGGACGAACCTACCACAGGGCTTGACCCCAAGGAAAGGGTGCGCTTCCGCAACCTGATCAGCGCGTTTTCCAAGGGGCGGATCGTCATCCTGTCCACCCACATCGTGTCGGATGTGGAGTTCATCGCGGAGCGGATTCTGGTGATGAAATCCGGGCAGATCGTCCACTGCGGCAGGCCCGGCGAGATTATCTCGGAAATCCAGGGGCAGGTGTGGGAATGTGCAGTCCCCGCCGGGCATGCGGACAGGTATGTGGCGGAGCTGAACGTAAGCAATCTGCGCAATGAGCGGGACGGACGCACCGTGCTGCGGGTGATTGCCGGGGAACGGCCTATGGGGAATGCGAGGTTAGTTGAGCTTGGCGGCTGGTTTTTCTGCGGGCGGTCAGTCCAAAATCTGAAGAAGTACCGCCGAAGCATCTATTGCCACCTTCCCAAATAAGGAATATAATGGAACCATAGAGACAGACATGAGGCTTGGGCACGGAGACCGGACTCTGCCAGGGGAAGGGCAGCCGTGCCGGAACGGGTAAATGTATAAGGAATGTATCAGGATGGAGGAGCGAGTATGCAGGAAACGATTCGGGAAGCTGTGTTGCAATGTTATGGGGTTCCGCCCGGGAACGTCAGGAGCCTGGGCGGCGGATTCTATGGGAGGGTCTTTCTGGTCTCGCTGGAGACGGAGCCTTTTTCCGTGGTTCTGAAGCTGTACCTGTTCCCGGGGCTTGCGGCCAGGGAGGCCGAGCAGACCAGGCTGCTGTCGGAGCATTCCCTGCTGAAGATGCCGCGTATCTATAAGGTGCTGGAGAAGGAGCAGACAGGACTGCCCATGGACGCGCTTTTCATGGAATACATAGAGGGAGTAAATGCCGGTGACTTCGATGCCGCCGAGCTGCCGGAGACGGCCAGGGAAGCTATCGGTGAAAGCATCGTGGACAACCTGATTGGGTACCACCGGGTGGTGAACCCCGAAGGGTTCGGCATCCTGTCCTCCGGGAGGTATTGCCCCAGCTGGCAGGAGTATTATTATCCAATCGCCCGGGGCATTGTGGAAAAGGCCGGGCGGCTTCGGGAGAAAGGGCAGATTTCGGATCAGGTGATGGAGACCTTCCGGCGGTCCATAGAGCAGTTCCGCAATATTTTCCATTTGCCCATTACCCGGGCCAGGCTGATACACGGGGACTACAATACCTGGAACGTGATGCTGGACAGGGACAGGAGCCGGGCGGTGGCCGTGATCGATCCGTTCCACTGCTGCTGGGCGGACAGCGAGTTCGACCTGTATCAGCTGGACAATGCCAACGGCAAGGGCTACGGCCTGCTGGAAAGATATTCCCGGAAGATGCCCCTGAGCGGGAACTTTCAGGCAAAGCGGCGCTTTTACGAGCTCTACACGGAAGTGAGCCATTATCATGACGCCCGGGTAGAGGTGAATTTGGAGGCTGTGGAAGCCCTGGCAGAACGGTTGAACGATGTGCTGCAGGCGCAATATCGATAAAAACAAGAGAGGATTCCTTACAGAATCAGCTGATACACCGAGAACAGGCCGTCGATATGGCTGTAATAAGGCAGGACGCAGCGGAACAGGCTGTAGAGGAAAGCCAGCAGCACATAAGCCATGATGCCGGCACAGAACAGTTTCCCGAGTACTGCTCCTGAGGGCCTGGATATCCATTTTTCCAGCAGGCCGCACAGCTTTTGCACGCCCGTTGTCACGACATACATGAACGGTATCAGCACCGGCAGGATATATCTTCCCTGAGGCTGGAAATCCCATGTGTAAGAGTAAAAGATACTCAGGCCTATGGTAATCAGGCTAAACAGCGCCATGCCGATATAAATGAGCAGCCTTGCCTTTCTGCCGCCTTTCTGCAGGCTTTTTCCCGGATTGGCCCACTCGCTTTTTTCTGCGGGGCACCAGAACCGCTTCGGGAGGAACAGGGCTGCCGCACAGGCCGCCAGCCAGAAGTATCCGTAGAAATGGTAAATCAGCCTGTGGGTGGGGATGCCCATGGCCCCGAACATGGCGATGAAGCTTTTAAAGACGAGAGTGATATAGGATGTCCCGAAAAGCATGTCCGTCAGGGGGATGCCGGCATTCAGATAGGTAAAGCGCGTCAGCGGATTAAAGTCCTCCGTGGCGGTCTGGATGGAGCATTCACGCCTGGCATTCATGGCGATGATGTCGCCGTCATAGAGAAGACCATTGCGTATGAACCACCAGCTGATGCCGGCCAGCACGATGACAGAGATGAAGATGCCCTTGCCCAGCAGGGGGCCCCATTCTATCCATAAGCCTGTCTTCCCGGCAGCTGCGCCATGGGCGTTCTGCGTGCCTGCGTGCTTTCCGATGTGCACATAGTTCAGGGCAAAGACGAGTATGGCTGCCAGGATGATGCCATAGGCATTGTAATAGGACATGGCGCAGAGAATGATGCCGACTGCAAGCAGAATGCAGTCTTTTCTGTCATATCCGGTCCTTTGGGCGCGCAGCAGCGCCAGGCATATGACGGCTACCGCCAGCATGGCCATGGAGTCCGTGTTGATATAGGAATGCAGGAAGATGTTCTGCGGCAGGAACACGGTCATGACGGTGAAAGTCCACTGCAGATAAGGATTTTCCCACAATTCCCTGGATATCTGGCGCACAAAATAGGCCATAAGGACGCCGAACACCACATTCACCATTCTGGCCGATACCAAAAGCACATAGCTGTCTGTGGTGAACAGCTTCAGAAAACGCAGCAGAAATCCCTGTATGATATAGGTCAGCATAGGCTGAAAGGCATAAGACGCCCCATATCCGTCCAGCAATACCTCCGGGTCTGCCCCATGGGGCAGATATCCGTGCCTGCATATGAAGCTCACCACCTTGAAGCGATTGACCTCGTCGGGCGGTTCGCCGTAGGACTGCACCATGGCAAAACAGGTGATTGCCGCGAACACTGACAGATAAAATAAGATTTCCGGTACGAGGAAAGTTTTTTTCCCGTTGTTGTGTGATTTCATGGATTGCCTGCTTTCCTTTCTCTTTGGCATGGTAGACTTATTTCCCGCTCATTTCCTCCAGAAGCCGGATTTTGGTGTCATACAGCTTCTGGGACAGGTCCACATATACCTCGTGGGGATTCACCAGACGTTTGGTCTCCTCCCAGAGAGTGTCCAGCTCCCGCTGGCAGTAGGCTCTGATATCCATGACCTTGGGCGAAGTGTAGCAGCACTTGCCGTTCCTGAAAATCTGCTCCATCAGGGGGCGCAGGCGATAGGTGCCGCCTGCCAGCTTTGTCTTCTTCCAGGGTTCCAGGGAGTCGAAGAGCACCAGGTCATCCTCCGCTCGGTATTCCTCCTCAGCCAGGCAGATCAGATCGGCCTTGATTTTTCCGGTATCTTTCTCATAGATGCGGTATATCTTTTTGTCTCCCGGATTGGTAATCTTTTCACTGTTTTCCGATAATTTGATTTTGGGGACGAAATGCCCGTCCGCGCCCCGGATGGCCGCCAGCTTGTAGACGCCGCCGAAAGAGGGATTGTCTTTAGAAGTAATCAGGTTGGTGCCCACGCCCCAGGAGGTGATGGCGGCTCCCTGGGCTTTCAGGCTGTCGATCAGGTATTCGTCCAGGTCGTTGGAGGCAGAGATGACCGCATCGGGGAATCCGGCTCCGTCCAGCATCTTCCTGGCCTGTTTGGACAGATAGGCCAGATCGCCGCTGTCCAGGCGGATGCCGTAGAAGCTTAAGGGAACGCCCGCCTCCCGCATTTCCGTAAAGACACGTATGGCATTGGGGACGCCGGATTTCAGAGTATCATAAGTATCCACCAGCAGGATGCAGGCGGTGGGGTACATGTCCGCGTAAGTCTTGAAAGCGGTATATTCGTCCGGAAAGCTCATAATCCAGCTGTGGGCGTGGGTGCCCTTGACCGGCACATCGAAGAGCTGGCCGCAGAGCACGTTGCTGGTGCCGATGCAGCCGCCGATCATGGCAGCCCTGGCCCCGTACGTGCCGGCGTCCGGCCCCTGGGCCCTGCGCAGGCCGAATTCCATGATACCGTCCCCCTTGGCGGCATAGCAGACCCTGGCCGCCTTGGTGGCAATCAGGCTCTGGTGGTTGATAATGTTCAGGATGGCGGTCTCCACCAGCTGGGCCTCCATGATAGGCGCTATCACCTTGATGACAGGCTCTCTGGGGAACATGACGGTGCCCTCCGGTATGGCGTAGATATCGCCGGAGAACCGGAATGTGCTTAAGTATTCCAGGAAATCCTCCCGGAAGAGCCCTAAGGAAGCCAGATATTCGATGTCCTCCCGGTTAAACCGCAGCTCCTCGATGTACCGGATGACCTGGTCCAGGCCGGCGGAGATGGCGTATCCGCCGCTGCAGGGATTGGTGCGGTAAAAAGCGTCGAAGATGACCGTCTCATTGCGGTCCTTGTGCATGAAATAACCCTGCATCATGGTGAGCTCGTACAG
Source organism: Acetatifactor aquisgranensis (assembly GCF_943193215.1). NCBI lineage: Bacteria > Bacillati > Bacillota > Clostridia > Lachnospirales > Lachnospiraceae > Acetatifactor > Acetatifactor aquisgranensis. Next base: position 32,592 of record NZ_CALPDH010000008.1, on the reverse strand, counting down.
GTCTGTCATTAATGTAAGATTCTGTCTGTCCAAAGTTTCCTCTCTTTCTGCCATGGGAAAGGCTCATGGCGGCAGATGGCCCCACAGTATGTGTCGATTTTTTCCCATCATATAGCATTTGGGCGGGAATTGCAAGGGGAAGTTCTGGCGGCAAAACGGTGTTGCTTTGCATGACAGTTTATAAGTTTAACCTGATTGAGCTGTTGCCCCCCGGATTTGCTGTTGAATATTTGGAGGAAATGTGGTATGATAAGAAAGTATTTTGGTTTGGACAAAATAAATGGAATGCAATGCATCCGTGCACGAAAATCCGTCTCGCAGCCGTGGAATCCGGCATCTTGCCGCGCTGGAAAGGATTCGTTCCAGAGAGGGTTGCAAGTCGGCCGGGACGTTAGGAAAACCGGGGGATGGAAAGAATGGATGAGATACAGAACGGTCTGAAGCAGATTCTGTGCGAACTGCTGAAAGATATGGAAATCCGGGAAAGTATAGCGGAAATCGCGAGGAAGGACAGGGAGCAGGAAGAGGAATTCCGGAAAATAGCCGAAGTGCTGGAGGAAGAAAAAAGGCTTCTGTACCGCCAACTGGAGGAAGCGCAGACCGAATGCGGGAAGCTGCGCGAAGAGTGCCGCAGGCTGATGGAAGAAAACAGGGAAGCCCGCGCCTCCAGGGAAGAAGCGTACCGCATGCTCCGCGGCCGGGAAAAGGACTTCGCGCCGCTGGAAGATATAAAAGAAATCTGGAATGGAATCTCAGGATTGGACGAGAGCCAGAGATTGTACCTGAAGAACCTGTGCGGCTCATGGGACGTGAAGTCCTTTGTGGCTTTGGGAAAGGATAAGAACGGAATCAGGCAGCTGTGGAATTTCATCAGGGACGAAATCATGAATTCGGACAGAAAACCGGAGAACATCCGGGTGCTGTCGGAATATTTTGATTTTTGCATCAGCGTTTATAATATGACCAATATCAGAAAAGAGCGTTATGATAGAATCGAAGTGCCTATAGGCGAGGAATTTGATTCGAGACAGTGGATCAAGACATCGGAAAGCGTAGTGAACGGAGTGGTCATGGCGGTTCTTTTGAATGGCTATAGTACAGAGGACGATGCCATAAAGCCTATAGTGGTGGTACAATAGGGCGGAATCCGAGGGCAGCTGCTGTGCGCCCGGTGGGGGAGGCCTGTGTTTTTGTGCGAGGAATGGATTTTTACTGACTGAGAAAGGAGTATGGATATAAATTATGGGCAACAAATGGAGCATTGCGGAAAGACCCGGAATATGTGAAAGATGCCGTCAACTGGAAACTATCGCACAGAAAATATTTCAATCGCCGAAAGTCTGGACCAATGGATTCATCCGGCTGGTGAGCCTGGAGGGGACATGGTATTACCACAGGGGAACAGGTATTTTTGTTCCGGTGGAACAGGGGTATCTGGAACATGCGTTCGGCACGGATGGAAAGCCGGAGAAAGGCGTAATCCGCCTGAAGACAGGAAATCTGGACTGGGATTATCTGGATGACCTGGAAGCGCAGCAGATTCTGCCGAACCTGGCCGGCCTGAATCTGCCGAAGGTTTCCGGCAAGCACAACCTGAGCGAAATCTGCCAGACCGCAACTATTTTCTTAAAGGGCGGAAAGGTATATGACGGAAAATGCAGGGGCATACGTTTTCTGCAGAATAATGAGAAGGCGACAGTCCTGCAGATCTGTCATGTCGAGAATGCATACAGCGGGAGAGTACATAAAGACCAGAAAAGCGATTCATGGCGTTACGATATCTATCTCTGGGCGAGGATTGGCGTGGTTCCGGCTGTATTGTGCAATATCAAGGAATGCTGGAATACAATACAGTTTTTGAGAGATAATTTTAATGACATTGATTTTACGGATTACGTCCTGCAAGGGGAGAAGACGGAAAGCGGGACGGTACCGGAATCCGCGGGGGCGGTTAGTGAGGCGGCCTCGGCGGATAAGAATATGGCCGGAGCGGCAGAAGCAAAGCTGAGGGATGGCACCGCCCTGAAGCCGGAGGAGAAAGCGCAGCCGGAATCTGCAGAGGCGGCAGTGCCGGGGTCTGCTGCGGAGCCGGAGTCCCGGGAGGAGCTGGAGCCGGCAATGGCAGAGGCCGAAGTTCGGGAGGAGACGGAATCTCGAGAGGAGCTGAAGTCAGCGGAAACGAGGCCTGCTGTGGAGCCGGAATCCCGAGAGGAGCCGAAGTCAGCAGTGCCGCAGCTTTCTGCAGAAGCCAAAGCCCGGGAGGAGTCAAAAGCAGCAGAGCCAGGGCCTGCTATGGGGCCGGAATCCCGAGAGGAGCCGAAGTCAGCAGCGTTGCAGTCCTTTGCAGAAGTCGAAGCTCGGGAGGAGCCGAAAGCCGTAGAGTCGGAGTCTGCTGTGGAGTCGGAATCCCGAGAAGAGCCGAAGTCAGCAGTGCCGCAGTCCTTTGCAGAAGCCAAAGCCCGAGAGGAGTCGAAAGCTGTAGAGGCTGAGATTTCCATGGGGACAGAATCCCAAAAGGAGGAGCCGGGGGCGGCAATGCCGAAATCCCAAGGGGAAGCCGCAGGACAAGCGCAAAGGAAAGGCTTCGGAGAGGATAAAGCGGTATCCGAATCGATTGTTGAGTCCAGGGAAGTCGCTGGGCTGAAGTCGGAAAAGCAGAAGGAACCAGGGATTCCTGTGAGCCCGGAAATCGCTGCGGAGCCAGGGATAGCTGAGAATCCGGAAGCCGCTGCAGAGTCGGGTATCCTGGAAGAGCCAGCGGAGGCACCCCGGACGGATCGGAAGAAACCCGCAGCCACAGAAGAGGAAAAGGGAGTCAATCCCGCAGAGCCGGAATGCTCTGAGGAACAGAGCGTTCCCGGCAGGGAAGAAACCACCGAAGGGCAGGACGGCCAGGAATCGGAGAGACAGACAGAACAAAGTGGGAGAGTAGAGGAAATGGGGATTGTGCGGGGACAGGACGAAATACAGCAGTTGCTGGATTGCGATAAGAACAGATGTCGTTTGGAGCCCTATGATAAGGACATATTGTATGATATCATAAGGGGGCATTGGGAATTAGTCCAGGAAGGGGAAAAGTATTGCGATGACAGCGGGCAGGAACTGATACCCAGGGATCCGAGGCTGGATATCAGGGAGGGCGTCATAGGCATCGACTTTGGGACCAAGAGCACCGTAGTGGTTCGGCAGGACGCCACCAACCGGATTGTCCCGCTTCGCATCGGTACGGGAAATCTCAGCAGCGAAGTGAAAGAGGAGGATTTTGAAAATCCTTCCATCATTGAATTCATAAATGTGGAGAAATTCCTGGAGGACTATCAGAAAGAAGCCGGAAGGCCCCATACTTCCTGCAACGATGTCCTCGTCTCCTACGATGCGTACGAGGATTTCCGGAACTGCAAACCGGAGGACTTCTGTGCGTATTTCAGGGAACTGAAGCAGTGGGCAAACCGCGAAAAAGGAAATGTGGTCGTCAAGGACAAGCAGAAAGCGGAGTACACCCTGGGCGCGAAAATAGAAGAAGCCGCATGCGTAGTCAACCCCATTGAGCTCTACGCCTACTATATCGGTCTTGCCATCAACAATATGCGCAATGGCATCTATTTGAAATACCTGATGACCTTTCCTGTGGGGTATGCGAAGGAGACAAGGGATTTCATCGCCGAGAGCTTTTATGAAGGCATCAAGAAGTCGCTGCCCTCCAGTGTCATAAACGACAGGGAGTGCATGGAGCAGTTCAAAGTGGAGCTGGGCATCAGCGAACCGGCGGCATATGCCGTCACGGCACTGGAACAGAGCAATCTGGAGCCTGAGGACGAGACACAGCGGAGGATGTACGGAATCTTCGACTTCGGCGGAGGCACCACGGACTTTGACTTCGGCATCTGCCGGGGAGCCACGGAGGAAGAGTACGAAGAAGAGGCGTATGACTACGTACTGGAATGCTTCGGGGCGGACTCCGATGTGACGCTGGGAGGTGAGAACATACTGGAGCTGATAGCATACCAGGTCTATCAGAGGAACCTGGACATGCTCCGTGAGAAGAAAATTACCTTAACGCTGCCTCTGGGGGAGAAAGGCTTTGCGGGAAGCGAGACGCTGCTGATTAATTCCCAGATTGCCAGGAGAAACATGGCGATTCTGAAGGAAGAGCTTCGCCCCCTGTGGCACCAGGAGCAGGGATGGAGGAAGAAGTATCAGCTGGAGGGCGATTCCCAGAATGAGGTGGACAAAGAGGGGATGGTAGTTTCCCTGTACAATATGGACGGCGAGCCGGTGCCCCAGTGCGTCCTGGAGTTTTCCAGCCAGGAGCTGATGGAGATACTGAAGAACCGGATACAGAAGGGGATAGACAGCTTTTTCCAGTGCATGATCAAAGTATTCCAGAACAGAGAGGATGTCACGGCGGAGGATGATATCATTTATATTTTCCTGGCAGGGAATGCCAGCAAGTCCGTCTTCGTAAGGGAACTGTTCCAGAGGAAGATAGAGGAATATTACTCCAAATCCAAGAAGATGTCCGAGGGGATGGGAAATGTATCTTTCGTGCTGATCGATCCCCTGACCGGAGAAAACGAAAGAGGCGGCGGATATGTGCCGAACGCCAAGACCGGCGTGGCATACGGCCTGTTGAAGAGCAGGGACGGAAGTTCCATTAAGATAATCAAGAACCATGAAACCGACGCCCTGCAGCAGTCCCGTTTCCACTACTATCTGGGCAGAGACCACAGGCACTGCTTTGACTGCAGATTCTCTCCCGCGGAGATTGCATATAAGAAATGGGTTCCGTTCCAGAAGGCGTCAAAGAGCGTGGTGCGCGTCTACTACACCAACAATCCCATGGCGGACTCCAAGATGGAACAGCTGCCCGTCGCGGATGTCCCTTATAAGGAGATCAGCATTGATGTGACAGAGGGAGCCTCCCTTTTCATACGGACTGTAGAGCCGGATGTGGTGGAATACGCAGTAGCGAAGGACGCGGAGGACATCTCGGAGAACGAAATCCGGAAATGCCTTTTTGACTGAGAGGGCATGCATGCATGCCGCTGCCCGCCGTGCTGTGAGCGGGAAAACGGGGCAAGCCCTTGACAAATAAAAAAGCCTTGGCTATAATAGCTAAAGCAAGAACCAAAAGACAGACAGCAAATGCCATGACGAAGAGAGTAACTGTTCCGGGAAAGCCCCAGCGAGCCGGTGAGGGTGTGAGACCGGCGCCAGTAGAGGGACAGCGAAAATCACTTCCGAGCAGCCGGGACAAAAGGATGGCGCAGGCGCGCCCCCAGTAGCCGCGGACGGCATCCCGCCGTTAGAAGGGAGACGCATGACTTCCGCGTGGGCTTCCATGCAGGAAAGTGCGGTGTAACAGGTGGTGAAACGAATGCGCAGGCTTCGTCCTATTACGGGACGGAGCCTTTTTGTATGAAAACAGTCAAAGAAAAGCCCCGCCAGGGCGACCACCAAAATCCAGAATCAGGAAAATCAGGAGAAACAGGAAAGGAAGCGCGACAATGTACAAACAGGTTTCAGCAAACGTAAGCACGGTAGAACGTGAAAAAGAAGTAGAGAAATTCTGGCGGGAGAACCAGATTTTCCAGAAGAGCATCGACAGCCGCAGGGAAGGCCCGGTCTACACCTTCTACGACGGCCCGCCCACGGCCAACGGCAAGCCCCACATCGGCCATGTGGAGACCCGCACCATCAAGGACATGATCCCCAGATACCGCACCATGAAAGGCTGCATGGTGCCCCGGAAAGCCGGCTGGGACACCCACGGCCTGCCCGTGGAACTGGAGGTGGAGAAACTCTTAGGGCTGGACGGCAAGGAGCAGATTGAGGAGTACGGCCTGGCTCCTTTCATCGACAAGTGCAAGGAGAGCGTCTGGAAATACAAGGGCATGTGGGAGGAATTCTCCGGCTCCGTAGGTTTCTGGGCGGACATGGACGACCCTTACGTGACCTACCATGACGACTACATCGAGTCCGAGTGGTGGGCCCTGAAGACCATCTGGGACAAAGGGCTCCTGTACAAGGGCTTCAAAATCGTGCCCTACTGCCCCCGCTGCGGCACTCCTCTGTCCAGCCACGAGGTGGCCCAGGGCTACAAGGCGGTGAAAGAGCGCTCCGCCATAGCCAGGTTCAAGTGCGTGGGCGAGGATGCCTTTTTCCTGGCATGGACTACGACCCCGTGGACATTGCCCTCCAACGTGGCTCTGTGTGTGAACCCGGACGAGACCTATGTAAAGGTAAAAGCCGCGGACGGCTACACCTATTACATGGCCCAGGCCCTGCTGGACACCGTCCTGGGCAGCCTGGCGGAAGAGGGGAAGGAAGCCTACGAGGTTCTGGAGACCTGCAAGGGAACCGACCTGGAATACAAGGAGTACGAGCCGCTGTTCGCCTGCGCGGGGGAGGAGGCTTCCCGGCAGAACAAGAAGGCCCACTACGTGACATGTGACACCTATGTCACAATGTCCGACGGTACCGGCATCGTGCACATCGCTCCCGCTTTCGGTGAAGACGACGCAAATGTAGGCAGAAAATACGGCCTGCCTTTGGTGCAGTTCGTGGACGGCAAAGGCCATATGACCGCAGAGACCCCCTATGCCGGGAAATTCGTCAAGGACGCGGATCCGGATATCATCCGGGATCTGGACAAGGAGGGGAAACTGTTCTCCGCGCCGAAATTCGAGCACGATTACCCTTTCTGCTGGCGCTGCGACACGCCCCTGATCTATTACGCCAGAGAGTCCTGGTTCATCAAGATGACTGCGGTGAAGGACGACCTGGTGCGCAACAACAAGACCATCAACTGGATTCCGCCCACCATCGGCGAGGGGCGTTTCGGCAACTGGCTGGAGAACATCCAGGACTGGGGCATCTCCAGGAACCGCTACTGGGGCACGCCCCTGAACATCTGGGAGTGCCAGTGCGGCCACACGGAATCCGTGGGCAGCAGGGAAGAACTTGTGACTTTGACCGGGGACGAGAAAGCCAGGACAGTGGAGCTGCACCGCCCCTACATCGATGAAGTGACCTTCCCCTGCCCCAAATGCGGCAAGACCATGAAGCGTGTGCCGGAGGTGATCGACTGCTGGTTCGACTCCGGGGCCATGCCCTTTGCCCAGCACCACTATCCTTTTGAGAACAAAGACTTGTTCGAGCAGCAGTTCCCGGCGAACTTCATCTCCGAGGCCGTGGACCAGACCAGAGGATGGTTCTACTCCCTGTTAGCGGAGTCCACCCTGCTCTTCAACAAGGCCCCTTACGAGAATGTCATCGTGCTGGGGCTGGTGGCGGACGAGGACGGCCAGAAGATGAGCAAGTCCAAGGGCAACGTGGTGGATCCTTTCGAGGCCCTGGCCCAGTACGGCGCGGACGCCATCCGGTGGTACTTCTACACCAGCGCCGCCCCCTGGCTGCCCAAGCGCTTCTCCGGCAAGACCGTGCTGGAGGGACAGCACAAGTTCCTGGATAAGCTCTGGAACACCTATACTTTCTTCGTGCTGTACGCCAACATCGACGGGTTCGATGCGTCAAAATATACATTGGAATACGAAAAACTGCCCGTGATGGACAAGTGGCTTCTGTCCAGGCTGAACACCGTGGTGGGACAGGTGGACGCGGATCTGGACAAATACCGCATCCCCGAGGCCGCCAAGGCGCTGCAGGACTTCGTGGAGGAGATGAGCAACTGGTACGTGCGCCGCAGCCGTGAGCGCTTCTGGGCAAAAGGCATGGAACAGGACAAAATCAACGCCTACATGACCCTGCACACGGCGCTGGTGACAGTGTGCAAGGCCGCCGCCCCGATGATTCCCTTCATGACAGAGGAAATCTACCGGAACCTGGTGTGCTCCTGCGACGCTTCCGCGCCGGAGAGCGTCCATCTGTGCGATTTCCCGACTGCGGAAGAACGTTTCATCGACAAGAAGCTGGAGGCGGACATGGAGGAGGTGCTGGAGGCCGTGGTATTGGGCCGCGCCTGCCGGAATGCCGCCGCAATCAAGAACCGCCAGCCCATCGCCAGGATGTACGTGAAGATGGGAGCCGGCGGACAGAACGGCTCCGCAGCCGCAGCAGACTCCGCTAAGGGAACCGTGGGCCTGGACAGCTTCTACACCACCATCATCCAGGACGAGCTGAACGTAAAGGAAGTAGTCTACACCGAAGACGTGCGGGACTACACCACCTACACCTTCAAGCCCCAGCTGCGCACGGTAGGCCCCAAGTACGGCAAGCAGCTGGGCGGCATCCAGAAGACCCTGGCCGCCCTGGACGGCAACGCCGCCATGGACGAGCTGAACAAAGAAGGAAAGCTTAGCTTCGAGGTGAACGGGGTAAACGTGGAACTGACAAAAGATGACCTGTTAATCGATATGACCCAGAAGCCGGGCTACGTGTCCCAGGAGAACGGGAAGATGACCGTAGTGCTGGACACCAACCTGACGGAAGAGCTGATCGAGGAGGGCTTCGTCTACGAGCTGATCAGCAAGATTCAGACCATGCGCAAGGACGCAGGCTTCGAAGTCATGGACCACATCAAAGTGTCCGTCAACAGAAACGGGAAACTCAGCGCCATCGCCGCCCGCAACAAGGACTCCATCTCCGGAAAGGTGCTGGCCGAGGAGCTGACATCCGGAGCCGACTTCGCCGTGGCGAAGGAATGGAACGTGAACGGCGAGAAGGTCACCATCGCTGTGGAGAAAGTGTGAATAGGAGAGGAATGAGATGACGCTTCGGACAGAGGAGTCACAAGTAGAAAAAATCCATGAATGCTGCAGCATCGTGGACAGGCCGTCAATGCGGCTTGTGGGAATCGAAGTGCCGGTGAATTTCGAGAGCCGGAGCTATCTTGGCAGGCAGCTGAATGACTATGACATTGCAAAGAAGTATATCATGGATGGGACGATTTCCTTCCTGGCGAAAACTCTTGGAGTCGCCCTGGCGGACACGGAGATTGTCAGCACACGGCATCAGGTAAAACGGGACGGCAATTATCATGTAGTCATAGGAATCCCTGTGGATGGCGGGAAGGAATTGCCCCTGTTCCTGCCGGAGCATACGGCAGAGCTGGTTCTTCCTGCCTGCCGCTATGCGAAGATGGAAATCAATGAACAGAAGCAGCCGGGCCGCAGAGGATACGAGGAACGGATGGCTGCGGATGAATACTTTATCGGCAGCTTTCGGCAGGAGACGGGGTATGTGTATGATGCCGGAGCCTGTCCCATGAATACTTGGGACGAAAGGGGAAATCTGCTGACCAAATACGAGCCTGTCCGCAAAGCGGCAGGGGAAGCGGATCGGTTCGCGTCCCTGGAATGCATGCCTGTGCTGCTGCCGCCCATGAAGATTGCTTGCTGTACGCGGCCTCACGGCGATGAGGAAGACGGCTGCATCTTCGACTTCTTCCAGGTTCAGGGACAGGTATTCGCCTCGGAGGCAGCCAGGTTTTATCATGACAGCGACTATTATGGCTTTCCGGTTGACCATGGGGACAGCTATATGAGCTGCTTTGGCTGCCGCGTCAGCTTCTTTGAGGGGCTGCCGGATTGTGTGGAGAAGATTACGCTTCCTGGCGGGGAGTATGTCCACATCACGCAGAAGGAGTTCAATGGAGACAATCCTTCCATTCCTTATGAGGCGGCTTTCGGGCATATGGACTGCCTGTATTTCAAGGCCCATCCGGAATATGAATTCGACTCCGCCCGGAAAGTGGTCGCCCGGTTCCGGCAGGGGAACTGCGCTTCTGTGTTCGTACCGGTGCGCCCCCGCGGGCAGATGTAAACACCCCGCCCCAGGCGAAGAGCATCCAATATTTTAAGGAATTTTCTGTGTAAAATGAATAGGAGAGACTAGGCCGTTTCAAAAAAGTATAAGCCTTTTGTGGGAATGCCATCATGCGGTTTCGGAAATTTGTTCTCTAAATTTGTGCAAAAAGCAGTTGGAATGGCTGGTGAATTTTGGTATAATAAAAGGCAGTCGGGCTGTAAAGCCGATGCATTGATATTTGGTTTTAATATAGAGGGAGAAAGAAAGGAGAAGACCGTGAAGAACAAGAACACGACAGATGCTGCTGTGGCGGAAAAGCAGGCAGGCACACAGGAAGCGTCGGAAAAAAAGTCCACATTTGACAAAGAGCTTTTTAAGAGAAGTGTCCTGTATAATGTCATGAATATGTACCGTAAGACTCTGGAGGAGGCCACGCCCCAGCAGATTTTCCAGGCGGCAGCCTACTCTATCAAGGACAGGGTCATCGGCAACTGGATGAATACCCAGAAAGCCTATGACAAAGAAGACCCCAAGATGGTATACTATATGTCCATGGAATTCCTGATGGGACGTGCTTTCGGCAACAACATGGTGAATCTGCAGGCCTATGAAGGCGCCAAGGAGGTGCTGGAAGAGCTGGGCGTGGACATCAATGTGCTGGAGGACCAGGAGCCGGACGCGGCGCTGGGCAACGGAGGCCTGGGCCGTCTGGCCGCATGCTTCCTGGATTCCCTGGCCACTTTGGGATATCCCGCCTACGGCTGCGGCATCCGCTACCGCTACGGTCTGTTCAAGCAGAAGATTGAGAACGGTTTTCAGATAGAGATTCCGGACGACTGGCTGGCCGAGGGCAATCCTTTCGAGCTGCGCAGGCCGGAGTACGCCAAGGAAGTGAAATTCGGCGGCTATGTCACCATGCGCACCGATGAGAACGGAAAGAACCGGTACGTGCAGGAAGACTACCAGGTAGTTAAGGCTATCCCCTATGACATGCCCATCGTGGGATACGGCAACGGCATCGTCAATACCCTGCGGGTGTGGGATGCGGAGTCCATGGGCGGCTTCCAGCTGGATTCCTTCGACAAGGGCGACTACAGCAAGGCAGTAGAGCAGGAGAACCTGGCCAGGAACCTGGTGAATGTCCTCTACCCCAACGACAACCACTACGCGGGCAAGGAGCTGCGCTTAAAGCAGCAGTATTTCTTCATTTCCGCCTCCGTCCAGGAAGCAGTGGACAAATATATGCGGAAGCACAGCGATATCCGCCGCTTCCATGAGAAAGTGACCTTCCAGCTCAACGATACCCATCCTACGGTGGCCATCCCGGAGCTGATGCGCATCCTTCTGGACGACTATGATCTGACCTGGGACGAGGCCTGGGAAGTCACCACCAAGACCTGCGCCTACACCAATCACACCATCATGGCGGAGGCATTGGAGAAATGGCCCATCGACCTGTTCTCCAGGCTGCTTCCCAGGGTATACCAGATTGTGGACGAGATCAACCGCAGGTTCATCCGTCAGATTGAGGAGAAATACAGAGGCGTCCATGGCGTGGACGTACAGGAGAAAATCCGCAAGATGGCCATCCTCTACGATGGACAGGTGAAGATGGCCCATATGGCTATCGTGGCCGGATACTCTGTCAACGGCGTGGCCAGGCTCCACACGGAGATTCTGAAGCACCAGGAGCTGAAGGATTTCTACGAGATGTTCCCGGAGCGCTTCAACAACAAGACCAACGGCATCACCCAGCGCCGTTTCCTGCTCCACGGCAATCCCCTGCTGGCCGATTGGGTCACCTCCAAGGTGGGCGACGGCTGGATTACGGATCTGCCCCAGATCGCGGGCATCAAGGCCCTGGCGGAGGACAAGAAGGCTCAGAAGGAGTTCATGGAAATCAAGTACCAGAACAAGCTGCGCCTGGCGAAATATATCAAAGAGCACAACGGCATCGAAGTGGATTCCAACTCCATCTTCGACGTACAGGTAAAGCGTCTCCATGAGTACAAGAGGCAGCTGATGAACATCCTCCATGTGATGTATCTGTACAATGAGCTGAAGGCCCATCCGGAGATGGAGTTCTTCCCCAGGACATTCATCTTCGGGGCCAAGGCCGCGGCGGGCTATAAGAACGCCAAGCTCACCATCAAGCTGATCAACGCGGTGGCGGAAGTGGTGAACAACGACGCTTCCATCGGCGGCAAAATCAAGGTGGTATTCATCGAGAACTACAATGTGTCCAACGCGGAGATCATCTTTGCCGCGGCGGATGTGTCCGAGCAGATTTCCACCGCCAGCAAGGAGGCCTCCGGCACGGGCAACATGAAGTTCATGCTCAACGGCGCCCTGACTTTGGGCACCATGGACGGCGCAAATGTGGAGATCGTGGAAGAGGTGGGAGAGGAGAACGCGTTCATCTTCGGCCTGTCCTCCGATGAGGTCATCAATTACGAAAACAACGGCGGCTACAATCCCATGCAGATCTTTAACAGCGACAAGGACATCCACAAGGTGCTGACCCAGCTGATTGACGGAACCTATGACAAGGACAAGGAGCTGTTCCGCACCCTGTACAATTCCCTGCTGAACACCCTGTCCACCTCCAGGGCGGACACCTACTTCATCCTGAAGGACTTCAAGCCCTATGCGGAGGCGCAAAGACAGGTGGAGGCAGCCTACAGAGACCGCGAGGGCTGGGCGAAGAGCGCCATCCTGAATGTGGCCTGCTCCGGCAAGTTCACTTCCGACAGGACCATCCAGCAGTATGTGGATGAAATCTGGCATCTGGACAAGGTGACCCTGTAAACTGGAGAAATAGAAGTGTCTTATTTGAATAAAAAGGATAAAATGTTGCGAAGGCGTGCGATCGGGCACGCCTTTGCAGTAATATGCCTGCTGGGCCTGGCCGCTCTCACGGGCTGCGGCAATGCCGGTGAGGGAGGCCAAAAGGAAGGGACGGGGCCTGGTGGAGCCTGGGAGAAGCATATCACGGAGGAGACTGTCCGGCTGAAGGGAATCGAGGGGGAGTATACCCTGCTGTTTTTGACGGATACCCATGCAATCGTCCAAAGCCAGGGGGCTTCGGAGCAGGAGGAGGCCAACGAGGAGGCCCGGTATCCCACCTTTTTCAATGAGGAAGGGGTGCCGTCAGCGGAGCAGTTCCCGGAGTGGGTCCGGTATGCCAATGAGAACGGGGTGGATGCCGTCCTGCTGGGCGGAGACATCATCGACACGCCCTCGGAAGCCAATCTCAGGTGGCTGGAAGAGCAGCTGGGGCAGCTGGACATGCCCTATCTGTATGTCAATGGCAACCACGACTGGACCTATCCCTGGGAGTATATGACGGAGGCGGGGAAGGAGGCCTATCTGCCTTTGCTGGAGCCGTTCATGCAGGATAATACGGTGATTCATACGCTGGATTTCGGAGAATTCACGGTGGTGGGCATTGACGACAGCCCGGGCCAGGTGGAGGTTGGCGTGTTCCCGGCATATGAGGAGATTCTGGCAGAGGGCAGGCCGGTGATCGTCCTGGCCCATGTGCCGTTCATGACCCAGTCAGTGCTGGAAAAGGCCAGGGAGGCCTGGAGCAGCCCTGTAGTGATTGGGGCGGGTAATTACGGCGGGATTTATCCCAATGAGGATTCGGAGCGGTTCGTGAGCCTGACCACGGCTGCGGACAGCCCGGTGGAGCTGGTGCTGGCGGGACATGTCCACTTTTATGACAGGGATGTCATAGAAGGAGAAAGACAGGTGCTGCAGCTGGTAGGAGGAGCGGGGTTCCAGGGGAATGCCATACTGGTTCATATCACCGGCGGCGAATAAAGAGAGGGGCATATGTGGTTTTCTGGTATCTGGGGTTATTAAAAAAGCATATCAAGTAAAAACGAAGAAAGGAACCGACTATATGGTAAAATTGATGCAAGGCGGCGCGTACCTCCTCAACGGCAGGGAGATCATAGCCGATACGCCCGAGGCGCAGCAGGCGCTTCGCGGCAGGACCGGAAAGGATATCACCAGGGAGGAAGCGTCAAAACAGACGATTTGTTACGGAATCCTGGAGAGCCACAATACCTCCGGCGACATGGACAAGCTGAAGATCAGATTCGACAAGCTCACCAGCCACGACATCACCTTCGTGGGCATCATCCAGACCGCCAGGGCCTCAGGGCTTGAGAGATTCCCCATGCCCTACGTGCTCACCAACTGCCACAATTCCCTGTGCGCCGTAGGCGGCACCATCAATGAGGACGACCACATGTTCGGCCTCTCCTGTGCCAAGAAGTACGGCGGCGTCTATGTGCCCCCGCATCAGGCCGTCATCCACCAGTACGCCCGGGAGATGCTCTCCGGCGGCGGACAGATGATTCTGGGTTCCGACTCCCACACCCGCTACGGCGCTCTGGGCACCATGGCAGTGGGCGAGGGCGGGCCGGAGCTGGTGAAGCAGTTGCTGAACCAGACCTATGATATAGGCAGGCCCCAGGTGGTGGGCGTGTACCTGACGGGAGAGCCCGTGAAGGGCGTGGGCCCTCAGGACGTGGCCCTGGCCATCATCGGCGCCGTGTTCGGGAACGGCTATGTGAAGAACAAGGTCATGGAGTTCGTAGGCCCCGGCGTGGCATCCTTGAGCGCGGACTTCCGCATCGGCATCGACGTGATGACCACGGAGACTACGTGCCTGTCGTCAATCTGGGAGACAGACGAGGAAATTGAGAACTTCTATGAAATCCACGGGCGCAAAGGCGACTACAGGAAGCTGGCTCCCGGCGAAGTGGCTTATTATGACGGCATGATTCAGGTAGACCTGTCCAAGGTGCGCCCCATGATTGCCATGCCCTTCCATCCCAGCAATACCTACACCATAGAGGAGCTGAACGCCAATCTCACGGACATCCTGGAGGAGACGGAAAAACGCGCGCTGGTGAGCCTGGGCGGGGCAAAGGCCGCGGACGGCTCGCCGCTGGAATTCCATTTAAAGGACAAGGTGAAGAACGGGAAGTTCATGGTAGAGCAGGGCATCATCGCGGGCTGCGCAGGCGGCGGCTTCGAGAACATCTGCGCCGCGGCGGACATCCTGAAGGGCAGCTCCATCGGCTCCGACAGCTTTACCTTAAGCGTGTACCCGGCCTCCATGCCTGTCTACATGGAACTGGTGAAGAACGGCTGTGCGGCGACGATCCTGGAGACCGGAGCCGTCATGAAGACCGCTTTCTGCGGCCCCTGCTTCGGCGCGGGGGATACCCCGGCCAACAACGCCTTCAGCATCCGCCACTCCACCCGCAACTTCCCCAACAGGGAGGGAAGCAAGCTCCAGAACGGCCAGATTTCCTCCGTGGCCCTGATGGATGCCCGCTCCATCGCCGCCACAGCGGCCAACAAGGGCGTGCTGACCCCGGCCACGGACTTCGACGGAGAGATCGGGAAATACAAATATCATTTCGACAGCAAAATATACGCAAACCGCGTCTTCGATTCCAAGGGCGCGGCCGACCCTGACGTGGAAATCCAGCTTGGGCCCAACATCAAGGACTGGCCCCAGATGGGGGCGCTGCCGGAGAACCTCCTGCTACAGGTGGTCAGCGAGATCCACGACCCTGTCACCACCACGGACGAGCTGATTCCCTCCGGGGAGACCTCCTCCTACCGCTCCAATCCCCTGGGGCTGGCGGAGTTCACCTTAAGCCGCAAGGATCCGGAATATGTGGGCCGTGCCAAGGCAATCCAGAAGGCGGAGAAGGCCCGCATGGCCGGAGGGCACCCCTGCCAGGAGCTGCCCATCCTGAAGGAGCTGATGGGCGTGATCAAGGGGCAGTACCCGGAGGCCAACCACTCCAACACAGGCTTCGGCTCCACCATCTTCGCCGTGAAGCCCGGGGACGGCTCCGCCAGGGAGCAGGCCGCCTCCTGCCAGAAGGTGCTGGGGGGCTGGGCCAATATCGCCAATGAATACGCGACGAAGCGTTACCGCTCCAACCTGATCAACTGGGGCATGCTGCCCTTCCTGATCGAAGAGGGAGAGCTGCCCTTTCAGAACCTGGACTATCTCTTCCTCCCGGGCATCCGGAAGGCCGTGGAGGAGAAGGCGGAGACGATTGTGGCCTGCCGGGTGGGCAGAGACGGGCTGAGGGCCTTTGAACTGCGGCTGGGAGAGCTCACCGACGAGGAGCGTCAGATTATCCTGAAAGGCTGCCTGATCAATTACAACCGGGTGGATTAAGGACAGGCGCGGCCCGGACAGCGGCTCAAATAGCTTCTAAAACCGGGAAGTGGAAAGCATAGTAAGCATGGAAAGGCGGTGGACACAATGCTGATAAAGCCAAGGGAGATGACATTCCCATCGGGAGAGCGGGTGACAATCAGGAGCGCGGTAGCGGAAGATGCGGAGTCTCTGTGCATCCATCGGATGATTACATCATCGGAAACCGATTTCATGGCCAGGTATCCCGAGGAGTGCAATATGGACATAAATGTCATGCAGGCCAATCTGACGGAAATCGCGGAGAGCCCCAAATGCTATATGGTGACGGCGTTTCTGGAGGAGCGGGTCATCGCGGACCTGGGGGTATCTTATGTCCGCAGCCATCAGAAATACCGCCACAGGGCATACATGGGCATTTCCATCCAGGAGCGCTACTGCAACCTGGGCCTTGGCAGCATCCTGGTGGAAATCGCGCTGAACCAGGCGCGGGAAAACGGATTCGAGCAGATGGAGCTGGGGGCGTTCGCGGACAACGCCCGGGCCATCCGCCTGTATGAGAAATACGGTTTCCGGCAATATGGAATCCAGCCCAGGGCATTTAAGCTGAAAGACGGCTCATACCATGACGAAGTGATCATGGTTAAGATGCTGTGAACCCTTCGTGGGAGTGAACACAGACTGGATAGAATGGCTCATGAACTTGTAAATTTCAAAAAAGGATGATAAGCTGAAAGCCAGGCGGAGGACGGCATGGGGCCAAAAAGGCAGAGGAAGACAAAAAGCCGTGCTCAGAACAGGAGAGAAAGATTATGGAGCATGGGAATCAGGAAATCGGTCTGAAGAAAGGACCTTATCTGCAGTTGCCGGTGAAAGATGGCATCACCATTATGTGGGAGACCAGTGAGTCCGTGCCTGGCTATGTCAGGGTGTATCAGGCCACGAACCGGCAGAAGCCTGACCGCAGCCGGCCATGCGGGCAGTTTTCCTGCGGGGCGGACAGGATGCACAGGGTACAGGTCACAGGGTTAGAAGCCGGGAAGAACTATTGCTATGAACTGGTGTCGGAGGATGGGACGGCCCTTACGGAATGCTTCCCTTTCTGCACGGCGCCAAAGGAGGATGCGGCAATCCGTTTCGTGCTGACCGCGGAATATGGCGGCAGCAGCGCTCCTGATGGCATTTATGCCCGGCCTCTGATTGAGCTGATGGGATATGAGCACCCTGACTTCCTGCTTTCTGTGGGGGACATGGTCAACGACGGAACACAGGAGGAGGCCTGGAATACCTATATTTTCGGGCCTTTTGCCGCATTGCTGCGCAGCACGCCTTTTTATCCCTGCATCGGGAACCATGAGGTGGGGGACAAGATTGCGAATGGGCGGCAGCCGGAGATATATGCTTATTACAGTCAATATTTTGCCATGCCCCATTACTATTCCTTTGATTACGGTTGTGCCCACTTCTGCGTGTTAGACGCGCCTAACTTATGCCCTTATGAGGATTTGGTGAGTTACATGCCAAAATTGCCGGAGGACTACAGGGAATCGGAACAGTTCAGATTCCTGGTACAGGACTTGGCGGGCTGCGATAAGCCCTGGAAATTTGTCGTTTTTCATTATCCGCCGTATACCTCATCCTACGTGGATGTGCCGGCTTTGCAGGTGCTGGCTCCGATTCTGGAGCGGTATGGGGTGGATATCGTCTTTAACTCCCATGCCATTCTGTATGACCGCTCCCACCCGATTGCCGGAGGGAAAGTCGCACCGGTGGGTGTGCGGTATATTCTGGTAGGGGGATTTGAGAAGTTTGACGACTGGTTTCCGGCCAGGCTGAATGGTTTCTCGGCCCGGAGCGTCGGCAACCGGCCCGGTTATGTGCGGGTTGCGCTCACGCCTTACCGGCTGGAGCTACAGGCAATTGATTATGAGGGAAAGCTGTTTGATGTGCTGAATATAGATAAAAAATGATAAAAACCGGGACTGGTCGTATAGGTGCAGGAAGCAGGGATAGAACGATGCTTCTTGCACTGCGGGGAGTTTCATTTGCGGATGTTATGCTTCCGTCATATAAGGATAAGCGATGGCGCTGGAGGGGCAGAAGCTCTCTTTCACCGTGTGCGCGCTGACCCAGCGGATCATGTTCAGGGCCGTGCCCGCCTTGTCATTGGTGCCGGAAGCCCTGGCACCGCCGAAAGGCTGCTGTCCAACCACTGCGCCGGTACATTTGTCGTTTATGTAGAAGTTGCCGGAGGCGTTGCGGAGCGCCCGCTCCATTTTCACGATGACCTCTCTGTCCTGTGCGAAGATAGCGCCGGTGAGAGCATAAGGAGAAGCGCTGTCGCAGATGGCCAGGGTCTCGTCCAGCTTGTCGTCCTCATATACATAGATGGAGACGATAGGCCCGAAAATCTCTTTTACCATGGACTCGCAGGTAGGCGTCTTACAGCGGATAACCGTAGGCTGCACGAACCAGCCCTTGCTGTCGTCATAGGTGCCCCCGGCCACGAACTCGCACTCCGGCGAAGCGGCAGCTCTGTCGATATAGCCCTTGCAGGTCTCGAAGGAAGCCTTGTCGATGACAGCCGCCATAAAGGTATCGAACTCCTGTACATCGCCCACTTTCAGAGTGGCAGTCTGCTCTTTCAGGCGCTTCTCCACCACCGGCCAGATGCTGGCGGGCACGAAAGCACGGGAACAGGCAGAGCACTTCTGTCCCTGGTACTCAAAGGAGCCCCTGACGATAGCGGCCACTAAAGGCTCGATATCTGCGGTATTGTGGGCGAAGATGAAGTCCTTGCCGCCGGTCTCGCCCACCAGTCTGGGATAATTGGCATAGGACGCGATATTCTCGCCCACCTGTTTCCAGACGCTTTGGAAGACCCCGGTGGAGCCGGTGAAGTGGAATCCCGCCATCTTGGGATGGCTCACCACATATTTAGACATATCGCTGCCAGTGCAGGGCACGAAGTTGATGACCCCGGCGGGCAGGCCGCACCACTGCAGCAGTTTCATATAGTAATAATTGGACAATACAGCCGTGCGGGAGGGTTTCCACAGGGCCACGTTGCCTACGATGGCCGGTGCAGTGGGAAGATTGCCGCCGATGGAGGTGAAGTTGAAGGGAGAGATGGCGCAGATGAAGCCGTCCAAGGGCCTGTAATCCTGTCTGTTCCAGATGCCGTCGCTGCTGGCGGGCTGGTCCTTGAAAATCTCCTGTGCCGCCCAGACGCCGAAGCGAAGGAAGTCGGCCAGCTCAGCGATGTCGATCTCTGCCTGGAACACGGTCTTGGACTGTCCCAGCATGGTGGAGGCGTTCAGCACCTGGCGGTAGGAGCCGGTGATCATGTCGGCAGCCTTCAGGAAGATGGCGGAGCGGTGCTCCCAGGGCATGGCCTCCCATGCGTCCTTGACTTCCAGGGCGGCATCAATGGCCATCTTCAGTTCTTTCTCCCCGGCCATGCAGCACTCTGCAATGACGTACTTGTGGTCGTGCGGCATGGTGACGGAAATGGTCTCCTCCGTCCAGACTTCCTTGCCGCCGATGATCAGGGGAATCTTGACCACTTCGGCGGACTGCTTTGCCAGCTCTGCTTTCAGCGCGGCGTGCTCGGGACTGCCGGGCAGATATCCCTTGAAAGGATCGTTGGCCGGTTTCTGAATCGTGAAATATGCATTTGGCATTGGGTTGTACCTCCTTGTTTGATGATTGATGTATGTGCAATTCTGTTTTTAGTATACTATGGGTGTTTTTAGTGTCAAGAATGGGGAATGTCCCGAGCTTATAAACCTATCAAGGATTATCCAAAATGTTTTTTTGCCTGTAAATCTCTTTTAAATCGTCAATAGCCATCTCCGAATCAAAAGTATGGAATCCAAGCCAGCATTCATTCATTGTCCTGGCATCAGCAATTTTATAGATATCGCGACTATATTCATTTGTGTAATAATGCCAATAGCGATAGAGATATCCTGTCCAATACATTACCTCCAGGGGATAAGTCGCACCGGCCTTTTTCAGGCCATGTACTTCATCGTTCAATTCTTCCAGAAGATACTCTTCACCGACCCATTGCAGTCTGTCATAGACATCATCAAGAGCCGCCGCCGTTTTGCTGTTCATAAAGGATTCTATAAAGAAAGGGCAGTCCAGATCGGTTTTCTGTGCCAGTTCAAACAATCGGCCCTGTATATCACAAAGCTGTCGTTTTTCAAGTGTAAGATACTCCATTTTATTCACCTGCCTCTAATATTTCATCAAAGAACCGGCCCTCCCGGCGATATTTCCGGCAGGAATCGCAATACAGCTAACATGCCAATAAAAAATCGCAGTTACCGGGGTGGTATTCAACTGCCGGATGAATTCTTTGCACGGATTCCCTCTCTGCGTTATTGCGCTTTGCGTTTTCTTATATTAGGATAAATATGTAACATGTACCGATTCGAAAAAAGGTAAACAGATAATATATCGTATATAATATAGTTAATCAGGAAAGAGAAAGGCGGCAGACATGGAGCATCTGAAAACAGGAGAAGTCATCAGCAAAAGGCGAAAAGAGCTGGGCCTGACACAGAACCAGCTGGCACAGTCCCTGAACATTTCATTCCAGGCGGTCTCGAAATGGGAGAACAATTCTGCCTATCCCGACATCGAAATGCTGCCGAAGCTGGCGGCAGCGCTCCACACCACAGTGGACGCCCTGCTGGGCTACAGGAGCGTGGTGACGGACTATGACAGGCGGTACGAGACGGAAGAGTATTACTGGGGGCTTTTGCCCAACCGCATCTGCTATGATATCATGAAGATTCTTCCCCCCATAAAGCCCTACCGGGTGCTGGACATCGGCTGCGGGGAGGGGAAGGACGCGGTCTTTCTGGCGAAATGCGGATACGCCGTGACCGCTTTCGATATCTCCGAACAGGGGATTGAAAAGGCGAAACGGCTTGCGGAGCACAACAAAGTGGGCGTGAGATTTTTCAAGGCTGACATATCGGACTATGATCCGGATATGGAATATGACATCATTTTCTGCAGCGGCATGCTTCACTTCATCCCCCGGCCCGGAAGAAAGGAACTCTGTGAAAGGCTGAAAGCGCATACCGCGGAGAACGGCATCAATGCCCTGAATGTGTTCGTCCGGAAACCCTTCATCACTCGCTCCTGGGATAACCCGGAGGATGAGAAACTGCGCCATCCCTGGTATTCCGGGGAACTGTTCGGCTATTACCATGAATGGCTGTTCCATATCTGCAGGGAGGAGGTCTTCGACTGCAACAGCGGCGGCGTCCCTCATAAGCATTGTATGGATACTTTGATTGGCCAGAAAACCATGCACCTTTCGTAAAAGTCGTTTCTGCTACTGACGAGTTCATTGCGGAGGTCAAGAAAGAATATGGAATACATGAAAGGAGAGTGCAAGTATGCCAGAGCATCCGTTTTGGGAACGGACTTATGCAGATAACGATGTTTCCACATTTTCCAAAGGGCCAACCGTAGACATCGACGAATTTTATCCCTTTTTTCCGCAGAATGCCTCCGTGCTGGACGTGGGCTGTGGAGAGGGCCGGAATTCTGTTTTCATGGCCGGTCTGGGACATCAGGTGGATGCTTTCGACATCTCTGCGGCCGGAGTTGAAAAGGCCGTAAGGATTGCCTGTTCTCTGAGTCTTTCAGTCAACTTTTTCTGTTGTGACCTGGGAGAATTTATCTTTGAAAAAAAGTATGACATCATCTTATCCCACGGTGTCCTCCATCTGCCGCCGAAGCAGGTCAGGGACCGGTTCATTGCAAAAATGCAAAAACACACCAAGCCCGGCGGCTATAATGTCATCGGCGTCTTCACCGACAGGCTGCCTGCTACGCCTGACAATGCTCCCTTTACCCACAGCCTTTTTGCCGTAGGGGAACTGCCTCTGAAATATAAGGACTGGGAAATCGTCCGTCATCAGGAAGGGACGTTTACGGATACCCACCCCGGCGGGATACATCATGAACATGCCTATGAGAGAATCATTGCCAGGCGGCAGTAAAATCTTCCGTCTGGCAATGGAGTCTCCCGTCTCCGGCATGAAACATAATTGTCAAGACCTTATTCCAATCATAACTCAGGACATCAGCTCCAGAACAATGTCCTTGATGAAGTCGCTGTCCAGATATTCCAGCATATCTTCGACGGACTCGCCCTTTTTGATTTTACGCTTAGCCAGCTCACTCAGCTGGTCTTCCTCCATGTACTCGTAGAACGAATTTACGGACTTGCCCTGTTCATACAGAAGCAAGGCCAACTCGCCGATGTAGTCCTCTTCCAGGTATTCCAGCATGTCATCAATGGACTCGCCCTTTTTAGCCTTGCACCTGGCCAGTTCGCCCAGCTGGTCTTCCTCCATGTACTCGTAGAACGAATTTACGGACTTGCCCTGTTCATACAGCAGCAAGGCCAGTTCTCCGAGATAATCCTCCTCCAGATACTCCAGCATGTCATCAATGGACTCGCCTTTTTTAACCTTGCGTCTGGCCAGTTCGCTCAGCTGGTCTTCCTCCATGTAGTCATAGTACGAATCCACAGGCCTGCCCTGCTCATACAGAAGCAAGGCCAGTTCTCCGAGATAATCCTCCTCCAGATATTCCAGCATATCGTCAATGGATTCGCCCTTTTTGACCTTGCGCTCCGCCACTTCCCTCAGCGCGTCATCGTCCAGATACGGATAAAAAATATTTATATTGTCACCGTTTTTCAACAGCATGCTGTTGGCGATTTTCTCGACCTGATCCGGTTTCAGCACGGGAACGGCGGCTTCCAGTTCCTCTCTGGACACCTCATTATTCTCCACATATTCCTGAAGACCATCTTTCATGGCGGAATGCAGAAGTTCTGATTTTTCCTCCAGGAGTTCGTCCACAGAGCATCCGAACAGAGACGCCAGCTGGGGCAGCTTTGAGATATCCGGCATGCTGTTGCCCCTTTCCCAGTTGGAGACAGCCTGAAAGCTCACGTTCATTTTATCAGCCAATTCCGTCTGAGTCATGTTCTGCGCTTTCCTCAATGCCACGATTTTTCTGCCGACCTGCTTCATGTTAAACATAGTTTTTCTCCTCTCATTTTCGTCATTTTCGGAAAAAGCTTTTTCTGAAATGATTGTAGCACGGATACGCCGATTCCGGCTATAAAGAAATAATTGAATTTCAGATTCTGCCCGATATCTGGCAGTTCTGGAAAATTCAAGCGTTCCTTGAATCAAAAAGGGGGTAAAAACCAGCAAAATGCTTTACAAATGCTATGATGTAGAGTATATTAATAACATCAAAAAGGAAGAGGTGATATGATGGCTCAAATTAGTTTACGGGTAGAGGATGATGTAAAGAAGATGGCAGAACAAGCTTGTGCTGATATTGGAATGTCTTTATCTACGGCTATTAATATTTATCTTAAAAAACTGGGACGAGAGAAGAGGATACCATTTGAAGTGGGTGTAGATCCTTTTTATTCGCAGGAAAATATGACCAGGCTGAAGGAATCAATAGCACAAATGGAAGCTACAGGGGGGACAGTACACGAGGTGAACATTGATGATTAAGTCGTGGTCTGATGCGGCATGGGAAGATTTTGAATATTGGATGAAGCAGGACAAGAAAACGTTAAGAAGGATTCTTCAGCTGCTGAAAGATATTGACCGTAATGGATATGACGGAATAGGTAAGCCGGAAAGGTTAAGTGGTGACCTGGCAGCTTATTGGAGTCGGCGGATAGATGATGCGAATCGCATTGTTTATCGTATAGAAGATAATACGATAAAGATTGTTCAATGTGGTTCTCATTATAGAGATAAGTAAGAGTGGATTTATACAGAAAAACAGCGCGGCCAATGCCGCGCTGTTTCCCAATCACCCAAAATTCTGTTCCGTCCGCTCGATGATCTCATCCTGCAGCGGCTTATCCAGGTTGCGGAAGTAGTCGCTGTACCCTGCCACCCGGACGATCAGGTCGCGATACTCCTCCGGGTTCTTCTGGGCCGCAATCAGGGTATCCCGCCCCACCACGTTGAACTGGATATGATGGCCGTCCATGTCGAAATAGGTGCGAATCAAATCCGCCATATGATTCAGCCCTGCCTCCCCGGTTACCACTTCCGGAGTAAATTTCTGGTTCAGCAGCGTCCCGCCGGTCTTCAGATGGTCCATCTTGGCGCAGGACTTGATGACGGCGGTGGGGCCGTGGATATCCGCGCCCTTTTCAGGGGAGATGCCTTCGGACACCGGCTTGCGGGCCAGGCGGCCGTTGGGGCTGGCGATCATCACATCCCCGAAATACACATGGCAGGTGGTGGGCAGCATATCCACCCGGTAGGTGCCGCCCCGCATGTTGGGCCTGCCGCTGACGCTGTCCAGGAAGTAATTGAACACTTTCCGCATGAGATTGTCCGCGTAATCGTCGTCATTGCCGTACTTGGGCGTCTTGTTCCGCACCAGGTTAAACAGCCTGTCATGCCCCTGGAAATTGTCCTTCATGGCGGCAAGCAGTTCTTCCATGGTGAAATTCTCATTATCGTAGACATTATACTTCACGGCGGACAGGCAGTCCGCGATGGTGCCGGTGCCCACGCCCTGGATGACGCTGGTGTTGTAGCGTGCGCCGCCCGCGTTGTAGTCCTGCCCTTTGGCGATGCAGTCGTTGGTCAGGATGGAGAGGAACGGCACCGGCATATATTTCGCGTACAGGGACTCGATCACATTGGAGCCCCGCACCTTGATGTCCAGGAAATGGTCAATCTGCTTCGTGTAAGCCTCCCAGAGCTGGTCAAAGGTCTTGAAATCCTTAGCGTCCCCTGTCCTGGGCCCTAGCTGCCTGCCGGTCATGGGGTCTACCCCGTTAAACAATGTCAGCTCGAAGACCTTGGGCAGATTGAAATACCCCAGCAGGATATAGGCCTCATTGCCGAATGCGCCGGTCTCCACACAGCCGGAGCACCCGCCTTTCCGGGCGTCCTCCAGCGTCTTCCCGGCATTCATCAGCTCCTGGATGATGGCTGCTGCTTTCCTTCAGGGTGACGCCTACCTTGGGCGGCGCGGGCTGGTTATAGAATTTCACCCACAGGCATTCCATCAGCTCCAGAGCCTGGTCGCGGGTGAGTATTCCGGCCTCCGTATCCCTTTCATAGAAAGGCCCCAGGTGCTGGTCGAAATGTCCCGGCGAATAGGCGTCCCAGGGGTTCAGCTCCGTGGTCACGGCCAGATGGGTGAACCAGTAGGTCTGGATGGCCTGATAGAAAGTCTCCGGCTTGTGGGCGGGGACTACATCGCAGCCCTCCGCTATCTGCAGCAGCTCTTTTCTCCGCTGTTCATCGGTGCATTCCGCAGCCATCTGCCTGGCCAGCTCCCCGTAGCGCTTTCCCAGGATCATGATGGCGTCGCAGGCGATGTACATGGCGTTCAGCTGGTCGCGCTTGTTCAGGGCCTCCGGGTCGTTCTGATAGTCCAGCTTGCCCAGGGATTCTTTGATGTCCTCCTGATAGTCAAGATAACCTTTCTCATAAAGCTTCACGGAGCCTACGGTATGGCCCGGGCCCCGCTGTTCCATGAATTCCGTGAAGATTCCGGCGGCGTAGGCTTCTTTTCACTCATCGGTCATGCTGCTTAAGATGCGGTGGCGCATGGAGCGCTCCTCCCAGTAGGGGATGATCTGCTCCTCCTGGATTTTCAGGTCATTTTCCGTGACCGTAAAATTGACTACAGAACGGTCGTTCATGTTGTGCATGCCGTCCAACGTGTGGCAGCACAGCTTTGGGAACGTGGGGGCGGACTGGGGGTAGTCGCCCTTTTCCCCTACGATGAGCTCGTCCTCGCCGATGTAGAGTTTCTTATGGGAGAAGAAATGCTTCAGCACCAGCGCCCGAAGTTCCGGGACGGATACCTTGCCCTCGTACCTCTGATAGGCCTCTGTCTCCAGGACGGCCCGCTCTATGTAGATATGGGGCTGGGTCTCGGTGCTGAGTTTCCGAAGTCTTCTGATGCGGTCGTTCATGCCGCGTTCTTGGGTCTTTGCCATGGGTTAACCTCCTATCTGGATATTTTGGAAACCGCTCTGCCGAAAGAGGGACGCTGTCTGCTCCAGCCACCCGGCCTCCGGCGCCGCCATGGAGGAGTGGTCGTAGAGACGGTCCAGCCTGGCGTATTTGCCGCTGCCGGCGCTGTGGTATTTCAGCAGATGGATGCGGTAGGGGTTGACTGCGTTTTTCTGCAGGAACTGAATGATGTCGGTGAGATGCTGTTTGGTGGCGTTCACCCCGCCTGTGAGGGGGAGGCGGAGATTGATTTTCCCGCCGTCGGCGCTTAGGGCTTTCAGGTTTTCCAGAATCAGCCCGTTGTCCACGCCCGTGTATTGCCTGTGGGCCTTTGGGTCCATCAGCTTGATGTCGTAGAGGAAAGTGTCCGTGTAGGGGAGGACGCGCCGGATGTGCTCGTAGGGGACGCATCCGCAGGTATCGATGTTCACGCTGTAGCCCTTTGTGTGCAGCCGTCTGGCCAGCTCTTCTATGTAGTCCATGTCCTGGGCCAGGGGCTCGCCGCCGGAGAGGGTGATGCCGCCGCCGGACTGTTCGTAGAACATCCTGTCCTTTTCCAGCTCCCGGATCAGGGCAGGGAGCTCGTATTCCTTTCCGGCTATCTCCCTGGCATTGTGGGGACAGGCTGCGACGCATGCGCCGCATATCTGACATAAGGTTCGGTCCATGCGGGGGATTGCCCTGGGGACAGGGGGGCAGAAGCGCCTTGACACATTCCGGCAAATTATGTATAGTCGAAATGGAGATTTGGCGGAAAGGGACAAAGGGGGGAGGGAGAGCGTTGGAGAAGAAGTACCTGGACATAAATGTATACGAGGCGTTGCAGGAACGTCTGGACATAATCTTTCAGGAGTTTGATAATATATATGTTTCTTTCAGCGGCGGCAAGGACAGCGGCCTGCTGCTGCATATGGTCATGGACTACATGGAGAGGAAGAGAATCCGGAAAAAGATAGGGGTCTTCCATCAGGATTTCGAGGCCCAGTATCAGGTGACTACGGAATATGTGGAGAAAGTATTCGAGATGTACCTGTCCAGGACCGAGCCCTACTGGGTGTGCCTGCCCATGGCGGTGCGCACGGCGCTGAGCAGCTATGAGATGTACTGGTATCCCTGGGACGATACCATGCAGGAGAGCTGGGTGCGGCCCATGCCCAGGAAACCCTATGTGATCCATATGGGCAGGAATCCTTTCAGCCTCTATAAATACAAGATGCTGGAGGAGGATCTGGCGAAGCAGTTCGGCAGATGGTTCAGGCAGAAGCACGGAAACCGCAGGACTGTCTGTCTGCTTGGGATGCGGGCGGAGGAATCCCTGCGCCGCTACAGCGGCTTTCTGAACAACAGGAACGGCTATGAGGGAAGGTGCTGGATATCCAGGCAGTTCAAGGATGTGTGGGCAGCGTCCCCCATGTACGACTGGAGCACCTCCGATGTATGGACAGCCTATTCCAGGTTCGGCTACCCCTGCAACAGGCTGTACGACCTTTACCATAAGGCGGGGCTCCTGCCCACCCAGATGAGGGTGGCATCGCCTTTCAACGACTATGCCAAGGAATCCCTGAACCTGTACCGGATCCTGGAGCCGGAGACATGGACGAAGCTGGTGGGGCGGGTACAGGGGGCTAATTTCACATCCATCTATGGGAAGACACGGGCCATGGGCTATAGGGACGTAAAGCTCCCCGCGGGCCATACATGGCAGTCTTACACCATGTTCCTCCTGGACACGCTGCCGGATAAGCTGCGGATGAATTATGAGAAAAAGTTCCGGACATCCATCGACTTCTGGCATAATACAGGAGGCGGGCTGTCGGAGAAGACTATCCAAGAGCTGCAAGACCACGGATACAAGATTGAACGGAACGGCGTATCAAACTATACGCTGGACAGGAAATCCAGAATCATCTTCAAACAGGAGATTCCGGACGACACGGATGACATCAGGAGTACCAAGGACGTCCCGTCCTGGAAGCGCATGTGCTACTGCATCCTGAAGAATGACCATCTCTGCCGGTTCATGGGCTTCGGGCTCATGCGGGAGGACAAGAAGCGGCTGGAGATTATCAAGGAGAAATATCGGAATATGGAGGGCATTTAAAATGGCATACCGCAGTCCGGTCTACGATGTGGTGAGAGTACCTTTCGAGAAGATTGAGCCAAACAGCTATAACCCAAACGCGGTGGCGCCGCCGGAGATGCGTCTTCTGTACGACAGCATCAAGGAAGACGGCTACACGATGCCGATTGTTTGTTATTACGATAAAAAGCGGGATGTCTATATCATCGTGGACGGCTTCCACCGCTACCGGGTGATGAGGGACTATCCGGACATCTACCGCAGGGAGGAGGGCATGCTGCCCGTGACCGTGATCGACAAGCCACTGGACCAGCGCATGGCCAGCACGATTCGCCACAACAGGGCCAGGGGCTCCCACGATGTGGAGCTGATGAGCAATATCGTGCGGGAGCTTCATGAAATCGGCAGGAGCGATGCCTGGATTTCCAGGCATCTGGGCATGGATCCGGACGAAATCCTGCGGCTGAAGCAGATCACAGGGCTGACGGAGCTGTTCCGGGACACGGAGTTCGGCAGGGCGTGGGTGCCGGAGGAGGTGTGCGTGCCGGCCGGGGAGGAGACCGGGGAAAGGAAAGAGGCAGAGGCGCCGGAAGAAGCGCGTGATTGATAAAAAGAGAAGATAGGATCAGGCAGTCAGGGACAAAAAACGCCCCCGGGGAGACCATACCGGTCATCACCACGGGAAGGCTGGACGGGATCAGATGCAATACGGTGTGCATCGATTCCATGCGTTCCATGGAGCTGGTGATGGAGCATCTCTCTGCCCTGGGCCATGAGAGGGTGGCGTTCGTGGGCGGGCGGATGGACGTGCTGGCCACTTATGAAAAAGCCGTAAGGTGCAGGCAGCTGTGCAGGACAGGAGGGATAGAGTATGGCGAGAGCATGGCCGCCGGGGAGGGCGGGTATGACTTCAAGTCCGGATATGAGCAGATGAACGGGCTGCTGGATGGGGGGGAGAGGCCTACGGCGGTGATTGCCGTCAATGATTTCGCGGCTTTCGGCATCATGCGCAGTATCAGAGAGCACGGCCTGGGGATTCCCGGGGACATTTCCCTGGTGAGCTTTGACAATACCTATATGGCGGAGAGCGCCAATCCGAAGCTTACCAGCGTGGACTACAATTATACGAAATACGGGGAGACGCTGGTGGACACGGCAATCCGCCTGATAGAGGGCAGGGAAGTGGAGCGGATTCAGATGGTGGAGCCGCTCCTGGTAGTGAGGGAGAGCAGTATCCCGTACAGAAAACGGGAGAGGGACTGAGGCCGGGGCTATGCCTGGCTGAAAGACAGGCGCACCAGGCACACGGTTCCCTCTTTCGCAGTGATCCGAATGCCTTTTTGGTTCCCTGACAGAGGGAGGGAGATGCTGTCGGAGTCCTTTTCTGCCCGAATGGTTCCATATTCTTCCCGGCCCGCCCGGTCGGAAATCTGCAGCAGAGCGGGGCGTTCCCGGGGCGCAAGGGAGATTGTCAGCGCTGTGGGCCCCGGGATTTCGACTTGGTAGCAGGCGTATTCCCCCGCTTCCAAAAGCAGTCCGTAGCGGTCCCATCCACAGTCGAAGCCGGGCCTCTTCTCGCCGCTTGGCTTTTCCAGTTCCACCAGCCTCATGCCGCAGCCTCCGCGATAATCGATTGTATCATCCTCTTTGGCAGTGCCGGAGAAAGCGCGCCCTTTGCCCGGGCACTGGTCGAAGTCCGTGGCCCGCAGGGAGAAAGGAATCCGGCGCAGCACATGGCGGATGACGGCGGCATTTTCCTGACAGTTTTCAAGCTTTATGTTCTCCAGATATTCATCGAAGATTTCCTGGGCTTTCCGGTAGCCCGGGTGGGGGCCTCTGTCGATATAATCCATGATGAGGCTGTAGTCATTTGGCAGATTCACGGAATAAGGGGAGTTGGTGCAGGCCATTTTCTTCCAGGGCCACAGATTGTATCCGATTCCCAGAGACTCGGCCAGGGGGCAGAGGGCCGTATACCACTCGTCTACATTCTCCCCGGTCTCCCCCAGCCACAGGGGCACGTCCAGCTCTTTCGCTTTTTCCACATAAGGCTCCAGGCAGGCGTAATCGGGGTATGTACCGTACCGGTGGAAGTGCAGCACCATATTGTCGTCGTATCTGTGGTCAAAAATCCGCAGATCGGTGGCCCAGTGGGCGCCCTCGATGGAGAGCAGATGATGCCTGTCCACCTTGCGGATGGCGGCGGTGGCCTCCTGATAGAATTCTTTCAGCCTGGGAATCAGGAATTCGTGGTCTCCGGCCTCCTGGCTGGGCGGCGCGATGGGTTCGTTCAGAAGGTCATATCCTCCTACTACGACATTGTCTTTATAACGTTCCGCCAATCTGGCCCACAGTGCGATTCCCCTGTCCCACTGCTCCCTGTCCAGGAACAGCCAGGGCACATCATCGATGCAGTCGTCGATATTGGCTCCTGTCTGCCCGCCGGGGGCGCCGTGGAGATCCAGAAAGGCATATATCCCCGCCTCCCCGCACCAGTCGATGCACCTGTCCAGCAGTTCGAATCCCTCCTCTTTCCAGACGATTCCGGGTCCCTCCTCCAGAAACAGGCGGTAGCAGAATGGAATCCGCACGGAATTATAGCCCAGCTGCGCCATCCGCAGGATGTCCTCTCTGGTCACATAGTTCTTCCGGAACCTTTTCCAGAACCGGTGGGCATACTCCTTTCCTGTCAGCTCCTCCACCACTGCCTCGATCCGGCGGGGGCGGTCGAAACGCCTGTTTCCGAAGACATACCACATATAGCCCTCCTGCAGGAGCCGGTTTCCAAGTCCCCAGCCCTTTAGCAGCACTGTTTCCCCGCTGCCGTTCTATTCCCTCCCTGTGCGCGCAGATATCCGTCAATCATTTTGAACCTCCCTCGGCTTCCTTTTTCTATTTCCAGTATACGGCATCCCGGCAGAGGTTACAAGAGAAATTCGCAGATAAGAAACTCTCTTGACATTCAGCCCGAAAAATCATATGATAAAAAAATGGGGGAAATCGGTTTCAGGTAACAGAGTAAAGACGAGGTACTGCATATGGACGCGGACAAGAAAACAGGCGGAAGAAGCATCACTATCTATGATATAGCAAAAGAGGCGGGCGTATCCCCCGCCACGGTCTCCCGGGTGCTGACAGGCAGCGCCAAGGTAAGGCCGGAGAAGAAGCAGAAAATCGAGGAGCTCATCGAAAAATACAATTTCACGCCCAACGCCATGGCCAGGGGCCTGTCCGATACCAGGAGCCGGGTCATCGGCATCATCGCGGCGGATGTAAGGAATCCTTTCTATTCCGAGGTCTTCGTGGCCTGCGAACTGGCGGCCAGGAAGCTGGGGTACACGGTCCTGCTGTGCAATTCCCTGGGAGAGGCCGGACTGGAGCGGCAGCAGCTGGAGAAACTCCAGGAGCAGCGGGTGGACGCGGTGATTCAGCTGGGCGGCCGGGTGGACGACCTGGTGTCGAATCTGGAGTACGTGGAGCTGGTGAACGCCATGCCGGAGAGGACTCCCATGGTGATCAACGGCAAGCTGGACGGCACCCAGTGCTTTCAGGTACAGATTGACGCCAGGAAGTCCATGGATCTGCTGCTGGAGTATCTGATTGCTCTGGGCCACAGGGAGATCGCGCTGGTGGGCGGCCGGGCGAATGTGCTGTCCACCTTTGAGAAGATACAGAGGTACAAGCAGCTGCTGAAGCAGAACCAGATTACGTTCCGGCAGGAGCTGGTACAGGAGGCGGGGCATTATGATGACGCAGGGGCCTACGCGGAGATGAACAGGATGGTGGAAGCGGGAATCGTGCCTACGGCGGTGATTGCCATCAACGATTTCTCCGCGGCGGGAATCGCCCGGAGCCTTGCGGAGCACGGCTACCGGATACCCGAGGATGTCTCGCTGGTCAGCTATGACAATACCTACATAGCCGAGATGATGATGCCGAAGCTCACCAGCATCGACTATAACTATGAGAAACTGGGACAGAAGATGGTGGAGACGGCTATAGGGGTTCTGGAGGGGAAGAAGATTCCGAAACTGCAGATGATGGAGCCTACGCTGGTGGTGCGGGAGAGCAGCGGCCCGGCCAGGGCACGGTGATTCGATGCCTGCAAAGGATAAGAGGCTGGAGAATGACTGGATTCCATAAACGGGCCTGGCAGACCTAAAGACGGCTGCCGGGCCCGCTGCGTTTTCGCCCTGGGAAGCGGAAAGCGGGGATGACACGCATTGCCGGACAGAGACAGCACGGAAATATGATACCGATTGCAGATATAAAAACGTAAATGCGAGAAAGAGAGGTTGTAATATCCTCTCTTTTTTAGTGCCAGAGAAATTGATTGTATATAATATACAAAATATGCGCTTAGAAACTGTATATAAATCACAAAGTCAATATAGGCATATAAATACATATGGTGTTAGTCAGTAAATGGGTCGGTATGTCTTTTAAGTCCGTTTAATGGACCTTAAAAAGTGCTATGTTATTCCCAT